>NZ_JAWNEI010000011.1:0-167262 GCF_034107425.1 Enterobacter sp. 148H3 | reverse complement strand
TAGCGCGGTGGTCCCACCTGACCCCATGCCGAACTCAGAAGTGAAACGCCGTAGCGCCGATGGTAGTGTGGGGTCTCCCCATGTGAGAGTAGGGAACTGCCAGGCATCAAACAAGTGAAGAGGCCATCCGAAAGGATGGCCTTTTTGCGTTTATGCGCTGCACAAACTAATCCCCCAACGCCCTGCTTATACGGTAAACTACCTGCGTTTTTGCATCAGGATAGCGTTTATGAACCACTCCCTTAAGCCCTGGAATACCTTTGGCATTCAACGCAATGCTAATCAAATTGTACGTGCCGATACCGCACATCAGCTGCTGGATGCATGGCAAAGCGCAACAGAAAATAACGAACCCGTACTGATTCTGGGCGAAGGAAGTAATGTCCTGTTTCTCGACGATTTTGCGGGAACGGTGATCGTTAACCGCATCATGGGAATTGATGTTGCAGAGAGTGCCGATAGCTGGCACCTGCACGTGGGGGCCGGAGAAAACTGGCATCAGCTGGTGCAATTTACCCTCGAAAAAGGGATGCCGGGCCTGGAAAACCTTGCGCTTATTCCAGGCTGCGCCGGATCGTCACCTATTCAAAACATCGGCGCCTACGGCATCGAACTGAAACATGTCTGCGAATATGTTGACTGCATCGAACTGGCGACCGGAACGGCTAAGCGTTTAACGGCAGAACAGTGCCGATTTGGCTATCGTGACAGTATCTTCAAACATGAATATCAGGATCGCTACGTGATTGTCGCCGTGGGGCTGCGCCTGTCGAAGAACTGGCAGCCCGTATTGACCTACGGAGATTTAACGCGTCTCGATCCGGCTACCGTTACCGCACGCGACGTTTTTGACTCAGTTTGCCATATGCGGATGACCAAGCTTCCCGATCCTAAAGTTAACGGAAACGCTGGCAGTTTCTTCAAAAACCCGGTTATCAGCAGCGAAAATGCAAAAATTCTTCTTGAAGGATGGCCAGCTGCGCCACATTACCCTCAGGCGGATGGCAGCGTGAAGCTGGCCGCGGGGTGGCTTATCGATCAATGCCAGCTAAAAGGTACTTCAGTAGGCGGTGCCGCCGTTCACCAACATCAGGCTCTGGTGCTGATTAACCAACGCGATGCGACCAGCGATGATGTTGTACAGCTGGCTCATTATGTTCGTCAGCGTGTGGGCGAAAAATTCAACGTCTGGCTGGAGCCAGAAGTTCGCTTCATTGGCCGCACAGGTGAAGTCAATGCCGTGGAGACTATCGCGTGAAGGACAATACTATCCCCTTAACCCTGATTAGCATCCTTGCTGACGGTGAGTTTCATTCTGGCGAGCAGCTGGGTGAACAGCTTGGCATGAGCCGTGCTGCTATCAATAAACATATCCAGACGCTTCGCGACTGGGGTGTTGATGTGTTCACGGTTCCCGGAAAAGGTTACAGCCTGCCGGAGCCGATTCAATTGCTGAATGAAGACGCGATCCGCAGCCAGATTGGACACGGCAATGTTGCTGTGCTGCCGGTGATTGACTCGACGAACCAGTATCTTCTGGATCGGCTGCCTGAGCTGAAATCCGGAGATGCCTGCGTTGCTGAATACCAACAGGCCGGTCGCGGTCGTCGCGGTCGCAAGTGGTTTTCCCCCTTTGGTGCCAACCTCTATCTGTCCATGTACTGGCGACTCGATCAGGGCCCGGCCGCTGCCATTGGCTTGAGTCTGGTCATCGGCATCGTCATGGCGGAAGTGCTGCACGATCTGGGTGCGGATAAAGTACGTGTTAAATGGCCTAATGACCTGTACCTCAACGATCGTAAACTTGCCGGCATTCTGGTCGAACTGACGGGGAAAACGGGCGATGCGGCGCAAATCGTCATTGGCGCAGGCCTCAATATGGTGATGCGCAATGTACAAAGTGATGTGGTGAATCAGGCCTGGACTAACCTCCAGGAGGCGGGGATTGTCATCGATCGTAATACCCTTGCCGTGCGTATGATTAAAGAGTTGCGTAGCTCACTCACGCTTTTTGAGCAGGAAGGGCTGGCGCCGTTCCTGTCTCGTTGGGAAAAGCTGGATAACTTCATCAATCGCCCGGTGAAATTGCTGATTGGTGATAAAGAGATCTACGGAACTTCCCGCGGTATTGACGCACAGGGCGCGCTGCTCCTGGAACAGGATGGCGCGATTAAACCCTGGGTGGGCGGTGAGATTTCCCTGCGAAGTGCCGAATAACCGGATCGAGTTAATTATGCGAAAACCCGTCTGCGCGACGCTGGCCGTCATGATGAGTGTGCTGTTCTCGCCTCTCTCCCTGGCGGATCAGGCCTGGGAGAGTTACAAGGCCCGCTTTTTCAAACCGGAAGGCCGCATTGTCGATACCGGCAATGGTGGCGTGTCGCATACGGAAGGTCAGGGCTTTGCCATGCTGATGGCAGTTGCCAACGACGATAAAGCCACGTTCGATAAGCTCTGGCAATGGACGGAAAGCCAGCTGAAGAACAAAGAGAATGGTCTCTTTTACTGGCGCTATAACCCCGCAGAGTCCAACCCGGTCGCGGACAAAAACAACGCCGCCGATGGTGACGTGCTGATTGCCTGGGCGCTGCTTAAAGCCGACGCCCGCTGGCATGACAAACGCTACAGCGCCGCATCGGATGCCATTACAAAAGCGCTGGTTGCCCATAGCGTGATCCGCTATGCGGGTTACCGCGTGATGCTGCCCGGCGTCCAGGGATTTAAGCTTGACGGTGAAGTGGTCCTTAATCCTTCCTATTTTGTGTTTCCGGCCTGGCAGGCCTTCGCCGGACGCAGTCATTTGCCGGTCTGGCGTGATTTGATTAAGGATGGTAAACGCCTGCTGGGGAAAATGGGCTCGGGTAAAGCGAATCTGCCCACTGACTGGGTTTCACTGGCATCAGGTGGCAAGCTGACCCCTGCTAAAGGCTGGCCACCACGAATGAGCTATGACGCGATTCGTATTCCGCTGTATGTCGCCTGGTCTGATAAGCAAAGTCCGCTGCTGACGCCGTGGAAGGCCTGGTTCGGTCAGTTCCCCCGGGAACAAACGCCCGCCTGGGTTAACGTCACGACCAACGAATATGCGCCCTATATGATGGAAGGCGGCCTGTTGGCTGTACGCGATTTAACGATGGGGCAGTCTTCCGGCGAACCCGAAATCACCGCTAAAGACGACTACTATTCGGCAAGTCTGAAAATGCTGGTGTGGATTTCAGCGCAATAATAACGCACTGACTATCCCCTCTCCCCAACGGGGAGAGGGTGAGGCGTAGATCAGTTACTGCGGATACGGTACCCAATCTCCGCCGTTCAGGCGAACGTACGGTTTGTTCTGATACTGAATGACAACCGCGTTAGCGTTCTCTGAGACTTCTGCCGTTTGCGGCAGGTTGCTGGTGAGCTGATCCCAGTTCACGCTATCTTCCACAAACAGCTTCCCGTCAACGGCACGGGCAACCAGTTCTGAAATCGCCAGATAGCTGGACGGCTGGGTGATTTCAATCGGGGCGCCCTGATGAGGTGCTTTCATACCAAAGAATTTAATGCCAGCAGGCACGTTGGTAATCGACGGGCTTGGGATATCACGCAGACCTGAAACCTGCATTCTGTCGCCTTTCAGCGCGCCGCCGTGCTCAGGTACCACTACCACCATCACTTTACGGCCTGACTTTTCCAGTTCCGTGAAGAACGCATCCAGCTCGTCAAAGAACTTCTGCGCACGCACTTTATAATCAGCCGTTTTGCTCACGCCCGGGAAATGGTTACCGTCGTGGAGCGGCAGGGTGTTAAAGAACGTCGCGCTGCGTGGATTACTGTCTTTTTCGACGGTCTGCAGCCAGCGCTGCAGGACGGCGGTATCGTCATAGACGGGCGAGCCGTCGAAGCCCAGAAGAGAGACAGGAAGGCCGGTTTGATCCATCAGCGGTGCCTGCATGCCACCCTGTTCGCGTACTTCTTTCAGGAAGTTACCGAACTGGCCGTTATGCCCCAGCATCAGATGCTGCGTAAAGCCCAGTTTTGCGAGGTTATCGAACAGATAACACTGGTTGCCGGCGGGTTGATACAGGTTTTTATGGGATGTCTGACCGCAGCTTGCACGCAGCAGGCGGATTGCTGCCGGGCCGCTGTACGAGGTGGCAGAGTTGAAATCTTTAAACTGAATATCGAAGTGTGACCACAGCGGATGAGACATCAAACCGGCGGCGTCCACGTCGGCCCAGGAGAGAGAGCAGATGTTGATCACCAGCAGTTCAAACGGCTGAGCATCCGCCGGAAGCGCATCCGGGAATTTAGTCTGTCGCTTATCTTCCGCGGTATAGAAACTGGAGAGCCAGGCGTTCAGGTTTGTAGAAGTCGGCGGTGCGGTCTGGGTTGGGATATCGCCCACGACAGGCGTATCGCCTGCCGTTGTGACGGTTGCCGCTGCGCTTCCCCCAGTGGTAGTCACCGTGGTGGTTGGTTGACCGGCAGGCCACAGAGAAAAGTTTGGCCCAGCCAGCGTCAGCACGTTAAGCCAGATCATAATCGCGACGACAAACACCGTGACGCGGATCCACTGTGACAGGAACAGCCAGGCAACCAGCAGCACAAATACCGCACCAATCATCTGCCAGTTAATAAAGCGCTCGGTCAGATCGAGGATATAGCTGGCGCTAAAGCCCGCCACCTGCGAACCCTGGCTCATAATGCTATCCGGCCCCGGTAGCCAGGTATCATGCCAGAACAGCGCAAAGCCTACAGGAATGGCGACCCAGTGACGTAATCGATGCAGCCTGATATTCGGCAGCGGCATCAGCAGGAAGGCCATAAACACCAGGTTGAGAAGGGGATGGAAATTCAGATAGCCTGCCCACAGCAGACCAAACTTCACCAGAAAGTAGAAGTTCCAGCCGGAAAGGCCGCGCCAGTATTGCCAGAGCGGCGAGGGTGACGAAGCGGTATAGGTAGAATTAGTCATGTTTTCGGTCTGCCTTGACGTGTGATGCCCGTGTCAGTGTTCCGGCTGGTTTTACATAGCGAGGTTTTATAAACAGCACTCTGGCCGTATCACGGATACGGCGTATGGAATGGCGCGCATAGTAGCCAAGCGGGAAAAAGATCAGCGCACAGAATATAACCAGTTGAATAATATCGCTGATATTCATGATGATGCGTTCTCCGCGTTGTCTGTTAATAAGCGAAGGGGTTCCGGAACCCGACGCCAGACGTGTCCATCATGTCTGGCATTGAGGATCGGTTTCGCATCGCTCGTGATAGCGAGCGGTTTAGCCCATTGTTCGGGCTGGAGCGCACGCATCTGCACCAGCTCCGCGCTAATCGTATTATCTTCGAACCAAATCATACGGTTCGAGAAAATATCCCCGGTAGGCAGGGGGAAGATATGGTTAAGCGCCGTATCGAGATCGTTAACCCGGCAGAAGGACAAAAATAGCACCAGGCGATTATCGCCAATGGTCATGATGTCCCCTGTACGGTTCGGGCGACATAGGGTGAGAGCCTGTTCAACGCGAATACCCGGTACAGGACGCAGGGCAACCATGACTCCTTTTCCGTCAGCAGGAAGAAGAGTGTTGTTCATCATGTTGCCGACGGCGTCGCAGAAGGTATCCCATTTTTGGTACCCACGCAGCTTCATCGGCTGCGTCATGGAGAGCAGCGTGGAAATATCTTCCGGTACATGGCGGCTAAACTGCTGGCCCTGAACGCTTTCGATAAGCGTCAGGCAGCGTGACAGCGGCGCATTCCATGGGATAACCATATTGGCGCCGCAGCCCAGAAGCAGGCGCTCATCGGTGGCGCGCAGGCTGGTATTGTTTTCGCGCACGATGATTTTTAACGCGCTTCCGCGCTGGCGGCGCAGGGTGTGGATTTGCCGTGCCAGCGTCTCAATCTGGTTATTCTGCATCAGCGAGAAAATAAGGGTCGCCGCCTGGGTTGTGCGGGCTTCATGGAAAAGGGCTTCGTTAGACTCAAAAAGTGTCCAGTTTTCCGACAGGGCGGGTGCCCCCTCTAATACCGCGATATGGCTCAGAATGCGTTTTTCATCACTTCGCGGTTGGACCACGGTTTCTTCCTGCTGTGCAAGGTGCCACTCGCCCTCAATATGTTTCAGGGTAAGTTGTTGCCTGGCACTCACGCCCTTTTCATTACACCAGAATGCAATATCGTAGAGATAGCTACCCACCTGATCGCGAACGCTTGCCAGACCGAACAGGGAGCGATATTCGCCCATTAAAAGTGAGAACAGCTTGTCATTATTACTGCCAGGATTGACTATCAATAGCGTGCAATTTTGAAATTTTGCCCATTTATTGATTTTTTCAAGCCACGGCAACAGTTTTTCAGCAGGGATATTTTGCAGGACGTTATTTGCACATTTAAGAATCACCAAATGGTGATCCGGATCAATAGAGCACTGAACGTCGCGGGACAAAAAGTATAGACTATCGGCTTCCGATGTCATGGAAAATAATCGCACCGTCTGAGGCCCGCGATTGTTTTCCAGCGTGATAATTTTCTTCGGGTCTTCGCCCATGCTAATGACGGCCACGCGGGAATCCTTATCCTGGGCAGCAATTGTCTGGTTAACCAGGCTGATAGCATCTTCATTTCGGTCCGTATTAATCCACCAGACTCCTCCGACTGGCATGTGGCTCAATTCGTCCCATAATGACTGGATGCCAATAGAAAATATGGAGTCCACGGTGTCCCTCTTTTCGTCTAATTTATCTGTATCTCAGTTTACTAGCGAAAGCGTAGAAATAAACCTAACATTGAAATTAAAGAACATCAGATTTAGCATGTAAATGAAATTTGTCAGGGCAGGAAGCCCCGCAACTTCTTTAGCGTGCGATTTTCCTTAAAGGGATGGAAAAAGAATGGATAATAACGAACCTGGAACCCCAGTCGACTCGACTCTGGGTTACACATTCCAAAACGATTTTCTGGCGCTGACGCAGGCCTTTTCTTTACCTGAAATAGATTACACCGATATTTCCCAGCGGGAACAGTTGGCCGCGGCTATTAAACGCTGGCCGTTATTAGCTGAATTCGCCCATCAACAATAAGGGAGCCATTGATGGCCATACTCGGATTACAGGGTGTCCGTGGCGGTGTGGGTACCACATCAGTTACCGCGGCGCTGGCGTGGTCATTACAGCTTTTAGGTGAATCGGTGCTGGTTATTGACGCCTGCGCCGATAATTTGTTGCGTATGTCGTTTAACGTTGACTTTACTCGTGAAGAGGGCTGGGCACGCGCGCTGCTTGATGATAAAGACTGGCAGGATGCGGGGATGCGCTATACCTCCCAGCTCGATCTGCTGCCGTTTGGTCAACTGACCACCACGGAACGCGAAAATGAAGCCGCGTATCAGCGCCTCTTTTCGCAGTTCACGCTGGCGCTGCAGGCCCTGAAAGAAAAGGGGCACTACAAATGGATCCTGCTGGATCTGCCCCACGGCGCCGGTACGCTGACCAGACAGCTTATCGCGCAGTGCGATCACATCCTCTCGATCGTTAACGTTGATGCGAACTGCCATATCCGCCTGCACCAGCAGGGGCTACCTCAGAAGGCTCATATTCTGATTAACGATTTGCGTATTGGCAGCCAGATCCAGGACGATCTCTATCAGGTATGGCTGCAAAGCCAGCGCCGTTTGCTTCCTATTGTCATTCATCGTGATGAGGGAATGGCGGAATGTCTTGCGTCTAAGCAACCGCTCGGCGAATACCGCAGCGATTCACTGGCGGCAGAAGAGATTCTGACGCTGGCTAACTGGTGTCTGCTGAACTTCGCCAACCGGGCGGAGCATGCAGGGAGTGATGTATGAGTCGTCTCGCCAGCTGGTTACTCATCCCGCCGGTCAGTTCGCGTTTGAGTGAACATTACCGGCATTTTCGCCGTCACGGTGCGTCGGCATTTAGCGCCGCGCTCGGCTGTTTCTGGATGATTCTGGCCTGGATGTTTATTCCACTCGAACACCCGCGCTGGCAGCGCATACGTGCCCGCCACAGTGAGCTATATCCGCACATTAATCCCAACCGGCCGCGTCCTTTGGATCCGGCGCGTTATCTCATTCAGGCCATCTGGCTGGTGGTCACATCATCCCGCTCAGAGAAAATAACGCCGTACTGGCGCAGCTTCTCCCGCGTGCAGCAGTTACGTGAGCGCTACCACCAGTGGCTGGACAGACTGCCCAACAGCTTCAGCGATAAGACCAGCCATCTGGATAACCATAAAGAGCTCGGACATCTCCATCCGGGCCTGCGGCGTTTTATCCTCGGCGTGATCGTCGTGTTCTCGCTCATTCTGGCGCTGGTCTGTATTACGCAACCTTTCAACCCTCTGGCGCAGTTCACCTTCCTGATCCTGCTGTGGGGCGTGGCGCTGCTGGTCCGCCGTATTCCGGGGCGCTTCTCGGCGCTGATGCTGATCGTGTTATCGTTGACCGTCTCCTGTCGCTACATCTGGTGGCGTTATACCTCAACCCTGAACTGGGACGACCCGGTCAGTCTGGTATGCGGTCTGGTGCTGCTGTTTGCAGAAACCTACGCCTGGATCGTGCTGGTGCTGGGCTATTTCCAGGTGATTTGGCCGCTCAACCGCCAGCCGGTTCCGCTGCCAAAGGACACGACCCAGTGGCCAACTGTCGATCTCTTCGTGCCGACCTACAACGAAGACCTGAGCGTGGTGAAAAACACGATTTATGCTGCGCTGGGCATCGACTGGCCGAAAGATAAGCTCAAGGTCTGGATCCTGGATGACGGCAACCGTCCGGCGTTCCGCCAGTTCGCAGAGGAGGTCGGCGTCGAATACATCGCCCGTCCGACTCACGAACACGCTAAGGCGGGTAACATCAACAACGCGTTGAAGTATGCCTCCGGGGAGTTTGTCTCGATCTTTGACTGTGACCACGTGCCGACGCGCTCTTTCCTGCAGATGACCATGGGCTGGTTCCTGAAGGAGAAAGAGCTGGCGATGATGCAGACGCCGCACCACTTCTTCTCTCCGGACCCGTTTGAACGTAACCTTGGCCGCTTCCGTAAGACCCCGAACGAAGGCACCCTGTTCTATGGCCTGGTGCAGGACGGGAATGACATGTGGGACGCCACCTTCTTCTGCGGCTCTTGTGCGGTTATCCGCCGTAAACCGCTGGATGAAATTGGCGGTATCGCCGTCGAAACGGTGACTGAAGATGCGCACACCTCTCTGCGCCTGCACCGTCGTGGCTATACCTCTGCCTATATGCGTATTCCTCAGGCAGCCGGTCTGGCAACGGAGTCACTGTCGGCGCACATTGGTCAGCGTATTCGCTGGGCGCGCGGGATGGTGCAGATTTTCCGTCTCGATAACCCTCTGATCGGGAAAGGACTCAAGCTGGCGCAGCGTCTTTGCTACGTCAACGCCATGTTCCACTTTTTGTCCGGCATTCCGCGGCTAATCTTCCTGACCGCGCCGCTGGCGTTCCTGCTTCTTCACGCTTATATCATCTACGCTCCCGCGCTGATGATTGCGCTGTTTGTTCTGCCGCACATGATCCACGCGAGCCTGACGAACTCGAAGATACAGGGTAAATACCGCCACTCCTTCTGGAGTGAAATCTACGAAACGGTGCTGGCCTGGTACATCGCGCCGCCGACGATGGTGGCGCTGATTAATCCGCACAAAGGTAAATTCAACGTCACCGCGAAGGGCGGGCTGGTGGAGGAGGAGTACGTCGACTGGGTGATCTCCCGGCCGTATATCTTCCTGGTGCTGCTGAATATCGTGGGCGTCATTGCGGGTATCTGGCGTTACTTCTACGGCCCGGAAAACGAAATCCTGACCGTCTTCGTCAGTATGGCATGGGTTTTCTACAACCTGATTATCCTCGGCGGCGCGGTGGCGGTGTCGGTGGAAAGCAAACAGGTTCGTCGTGCGCATCGTGTTGAAATCTGCATGCCTGCGGCGATTGCCCGTGAAGATGGCCACCTCTTCTCCTGTACCGTGCATGACTTCTCTGACGGCGGTTTGGGGATCAAAATCAACGGCCAGGCGAAGGTGCTTGAAGGGCAAAAAGTTAACCTGCTGCTTAAGCGCGGTCAGCAGGAGTATGTCTTCCCGACGCAGGTTGTTCGCGTGGCGGGCAATGAAGTCGGTCTGCAGCTGATGCCGTTGACCAAAAAGCAACATATCGATTTTGTGCAGTGTACGTTTGCCCGCGCGGATACGTGGGCTCTCTGGCAGGACAGCTTCCCGGAAGATAAACCTCTGGAAAGCCTGCTGGATATTCTGAAGCTGGGGTTCCGTGGCTATCGTCACCTTGCAGAATTTGCCCCGTCGTCGGTGAAATTAATTTTCCGGTCACTTACTTCGCTGGTTTCCTGGGTCGTGTCGTTCATTCCTCGTCGTCCTGAGCGGGATGAGGCGAAGCAGGCGGACCCGGTTATGGCTCAACAATGATGATAACGCGATGAAAACAAAACTTTCCTGGTTATGTGCAGTGGCAATGGGGATGAATGCGATCCCCGCAACAATGGCTAACGCAGCCCCGGGTAACGCAGCGGCAACGCCTGCGCCAACGGTACCTGTCGTCGCGCAAGCAACCGATCCGGTTGTCACCGCGGCACCTGGCCAAACAGAAAATATCACGCCGAACCAGCCGACGGAGGGGAACACATTGCCGGCAGACGGCCAGGTCATCGGGCAGGTGATGCCGGGCGTCCGGGGGGCGAATGCGCCCGTCGTTGCGGACAATGCGCCGTCGCGCGACGTGAAGCTGACCTTCGCGCAAATTGCTCCGCCTCCGGGCAGCATGGTGCTGCGCGGCATCAACCCTAACGGCGGCATTGAGTTTGGCATGCGCAGCGATGAGGTCGTCTCTAATGCGGTGCTGAACCTTGAATACACCCCGTCGCCGTCTCTGTTGCCAACGCAGTCTCAGCTGAAGGTCTACCTGAATGACGAGCTGATGGACGTACTGCCGGTCACGAAAGAACAGCTAGGCAAGAAAACTCAGGCTCAGGTGCCGATCAACCCGCTGTTCATCACCGATTTTAACCGTATTCGCCTGGAGTTTGTCGGTCACTACCGCGATGTCTGCGAAAACCCGGCCAGCAACACGCTGTGGATGGACGTCGGACGTAACTCCTCGCTGCAGATGACCTACCAGTCGCTGGCGCTGAAAAACGATCTCTCCGCATTCCCGGTTCCGTTCTTTGATCCGCGTGATAACCGTCCGCTCACGCTGCCGATGGTGTTTGCCTCGTCCCCGGACGTAACCGAACAGCTGGCGGCCACCATTGTGGCGTCCTGGTTTGGTTCACGCGCGGGCTGGCGTGGACAGAGCTTCCCGGCGATGTATGACAAACTGCCGGACAGAAATGCCATTGTGTTTGCGACCAACGCGAAACGCCCGGCCTTCCTGCGCGATCATCCGGACGTCAAAGCGCCGACCGTTGAGATGATAAGCCACCCGGAAAACCCGTACGTGAAGCTGCTGGTGGTCTTTGGTCGTGATGATAAAGACCTGGTGCAGGCAGCAAAAGCCATTGCTCAGGGTAACGTCCTTTTCCGCGGCAACAGCGTGGTGGTGGATGAGGTCAAACCGCTGCTGGCGCGTAAACCTTATGATGCGCCAAACTGGGTGCGTACCGACCGTGCGGTGACTTTCGGTGAGCTGAAAACCTATGAAGAACAGCTGCAGGCGACGGGGCTTGAGCCAGCGCCGATTAGCCTGTCGCTGAATCTGCCGCCGGATCTGTACCTGCTGCGTACCAACGGCATTGATATCAATCTGAACTACCGCTATACCGCGCCGGCTACCAAAGACAGCTCGCGCATGGATATCAGCCTGAACAACCAGTTCCTGCAATCCTTCAGCCTGCAAAGCACGCAGGATACTAACCGCCTGATGCTTCGCCTGCCGGTGCTGCAGGGTCTTCTGGATGGCAAAACGGATGTCTCTATTCCGGCACTGAAGCTTGGCGCGATAAACCAGCTGCGCTTTGACTTCCAGTACATGAACCCAATGCCTGGCGGTTCTGCGGAAAACTGCATCACCTTCCAGCCCGTACAGAACCACGTTGTGATTGGCGATGAGTCGACCATCGACTTCTCGAAGTACTATCACTTCCTGGCGATGCCGGATCTGCGCGCCTTTGCTAACGCGGGCTTCCCGTTCAGCCGCATGGCCGATCTTTCTGAGTCCATCGTAGTGATGCCAAAAACGCCAACTGAAGGGCAAGTAACGACCCTGCTGGATACCATGGCGACCGTTGGAGGACAGACGGGATTACCGGCGATTAACGTTACGTTGACGGACGATGGCAGCCAGATTCAGAACAAAGACGCTGACATCATGGTGATCGGTACCATTCCGGACAAGCTGAAGGATGACAAACGTATCGATCTGCTGGTGAAAGCGGCTCAGTCCTGGGTTAACACGCCGCTGCGCCAGACCGAGTTCCCGAGCATTATGCCGGATGTGAACGATCGTCAGGCCAGCGCGCAGACGACGGTAACGTCTCAGGGGGCAATGGCCGCGGTGGTGGGCTTCCAGTCACCTTACAACGAACAGCGTAGCGTGGTGGCTCTTCTGGCGGACAGCCCGCGCGGGTATGAACTGCTCAATACGGCCATGAACGACAGCGGTAAACGTGCCGCGATGTTTGGTTCCGTGTCGGTGATCCGTGAGTCCGGCGTCAATAGCCTGCGCGTGGGGGATGTGTACTACGTGGGCCATCTGCCATGGTTCGAACGCCTGTGGTATGCGCTGGCTAACCATCCGGTTCTGCTCGCCATCCTGGCTGCGGTTAGCGTGGTCTTGCTGGCATGGGTGCTGTGGCGTCTGCTGCGAATCATCAGCCGTCGTCGTCTGAACCCGGATGAGTAAGATGTGATGAAAGCCTTTCGCTGGTGTGCATTAGCAGCGGTGATGCTGGCGGCGCTACCTCTTCGCGCCGCCTGTACCTGGCCTGCATGGGAGCAGTTTAAAAAGGACTACATCAGCGAGGGCGGGCGTGTCGTTGATCCCAGCGACACGCGCAAAATTACGACCTCGGAAGGGCAAAGCTACGCCCTGTTCTTTGCCCTGGCGGCGAACGATCGCAAATCTTTTGACCAGCTGCTGACGTGGACGCGCGATAATCTTGCCAGCGGCGATCTCAACGACCATCTGCCTGCCTGGCTATGGGGTCAGAAAGATAAAGAGACGTGGGCGGTGATTGATACCAACTCCGCCTCTGACGCCGATGTCTGGATCGCCTGGTCACTGCTCGAAGCGGGTCGACTGTGGAAACATCCGGACTATACCCGCACGGGTAAAGCGCTGCTGAAACGCATTGTCAGCGATGAAGTGGTGAAAGTCCCGGGGCTCGGCGCAATGCTGCTTCCCGGTAAAGTCGGCTTTGCCGATGAGAACGTATGGCGCTTTAATCCCAGCTATCTTCCTCCGCAGCTAGCGAGTTATTTCACGCGTTTTGGTACCCCGTGGACCACGCTTCGTGAAACCAATCAGCGCCTGCTGCTGGAGAGTGCGCCGAAAGGTTTTTCGCCGGACTGGGTGCAGTATCAGAAAAACAAAGGCTGGCGGTTGCAGCAGGATAAATCGCTGGTGGGCGGCTACGACGCCATCCGCGTTTATCTCTGGGTGGGAATGATGAGTGATAAAGACCCTCAGAAAGCCCGGCTGCTGACGCTGTTCCAGCCGATGGCGGCCAAGACAATGAAACGGGGTGTGCCGCCGGAGAAAGTGGATGTGGCGACGGGGAAACGCACCGGGAATGGTCCGGTCGGGTTCTCTGCCGCCATGCTGCCGTTTTTACAACAACGTGATGCCCAGGCGGTTCAGCGCCAGCGCGTTGCAGACCATTTTCCCGATAATAATGCCTATTACAGCTACGTGCTGACTCTCTTTGGGCAAGGATGGGATCAGCATCGTTTTCGCTTCACCGCAAAAGGTGAATTAATACCGGATTGGGGCCAGGAATGCGCAAGTTCACAATAAATCTACTCACTTTATCGCTTGGCCTGGCACTGATGCCGATGGCTGAGGCCGCCAACTCTCCGCAGCAGAAACAGCTGCTGGAACAGGTTCGGCTGGGCGAATCGACACAGCGTGAGGATTTGGTTCGTCAGTCGCTTTATCGTCTTGAGCTGATTGACCCGAACAACCCTGACGTTATTGCCGCACGCTTTCGCTACCTGCTGCGCCAGGGCGATAACGCCGGCGCGCAAAAAGAGCTGGACCGTCTGAAAGGGATCGCGCCGGGCTCGAGCGCGTACCAGTCATCACGCAATACGATGCTGCTTTCCACTCCGGATGGCCGCCAGCAGCTCCAGCAGGCGCGATTGCTCGCCACCACGGGACACACGCAGGAGGCGATTGCAGCCTATGACAAGCTGTTTGACGGCAACCCACCGGGCGGCGACGTGGCGACGGAATACTGGAACGTGGTGGCGAAAGATCCTGCTCGCCGGAATGCAGCCATTAACCAGCTCAAGAAAATAAACAGCAGCAGCCCCGGAAATACCCAGCTGCAGGCGACGCTGTCCCAGCTTCTGTTCCAGAGCGGACGCCGTGACGAAGGTTTTGCGCTATTGCAGGAGATGGCCAAATCCACCAACGGGCGCAGCCAGGCGTCTGATATGTGGTATGACCAAATCAAAGACCAGCCTGCCAGCAGCGCGAGCGTTAGCGCGCTGCAAAAATACCTGAGCGTATTCAGCGACGGTGATAGCGTCGCGGCGGCGCGTGCCCAGCTTGAAGCCCAGCAAAAACAGCTCGCTGACCCTGCATTCCGCGCGAAAGCGGAAGGGCTGGCGGCGGTGGATGCCGGGCAGGGCAGTAAGGCGGTGGCGGAGCTGCAAAAAGCCGTCAGCGCCAACCATGCCGACAGTGAAGCGGTGGGTGCCCTGGGACAGGCTTATTCCCAGAAAGGCGACCGCGCCCGCGCGGTGGCACAGTTTGAAAAGGCAATTGCCCTCGATCCCCAGAGCGATAACCGGGGTAAATGGGACAGTTTGCTGAAGGTTAACCGCTACTGGCTGCTGATCCAGCAGGGCGATGCGGCGCTGAAGGCGAATAACCCGGCGCAGGCGGAGCGTTACTATCAGCAGGCACGCAGTATCGACAATACCGACAGCTATGCCGTGCTGGGGCTGGGCGACGCCGCCGCGGCGCGTAAAGATAACGACGCGGCGGAGCGTTATTACCGTCAGGCGCTGCGAATGGACAGCGGCAACAGCAATGCGGTCCGCGGTCTGGCCAATATTTACCGTGCGCAGTCCCCGGAGAAGGCCTCGCAGTTTATCCAGTCTCTCTCCGCCAGCCAGCGCAGAAGCATAGATGATATTGAACGTAGCCTGACCAACGAACAGCTCTCCGCCCAGGCCGAGCAGCTTGAAAATCAGGGGAAATACGCTCAGGCGGCAGAGATTCAGCGTCGTCGTCTGGCGCTCTCTCCCGGCGATGTGTGGATAACCTATCGTCTCTCGCGCGATCTCTACAGCGCGGGTCAGCGCAGCCAGGCGGATACCCTGATGCGTCAGCTTGCCAGCCAGAAACCGTCCGACCCGGATCAGGTTTATGCCAACGGGCTCTATCTTTCCGGAAACGATCAGGACCGCGCCGCGCTGGCGCATCTGGATACGCTGCCGCGAAGCCAGTGGAACGGCAATATTCAGGAGCTTGCCGACCGTCTGCAAAGTAACCAGGTGCTGGAAACCGCCAACCGTCTGCGCGACAGCGGCAAAGAGCAGGAGGCGGAAAACCTTTTGCGCCAGCAGCCAACCTCCACCCGCATCGACCTGACGCTGGCGGACTGGGCGCAGCAGCGTGGCGATCTGGACTCGGCAAAAACGACGTACAACGCCGTTCTGCAGCGTGAACCGCAGAACGAAGACGCCATTCTCGGCCTGACCGAGATTTATAGCGCTCAGGGTAACAAAGATGCCGCGCGCTCGGAGCTGGCGAAGCTGCCCGCCGCGCAAAACGGTCAGCCGCTGTCGCTCAATATGCAGCGCCGCATCGCGATGGCGCAGGCGGGCCTGGGCGATTCCGCCGCCGCAGAACAGACCTTCAATAAAATTATTCCGCAGGCTAAATCGCAGCCCGGCTCCATGGAAAACGCGCTGGTGCTGCGTGATGCCGCGCGTTTCCAGGCGCAGAACGGGCAGCCTCAGCAGGCGCTGGAAACCTACAAAGACGCGATGGTGTCGTCTGGCATCACCACGACGCGTCCGGTGGATAACGACAGTTTCACCCGTCTGACGCGTAATGATGAAAAAGACGACTGGCTGAAGCGCGGCGTGCGCAGTGATGCCGGTGACTTGTACCGTCAGCAGGATGTTAACGTCACGCTGCAGCACGACTACTGGGGCTCCAGCGGCACGGGCGGCTATTCCGACCTGAAAGCGCACACCACCATGCTCCAGGTGGATGCCCCGCTCTCTGACGGGCGCATGTTCTTCAGAAGCGATCTGGTCAACATGGACGCTGGTTCATTTGATAACAATAACGGGACCTACGATCCTAAATGGGGGACCTGCTACGAAACACCGTGTAGCGGCAATACCCATCAGTCCGACAATGGCGCAAGCGTTGCCGTCGGCTGGCAGAATAAAACCTGGGCGATGGATATTGGCACCACGCCGATGGGCTTTGATGTTGTCGACGTGGTGGGCGGCATCAGCTACAGCAGCGATCTGGGCCCCATCGGCTATACCGTAAACGCCCATCGCCGCCCAATCTCCAGCTCTCTGCTGGCCTTTGCCGGGCAAAAAGATACTAACACCGGCACCACCTGGGGCGGCGTACGTGCCACCGGTGGCGGCGTAAGCATGAGCTATGACAAAGGTGAAGCGAACGGCATCTGGTCGAGCCTGAATGCGGAAACGCTGACGGGTAAAAATGTTGAGGATAACTGGCGCGTCCGCTGGATGACGGGTTACTACTACAAGCTCATTAATAAAAACAATGAACGCCTGACGGTCGGCTTCTCCAATATGCTCTGGCACTACGACAAAGACCTGAGCGGGTATACCCTGGGTCAGGGCGGTTACTACAGTCCGCAGGAGTACGTCTCCTTCGCACTGCCGGTGACCTGGCGTAAACGCACGGAGAACTGGTCCTGGGAGCTGGGTGGCTCGGTCTCCTGGTCTCACTCTAAAACCAAAGACGAACTGCGCTACCCGATTCAGAATCTGATCCCGACCGATGAGCCAGACCGCTATACCGACCGGGGCGCAATGGAAACCGGCAGCAGTTCATCAGGAACGGGTTATACCGCGCGGGCCATTATCGAGCGCCGCGTAACGTCCAACTGGTTTGTAGGCATGGGCGTGGATATTCAGGAGGCGAAAGACTATACCCCAAGCCATGCGCTGATCTATGTGCGCTACTCTGCCGCAGGCTGGCAGGGCGATATGGACTTACCGCCGCAGCCGCTCATCCCTTACGCGGACTGGTAATCGGATTTTCCTTAATCCATTTGTAAGTCTCTCTTAATAGCGCGGCAATCGGGTATACTCAGGCGCGCCGGGTTTACACCCTGGCGCGCCCTGCGCTTCGAGTTTTGTGGAGAGTCATTTTGCGTGTCAGCCGTTCCTTAACAATCAAACAGATGGCGATGGTCTCTGCCGTCACTATGCTGTTTGTCCTGCTCTTCTGCGTAATTTTGCTGTTTCATTCCGTACAGCAGAATCGCTATAACACGGCTTCGCAGTTAGAAAGTATCGCCCGCTCGGTGCGTGGCCCGCTTTCTGCCTCTATCCTGAAAGGGGATATTCCCGAAGCGGAAACCATTTTAAAACGCATTCAGCCTGCCGGCGTCGTTAGCCGCGCCGATGTCGTTTTGCCCAACCAGTTTCAGGCGCTGCGGATGAGCTTTATCCCGGAGCGTCCCGTCCCGATGATGGTGATGCGCCTGTTTGAACTACCGGTGCAAATTTCGCTTCCCGTTTATTCGCTTGAACGCCCTGCGAATCCGCAGCCGCTGGCCTACCTGGTTTTGCAGGCGGATTCCTACCGCATGTATAAATTCGTCATGAGCTGGGTGGTTACGTTAGTGACCACTTGCTTACTTATGACGCTTATTCTCAGCGTGGCGCTCACCTGGTGCATTAACCGGCTGATTGTTCATCCGCTGCGCCGTATCGCCCGTGAGCTGAATACGCTTGCGCCGCAGGATCAGATGGGACATCAGCTTGAGCTGCCGCGTCTGCATCATGACGATGAGATAGGTATGCTGGTGCGCAGCTACAACCTCAACCAGCAGCGCATCCAGCGTCAGCAGGATGAATTAAACAGCAGCGCCACCCGTTTTCCGGTATCGGAGCTCCCCAATAAAGCCTTCCTGATGGCGATGCTGGAGCAGACCGTTGCCCGCCAGCAAACCACGGCGCTGATGGTTATCGCCTGTGAAACCTTGCAGGACACGGCTGGCGTGCTTCAGGAGAGCCAGCGCGAAATGCTGCTGCTCACCCTGGTGGAAAAGATCAAATCTGTCCTTGCCCCGCGCATGGTGCTGACCCAGGTCAGCGGTTACGATCTGGTGGTGATTGCCAACGGCGTAAAAGAACCGTGGCATGCGATCACCTTAGGTCAGCAAGTACTCACTGTCATTAATGAGCGGTTGCCCATTCAGGGTATCCAGCTTCGTCCGAGCGCCAGTATCGGTATCGCCATGTACTATGGTGATTTAACGGCGGAGCAGCTTTATCGTCGCGCGTTCTCGGCGGCGTTTACCGCCCGGCGCAAAGGGAAAAATCAGATCCAGTTCTTTGAACCGGAGCAGATGGAAAAGGCGCAGCAGCGCCTGACCGAAGAGAGCGACATCCTGACCGCGCTGGATAACCGGCAGTTTGCCCTCTGGCTACAGCCGCAGATGAATTTGCTGACGGGAGAAGTGAAAAGCGCCGAGGCACTGCTGCGCGTGCAGCAGCCGGATGGTTCATGGGAACTGCCGGAAGGGCTGATTGAGCGCATTGAGTCCTGCGGCCTGATGGTTACCGTCGGCTACTGGGTGCTGGAAGAGTCCTGCCGTCAGCTGGCCGCCTGGCAGGAGCGCGGCGTGACGCTGCCGCTGTCGGTTAATTTGTCTGCTATGCAGCTTATGCACCCGACCATGGTTTCAGAGATGCTGGAGCTGATCCATCGTTACCGAATCAAACCTGATACGTTAACTCTGGAAGTGACGGAGAGCCGACGCATCGACGATCCTAATCAGGCGGTCGCGATTCTGAAACCGCTGCGTAATGCCGGTATTCGTATTGCCCTGGACGATTTTGGCATGGGATACGCCGGGCTGCGTCAGCTTCAGCACATGAAAACCCTTCCGGTAGATGTGCTCAAAATTGACAAAGCGTTTGTCGAAGGTCTGCCGGGCGACAGCAGCATGGTGCAGGCGATTATCCAGATGGCGCGTAGCCTCAACCTCCATCTTATTGCCGAGGGGATTGAAACCGAAGCGCAACGCGCCTGGCTTGCGGAGGCGGGCGTGGAGAGCGGACAAGGCTTCCTTTTTGCCCCCGCAGTCCCTTCGGATATCTTTGAAGAACGATACCTTTCTGGTGCTGACAATAACGCAAAAGTGTAATTTTGTTGCTGGCTTGTGCGAGCCAGCTCAAAGTTCTTAACATTTGTGTTTCAAATTTGAACTGAGTTTATTTCTGTCCTGTTATGTGGGTGTTATTTTAAAGCCGCAGGTTAACCATAACCTTACAAAGCCTGTGGTTTTTCTTCCCAAGGACACCTTATGAAAACCTCACTCTTCAAAAGTCTTTATTTCCAGGTCCTGACAGCCATCGCCATCGGTATTCTGCTGGGTCACTATTACCCTGAGCTGGGCGCGCAAATGAAACCGCTTGGCGACGCGTTCGTTAAGCTCATCAAAATGGTCATCGCTCCGGTGATCTTCTGTACCGTAGTAACGGGCATCGCTGGCATGGAAAGCATGAAGGCGGTCGGTCGTACCGGTGCAGTGGCGCTTCTCTATTTTGAAGTGGTCAGTACACTTGCGCTGATTATCGGTCTGATCATCGTCAACGTGGTGCAGCCAGGCGCGGGGATGAACGTAGACCCGTCAACGCTTGATGCCAAAGCGGTCGCGGTATATGCCGAGCAGGCGAAGGATCAGGGCGTGGTAGCCTTCCTGCTGGACGTGATACCGGGCAGCGTCATTGGCGCGTTCGCCAGCGGAAACATCCTCCAGGTGCTGCTGTTCGCCGTGATGTTTGGCTTTGCCCTGCACCGTCTGGGCAGCAAAGGCCAGCTTATCTTTAACGTAATCGAAAGCTTCTCGCAGGTGATCTTCGGCATCATCAATATGATCATGCGCCTGGCGCCGATCGGTGCTTTTGGTGCGATGGCCTTCACCATCGGTAAGTATGGCGTCGGTACGCTGGTGCAGCTGGGTCAGCTGATTATCTGCTTCTATATTACCTGTATCCTTTTCGTAGTTGTGGTGCTGGGCTCCATCGCCCGAGCGACGGGTTTCAACATCTTCAAATTTATTCGTTACATCCGTGAAGAGCTGCTGATTGTTCTGGGGACTTCCTCTTCAGAATCGGCGCTGCCGCGTATGCTCGACAAGATGGAAAAGCTGGGGTGCCGTAAATCGGTGGTCGGGCTGGTGATCCCGACGGGCTACTCCTTCAACCTGGACGGCACCTCGATATACCTGACGATGGCGGCCGTATTTATCGCTCAGGCGACCAACAGCCATATGGATATTTTCCATCAGATTACCCTGCTGGTGGTGCTCCTGCTCTCCTCTAAAGGCGCGGCAGGCGTGACGGGCAGCGGCTTTATCGTGCTGGCTGCCACCATTTCAGCTGTAGGTCACCTGCCGGTGGCGGGTCTGGCGTTGATTCTGGGTATCGACCGCTTCATGTCAGAAGCCCGTGCGTTAACCAACCTGGTGGGTAACGGCGTGGCAACGGTGGTGGTGGCGAAATGGGTGAAAGAGCTGGATCACAAAAAGCTCGACGATACTCTGAATAATCGTTCAACTGACAGCAAAAATCCTGGCTTAACCTCTTAATCTTGTCACAAATGCCCGTATTCCCTTGTCGGGATGCGGGCTCCTGCGCATAATAACTGTTCGTACCTGTCATAATTCGACAAGATTTTTTTGGGTATATTTCACTTCGGACCGTGACGTTTTGCCGAACGCGCGGTCTAATCGACGTGTTTTCATCGTCATCTTTAAGAGTGAAGCGCGTCGCGAGGCACTCTTTTTTAACCAGGAATGTTGATCAGGGGTTCACATGCAGGGCACAAAAATTCGACTCTTAACCGGCGGTTTGCTGATGATGGCAGCAGCCAGTTATGTGCAGGCAGATGCGCTCCAGCCAGACCCGGCCTGGCAACAAGGGACATTAGCGAACGGTTTTCAGTGGCAGGTGTTAGCCACTCCGCAACGTCCCAGTGACCGTATAGAAATCCGTCTGTCCATTAATACCGGTTCCCTCACGGAAAGCACCCAGCAAACCGGTTTTAGCCATTTTATTCCCCGGCTGGCGCTCACGCAGAGCGGCAGCCTGCAAGCGGTTCAGGTGCGTTCACTTTGGCAGCAGGCCATCGATCCGAAGCGCCCGCTTCCTCCGGCTGTTGTCTCGTATGACTACACCATGTTTAACCTGAGCCTGCCTAATAACCGTAACGACCTGCTTAAAGAAGCGCTTACGTATCTCTCCGATGCCTCTGGCAATCTGGCGATTACGCCGGACACCGTTAACTATGCGTTGAGCAACAGTGACATGGTGGCGACCTGGCCCGGAGATACCAAAGAGGGCTGGTGGCGCTACCGCCTGAAGGGCTCAACGTTACTGGGACATGACCCGGCCGAACCGCTGAAACAGCCGGTCGATGCCGAACAGGTAAAATCGTTCTACCAGAAGTGGTACACCCCGGACGCCATGACGCTGATCGTGGTAGGTAACGTGGACAGCCGCGCGGTGGTGGAGCAGATCAACAAAGCGTTTGGTGATTTGAAAGGTAAGCGTGAAACGCCAGCCCCTGTCCCGACGCTCTCTCCGCTGCGTGCAGAGCCTGTCAGCATTATGACGGACGCCGTGCGTCAGGATCGCCTCTCCGTCATGTGGGATAACGCCTGGCAGCCCATCCGTGAGTCCGCGGCAATGCTGCGCTACTGGCGTGCCGATCTGGCGCGTGAGGCGCTGTTCTGGCACGTTCAGCAGACGCTGAGCAAGAACAACGTCAAGAATATCGGTCTTGGTTTTGACTGCCGCGTGCTGTTCCAGCGCGCGCAGTGTGCCATTAACGTTGAATCGCCGGGCGATAAGCTGAATGCCAATCTGGGCGTGGTCGCGAAAGAGCTGGCAAAAGTGCGTAAAGAGGGGCTTTCCGAAGAGGAATTCAATGCTCTCGTGGCTCAGAAAAAACTCGAGCTGCAGAAGCTGTTTGCGACCTACGCACGTGCCGATACCGACATTCTGATCAGCCAGCGTATTCGCTCCCTGCAGAATCAGGTGGTGGACATTGCGCCGGAACAGTACCAGAAGCTGCGTCAGGACTTCCTGAACGGTCTGACCGTCGAGATGCTCAATCAGGACCTCCGTCAGCAGCTGTCACAGGAGATGGCGTTGATCCTCCTGCAGCCGAAGGGCGAACCGGAATATGACATGAAGGAACTTCAGACGACCTGGGATTCCATTATGGCTACCGCGCCGCAGCCAGCGCAGGCCGCCACGGCGGATGATTTACATCCGGACGCGACGGATATTCCGCAGGGGCAGTAATGCTTAAACATTCCCTCTCCCTGTGGGAGAGGGTTAGGGTGAGGGCATCAGCCCGCACCTTACTTAAACAGGCATCGCCTCGCGCGGAATAATCGCCCCGCGATACTGAATCACCGTGCTGGCCGTCAGGTGCCCACGCCGTGCCGCAGCTTCCGGCGTTCCACCCGTCAGACGTACCGCCAGATAACCCGCGCTGAATGAATCACCTGCCGCCGTGGTATCAATCACTTTCTCTTTGGCAAGCTTCACCGCCGGAACGTCAACCAGCGTTTCACCCGCCACCGCGACCAGGCACGAATCCGCACCGCGCTTAATCACCACTTCGCTCACGCCAGCCGCCTGCGTGCGTGCAATCACGTCCTCTACCGGTTTCTCCCCCCAGAGGGCGTCTTCATCGTCGAGCGTCAGAAAGGCGATGTCGGTGCATTGCAGCATCTGTTGATAAACCTGCTGCGTCTCTTCGCGGCTGCCCCACAGGCGCGGGCGGTAGTTGTTATCGAAAATGACCTTGCCGCCGTTAGCACGGCATTCGCGCAGCAGCGACAGCAGCTTTTCACGGCTGGTGGGGCTTAAAATCGCAAGGCTAATCCCGCTCAGATAGAGATAGTCAAAGGTCGCCAGCTCTTCGCAGATGGCCGCAGCCGCGTTGCTCTCCAGCCAGAATTTGGCCGCGGCTTCGTTACGCCAGTAATAAAACGTGCGTTCGCCGGTGCTGTCGGTCTCGATGTAATAAAGTCCCGGGAGGCGGTTTTCCATACGCTGAATCAGCGACGTTTCAACATGTTCACTCTGCCACGCCTCCAGCATCTGCTGGCTGAAGCTGTCCGTTCCCAGGGCGGTAACGTAGTTCACGGTGAGCGCCTCAGGCGCGACCTGGCGGGCAATATAAACGGACGTGTTTAACGTATCGCCACCAAATCCGCGGCTGACTTCAGCGCCTTTTTGTGACAGTTCAATCATGCATTCGCCAATCACGGCAATTTTTTTAGACATAGTCGTGAACCTGAACAGAAGAATTATCAGCAGTGTGCGCTGAGTGAATTAACCGGTCAACTATATTAAAACAACGTTCCATTATTTTATTTGAGCCAGCGCGTGTTCCCGCGCATTTCTGTCATCTTAATTTCATTTTCCCGGTGAATTGAACATAAAGTTCTCAATTGTCGCGCCGATAATCCTGTGACGAGTCCAGAAAGGCTATCCCAACAACAGGACATCTGAAATGAAGTCAGAGCAGGTTATCCAGCGGCTGAGCACTACGCCTGAGGCAAGTATTGAGAACTTGCAGGAGCATCGCTACTGGCTGCAATGTGAGCGTGCATACACCTATCAGCCGATCTACCGAACAGATGGTCGACTGATGGCAATTGAAATTTTGACCGTCGTTACGCACCCCTCAAACCCCACTCAGCGCATCGCGCCGGATCGCTATTTTGCCGAAGTTGCCGTTCGCCAGCGTCTGGATGTGCTGGAAGAACAGCTTCGCATGCTGGCGACGAAGCAGTCCTTTTTCGAACAGCACGATATCCTCGCCTCGGTGAACGTCGACGGCCCAACCCTGCTGGCGCTGCGGCAGAACGCAAAATTGCAGGAGCTGATCGCCACCCTGCCGTGGATGCGCTTTGAGCTGGTGGAGCATGTCCGTCTGCCGCAGGATTCCTCGTTTGCTTCGATATGCGAATACGGCCCGCTGTGGCTGGATGACTTTGGGACCGGCATGGCGAATTTCTCCGCCCTGAGTGAGGTGCGCTACGACTACATTAAAGTGGCCCGCGATCTGTTCATTATGCTGCGTCAGACCCCGGAAGGTCGGAACCTGTTTACGCTGTTATTACAGCTGATGAACCGCTATTGCCAGGGTGTGATTGTTGAAGGTGTGGAAACGCTGGAAGAGTGGCGTGATGTACAAAACTCTCCCGCAGCGGCGGCGCAAGGCTACTATCTCTCCCGCCCGGTGCCCATGGATCGCCTCGATAACGTTATAACGACCCTCTGATAAGCCCGCTTCCCTTTGTCTGGACTATAGTTTTACAGGACAGGTCATCAGGAAAGGGGATAAAAATGACAAGAACAACCAGGGTAATCTCCTGGACAGCAGGGATTTTCTTGTTGTTGATCGTGGTCGTCGCCATCATTATTGCGACGTTTGACTGGAACCGTCTCAAGCCGACCATCAACCAGAAAGTCTCAACCGAACTGAACCGCCCCTTCGCCATACGCGGTGATTTAGGTGTGGTATGGGAGCGTCAGAAAGAGGAGCCCGGCTGGCGAAGCTGGATCCCCTGGCCACACGTCCATGCCGACGACATCATTCTCGGCAACCCGCCGGACATCCCGGACGTCACCATGGTCCACCTGCCGCGCGTGGAGGCCACGCTAGCGCCGTTAGCGCTTCTGACCAAAACCGTTTATCTGCCGTGGATCAAACTTCAGCAGCCTGATGCGCGTCTGATCCGACTCTCAGAAAAAACCAACAACTGGACGTTTAACCTTGCCAGCGATGGCGACAAGGATCCGAATGCCCAGCCTTCTTCCTGGTCATTCCGTCTCGACAATATTCTTTTCGATCGCGGACGGATCGCCATCGACGATAAGGTCAGCAAGGCCGACGTGGAGATCCTGGTCGATCCGCTGGGCAAGCCGCTGCCGTTTAGCGAGGTCACGGGGACGAAAGCCAAAGGTCACACGGCAAGCGTGGGCGACTATGTCTTCGGCCTGACGGCAAAAGGACGCTACAACGATCAGCCTCTCAGCGGTAAAGGGAAAATTGGCGGCATGCTGGCGCTACGGAGCGAGGGCACGCCGTTCCCGGTGCAGGCGGACTTCCGTTCCGGTAACACCCGCGTGGCGTTCGTGGGAACGGTTAACGACCCGATGAACATGGGCGGCGTTGACCTTCAGCTTAAATTTGCCGGTGATTCGCTGGGCGAGCTGTATGAACTGACCGGCGTACTGCTGCCGGATACCCCGCCATTCGAAACGGACGGGCATCTGGTCGCCAAAATCGATACCGAAAAATCGTCCGTTTTTGACTACCGGGATTTTAATGGCCGCATTGGCGACAGCGACATCCACGGCACGCTGACCTACACCACCGGAAAACCGCGCCCGAAACTGGAAGGGGATGTTGAATCCCGTCAGCTGCGTCTGGCCGATCTTGGTCCGTTGATTGGCGTGGATTCGGGCAAAGGCACAAAGTCCAAAGAGGTCAAAAAGGACGTTCAGCCTGCGGGTAAAGTATTGCCTTACGATCGTTTCGAAACCGACAAATGGAACGTAATGGATGCGGATGTACGCTTCAAAGGCGGGAAAATTGAACATGGCAGTACGCTGCCGATCAGCAATCTTTCGACCCATATCCTCCTCAAAAACGCCGACCTGCGCCTTCAGCCACTGAAGTTCGGCATGGCGGGTGGGACGATTTCCTCGAACATTCACCTGGAAGGCGATAAGAAGCCGATGCAGGGACGGGCGGAGATCCAGGCGCGTCGATTGAAGCTGAAAGAGCTGATGCCGAACGTAGAGTTGATGCAGAAAACCCTCGGTGAAATGAACGGTGATGCCGACATTCGCGGCGTGGGTAACTCCGTGGCGGCGCTGCTGGGCAGCGGCAACGGAAACCTGAAGCTGCTGATGAACGACGGGCTGGTGAGCCGAAACCTGATGGAGATCCTGGGGCTGAACGTCGGTAACTACGTCGTCGGGCAAATCTTCGGCGATGACGAGGTGCGGGTGAACTGCGCGGCGGCCAATCTGGATCTGGTGAACGGCGTGGCGCGCCCGCAGATTTTTGCCTTCGACACGGAAAACGCGGTGATTAACGTGACCGGTACCGCCAGCATGGCTTCGGAGCAGCTTGATCTGACGATTGACCCGGAGAGTAAGGGGATCCGTATTATCACGCTGCGCTCGCCGCTGTACGTGCGCGGGACCTTCAAAAATCCGCAGGCGGGCGTGAAGCCAGGGCCGCTGATTGCGCGCGGTGCCGTGGCTGCGGCCCTTGCGACGCTGGTCACCCCAGCCGCAGCGCTGCTGGCACTGATTTCGCCGTCAGAGGGCGAGGCGAATCAGTGTAGGACCATTTTGTCGCAGATGAAGAAATAGCTCCCTTTCTCCCTCTCCCTGTGGGAGAGGACCGGGGTGAGGGCATCAGGCCGCAGTGAATTACAGAGCCTGGTGCTTCGTCTCGTGCGTCAGCAGCAGCGCAATCAGCGTCAGCGCCGCCATGGCCGCAAGATAGACGCCCACATAGAACAGACCATAGTTTGCCTGCAGCCAGGTGGCGATATATGGCGCAACGGACGCACCCAGAATGGACGAGACGTTATAGGAGAACGACGCGCCGGTATAACGTACTTCAGTCGGGAACAGCTCGGGCAGCAGCGCGCCCATCGGGCCGAAGGTCAGCCCCATCAGGCTCAGGCCAATCAGCAGATAGGCCATCACCAGCGCCGGGCTACCTGAACCCAGCAGCGGCGGGAAGACGAACAGGGCAAACAGAACGATCAGCGTGGTGATCGTAATCATGCTCGCACGACGACCGAATTTATCCGCCAGCAGGCCCGCAATCGGAACCATCACGCCAAAGCCGATCACCGCCATCATCAGCATCCACAGCACTTCGTTACGCGGCAGCCCCAGCCCAACCGGCGCAGCGGCGGTACTGAACGTCATGGAGTAGACGGTCATGATGTAGAACAGCGTATAGGTGGCGAGCATGATAAACGTGCCCAGCACGGTCACGCGAACGTGTTTGGTCAGAAGCGTACCCAGCGGTACTTTTACCTGCTTGTTCGCCGCGGCCACTTTCGCGAAGACAGGCGTTTCATGCAGAGAAACACGCACATACAGGCCAATCAGCACCAGCACGGCTGAGAAGATAAACGGAATACGCCAGCCCCAACTCATGAACTGTTCATCCGTCAGCAGCCAGGAGAGCAGCAGGAACGTCCCGTTGGCAAAGAAGAAGCCAATCGGAGCGCCAAGCTGCGGGAATGAGCCATACAGCGCGCGCTTGCGCGCCGGGGCGTTCTCGGTCGCCAGCAGCGCCGCGCCGCCCCATTCACCACCCAACCCCAGACCTTGCCCAAAACGCGCCAGCGCCAGCAGGACCGGCGCCAGAATACCGATGGTTTCGTAGGTCGGCAGCAGGCCGATGGCTACGGTGGAGATCCCCATCGTCAGCAGCGAGGCCACCAGCGTGACTTTGCGGCCGATGCGATCGCCAAAGTGTCCAAACAGCGCAGAGCCAATCGGACGCGCAACAAACGCAATCGCAAAGGTCGCCAGAGACTGCAGCGTGGCCGCCGTCGGATCGCCCTGCGGGAAGAAAATGTGCGGGAATACGATGACCGCGGCGGTGGCATAAATATAGAAGTCGAAGAACTCAATGGCGGTGCCAATCAGCGATGCGACGACGACTTTATTGCGCGAATTTACCGGAACGTTTTCCGTTTCTGAGTCGAGTGTGGTGGCGGTTGCTTGCATAATATTTTCTTATTTTTGTCGAACGAAAGGCCATATTACGCACAGCAAAAGCGACATTTCAATCTGTAACAAAGCCGCGACCCGGTGATAAAAACAGCAAAAAGCGGATAATTTTCAGACCAGCCAAAACACGTCTATGAAATGCTTAACAGATTTTAAATATCAGTCAATTAAACTGGTTTTCGGTTAAATAAAAGTTACGGGCTGGATTTATATGCTGAAATGATGAATCGGGCTGAAATTTCAGCCCGATGGCGGGGCTAGCGGTGCGTTTTGCCGGGCATTCGCGTGTCGCCTTTGTACTCGGCGGTGGCAATCCATGCCGCGCAGAACAGTGTCAGGCGGGCGAAGAAGTAGAAGAAGGCCATCAGTCCCAGCACCGAGCCAAACGCCGCGCCGGAAGGGGATTTAACCAGTGACGG
Source organism: Enterobacter sp. 148H3 (assembly GCF_034107425.1). Classification (NCBI taxonomy): domain Bacteria; kingdom Pseudomonadati; phylum Pseudomonadota; class Gammaproteobacteria; order Enterobacterales; family Enterobacteriaceae; genus Enterobacter; species Enterobacter sp. 148H3. The sequence continues at coordinate 138,607 of NZ_JAWNEI010000011.1, read as the reverse complement.
CAGGGTGTAAGTCATCACGATTTTGATCACCTCAAAGCCGATCGCCGCAATCAATGTGCCGCGGAGCAGCGCCTTCTTGCGCGGACGATGGCGGGGCAAGCGCCAGAAGATCCAGAAGAACAGCAGGTAGTTGGCGAAGATGGAAATAGCCAGCCCAATGCCGCGCCAGGCGGGCTTCAGCCATTCGATGTAATCCAGATAGAGCGCGGAGATGATCATCTGCTGCGCCGAGCCCGCCACGGAGGTAATGGAAAGCGTCACGATGAGCGCGACCAGCAGGCCAATCAGCGAAACAAAGTCGCGGAGATACTTGACCCAGATTTTCTCCTGGTCCTGCGGCTTACGCTCCCAGACGTCGCGCGACTGGGCGCGAATGGCCTCGCGCAGGTTGCCCATCCAGTTAACGCCGGAGTAAAGGGCAATCAGCAAACCGACGATGCCGACGGTGGTACGCTGCTGAACGGCGGTATTGATAGTGCTTTTGAGCGTACTGGCAAGGGTCGGGTCACTGACGTTATTCAGGATCTTATTGAAGATATCCTGCAGTAGCGTCGGGTGCGACGCGAGGACAAAACCGGCTGCCGCGAACGACACCATCAGGATCGGTATCATAGACAGGAAGGAAAAATAGGTGATGGCGGCACCAAACTGGTTTCCCATGCGGTCATTAAAGCGCTCGGTTGCGCGTATCAGATGCGCCACCATGGGAAACTGCTGAATTCTCGCGGCGATGCCGGTGACGGTCCCCAGCGCTTTGCTGGCGGTACCTGGCGTTTTGGCCTCTTCGGGCCCGGTTTCCATCTTTTTGACGGGCTCATACTCTAAATGTTGGGTGGGTCGTTGCGGGTTGTTTTCCGGCGTCACGCGTCTTTTCCTTTTCGTTTGGCTGGATGTTATTGAATTATAGCTTGCGACTAGTCCACGTAAGCTTTTGTGAGTTCGGTTAGCCACTCCATGAACAGATGGACCCGGCGGGAGAGGTTGCGCCGGTGGGGATAAATCAGGGAAACAGGCATCGGTTCGGCCCGGTATTGCGGGAGGATCTCAATCAGCTTCTTCGCGCGCAGTAAATCGCGCACCCCAACCCGCGGCACCTGAATAATGCCCAGTCCGGCGAGACAGGCAGCCTGGTAAGTTTCCGTGCTGTTGACGGTTAAGACCCCGCCCGTTTTTATCCACTGTGTTGTACTGCCGTTATAAAACTCAAAGCTCTGTGGGCGTGTTCCCAGCGTAGCGGTGTAGTGAATAACGGCGTGCGAGCCTAAATCGTCCAGGGTTTCCGGGTAGCCAAAACGCGCCAGATAGTCCGGGCTGGCGCAGTTAATCACCGACAGCTTGCCCAGTGGACGGGCAATCAGCCCTGAATCCTTCAGCGTGCCGACGCGTACCACGCAATCAAACCCTTCGCGGATCACATCCACCAGACGATCGCTGCTGCTGAGCTCCAGTTCAATGCCAGGATAGTGCTGCAGAAAAGCAGGCAGTTTGGGGATGACTAAATTTCGAGCAACGCCGACGGGCATATCCACGCGGAGCCGGCCGCTGATGCTGGAGGGATCGTGCTGAAACATACCGTCGAGTTCATCAAGGTTTGCCAGCAGATCTTTTGCCCGCTCGTAATAGACCATGCCGTCCTGCGTCAGGCTGACGCGGCGCGTGGTGCGGTGTAATAGCTGAGTGCCAAGCCGGTTTTCCAGGGCCTGAATCTGCCGTGAGACGCTGCCTTTTGGCAGGGTTAATGTTTCGGCTGCGCGGGAAAAACTCTCCAGTTCCGCGACGCGGACGAACAACTGCATTGCGTGAATTTTATCCATAGACGAAGCTCATTGTTGTTTCTGCTGAAACAGTGAAGCGTTTTAATCCATCTTTATTGACTTTCTATCACCTAATAAGCTCTTTCTCAATCTCCTTAACAGCCAAAACGAGGTTTATGATGAGTGAACGTATCGCATTAGTGACGGGTGGTAGTCGTGGTCTGGGTAAAAACGCTGCATTAAAGCTGGCGGCAGACGGCACGGGAATCATCCTGACATACAACCGTAGCCAGCAGGAAGCGCTGGATGTTGTGCATGAAATTCAGCAAAAAGGCGTCAACGCAGCGGCATTACAGCTTAACGTCGGGGATATCACGGGATTTGAACATTTTGCCCAACAGCTTCAGGAAACCCTTAGGACCGTCTGGCAGCGTGAAACCTTTGACTATTTATTGAACAATGCCGGGACGGGTTTATATGCACCCTATGCCGACACGACGGAAGCCCAGTTTGATGAAGCGTTGAACATTCATTTCAAAGGGCCTTTCTTCCTGACCCAGCGCCTGCTGCCGCTGCTTAACGACGGGGGACGTATCCTCAACGTCTCCAGCGGGCTGGCCCGTTTTACCCAGCCGGGCTCAGGGACCTACGCGGCCATGAAGGGGGCGATGGAAGTGCTGACGCACTATCAGGCGAAAGAGCTGGGCGCGCGCGGCATTTCCGTCAATATCATTGCGCCTGGCGCGATAGAAACAGACTTTGGCGGCGGACGCGTGCGCGACAACGCGGAGCTGAATCAGTTGCTGGCCTCGCAGACGGCGCTGGGACGGGTGGGTCTACCGGACGATATCGGTGATGCCATTGCGGCACTGCTCAGCGATAAGCTGGGCTGGATGAATGCGCAACGTATTGAAGTGTCAGGCGGTATGTTCCTGTGATGCCCGGACTTAAGGGGAAGGAACCTCTTAAGGAACCCTTAATATGGATGTGTCTGCCACTGACAGCGATAAAGAACGCAGGCAGCCATAGACGATAACCCATTTTCATCACGATATTTCTCCAGAGAAAGACCCTGATGTTTTTTATTAACGCAATGGCCGCAGAAAATATTTTCAGCGCATGACGTTTGATATTCGTTTCCTCTTAATAGCGACCCTGAAGAGGAAACGACGTCCGGAAATATCGGCTAAATTACTATTGGTCAGGAATTATTATTCAGGTATTCCTGCTGTAATAAACCAAATAGCCAGTCATTTTGCCAGCGCCCCGCAAGATAATAGCTCTCACGTAATTCACCTTCCAGGTGAAAGCGGGCTTTTTCCAGCAGGCGTCTTGAAGCAGCGTTTCCCGCTGTTACGGTGGCGGTGAGTCGCCGTATACCGCCCTGAAGAAAAGCGTAATCGCAAAGCGCCTTCAGGGATTCAAAGCCGTAACCTTTCCCCTGCGCCTCGGGGGCGAAAAGGAAGCCCACTTCGGCGCAGTCCTCCTCCCGATGAATATACCCGGTAACGCCCAGCGGGGTCAGTGAGGCGGTGTCACGTACGACGAGGCAAAGCCAGTGCGCGCTGCCCGGAGCCCATGGCATCAGGCGCGAATCAAACGCCTCTCGTATCGCCGCGACGGGGCGGTCTTCCGCCACAAAGCGCATAACGTCCGGGTGCTGCTGTAACGCCAGAAAAAAGGGCCAGTCTTGTTCCTGCAGGGGCGAACAGGTAAGGCGAGAGGTAATTAAAACCGGCATTCAGATTCTCCTGAAACATTTTAAATCATTTTAGGGTTGTCACTTTATTTCAACAGAAAGTCAGGTATGGTTAACCGCGTATAAATAAAAAGAATAAAGGGCGTCTCGCGCCCATTCCTGATGTCTTCGTTGTCGCTTAAGGAAAACAATGACTCTCAGCACATCACACCATATTCGCGAACAGTTTGAACACTGTCTGGCGGTCATTCGCCTTGCGTCGGTGGAAATTTTACTCCTTCTGAATGTACATGCTTCTGAGGGCAAAGATCCACGCTGGTTTCTGGAACAACTCGACAGCGCGCGATTAGCTTTGGGCGGCTGGGGAGCCGTTGCGAAAAAACTCAACCTGAATGATGCCGAGATGTCGGAATTTACGCTCCAGCTGCGCCTGCTGCAGCAGCGCGTACCGCAGTATGAAAGCGGACAGGATGTGAGTGAAAACCAGCTTATTGCGGCGATGCGGTTTGTGACCGCGCTGGAACATCTTCGTCTTCAGCAGCCGCTGTTGACCTATAGCACGGAGCTGGCACCGGGCAGCGAACTCCAGCAGCAGCAGGCGCACAAGCAGGTACGCGCAATTGAGCTGATGCTTAAAGGGCTTATCCAGCAGGCCTGGCCCGATCAGGTAAAGCTGAACAACCATCTTAAGACCCTGTTTAACGCTGACCGCGTAAGGCGCTGGCTGAAGCTTGGCGAGATCAACGATGTCCTGAGCGGCATGATGTTCAGCGAGCTGGCGCAGATGCTGGTGGATAAAAAAGAGTTCAGCCGCTATTACGCTTCGCTTTTCAGCGACCCGTCCATGCTGACGCTGCTGGTTGAACCACGCAAAACGCTGCAAACCTTTCTCGACGATATTCGGCAAATCCGCAACAGCATCACCGTTCAGAAGACGTTAAGCTCGGCGCAAATTCAGCTGCTGGACAACTACTACGCGCAGATCGCGCGGCCCGTTCAACGCGCGTTTGAAGAGGGGAGAACGCGCGTTAATCCGGCAGGATTCATGGCGGTAGATGCCAGTGAATTGCATACCTTCTGGGAAAAGGCGCAGAAAATGGATCGGGTTACCGGTGGGGATCTGTTTGAAGTCCGTGACACCATTGAAAAGCCGACCCAGCGCGCGCCGCGCACCCCCGAACAACGCGAGCAGCTCATTTCCGGTGCGCTATGGGGGGCGGTTGGCGTTATGGTGATTGCCATTGTGGCAGGGGGCTTCTGGCTGGTGACCAGCAGCAAGCCGCAGCCAGCGGCCGTCAGCGCGGCTGAAGCGGCTCCACCGCAGGAAATGCGTGAGACGCCTTCCTCGCGCGAAACGCTCACGCGCATGGGGGTGACCTGGGACGAGAATAATTTCCGCTCGGCTATTAACCGCAACGATACCCGCGTGACCCAGCTCTTTTTGCAGGGCGGTATGGACTGGAAGCTGTCCTGGACTGAAGAGGCGATGTCGGCAGGCCATGACGACGTGCTGGAGCTGATGTTACGCTACCGGCAAAACATGGTGGAAGAGAAGCCGTGTCGCCGCTTCATCAACACGCTCAGCCACGCGATGTCGAACGGCGAGTCTCTGACCTCGGTACGTAAAGAGTATCTTAAAGCGTTCTGCACCGTGCCTGCCGTAGTGAAACGCCAGCAGCACGATCTCGACATGGCCACACGCCGCGCGCAGTCACAGCCGGATGCCACCACCAAAAAATGGCAGTCTATTCAGAGCGCCATTTATGAGGTGATTCGCTAACATTTTCCCCTCACCCCAGCCCTCTCCCCGGAGGGCGAGGGGGAAAAGACCGCACCCTGCTCAAGGCTCCCCATACAAACCAATCAGCCGCCGCACCACGCCGTTTGTCCAGCCGAAACCGTCCTGCAGCGGATACTCACCCCCGCCACCTTCGCGCGGCGTGCTGCTGGCGATGTGGTACTTCTCAATCAGCTTGTGGTGCGTCTTGTAGAAATGGTTCACCGTATGCAGCCAGCTCCAGGCGATCTCATCCCCCAGCGAGTCGTTGCCGTACTGCTTGAATCCCTGAATCGCCATCCACTGCAGCGGCGCCCAGCCGTTGGGTTTATCCCACTGCTCGCTGGTTTCGTACTCGGTCGCCAGAATTCCGCCCGGGGTCAGCAGACGCGCCTTGACTGCATCCGACAAGCGTTCCGCCTGCTCGTGAGTTGCCATGCCAACGTACAGCGGCACGATGCTGGCGGCAGAAAACAGCGCCAGCTCTTCGCGCCGCCAGTCATAATCGCGGTAACAGCCGCTCTCCTCGTCCCACAGATAGCGGTTCACCGCCGCGCGGCGATCGTTGGCTTTCTGGCGGAATTCCTCTGCCGTCTCTTTATCCCCTTTCGACGCCGAGATGTTGGCGATAGCGCTTTCCAGTTTGAACAGGAAGGCGTTCAGATCGATGGGGATGAACTGCGTCGTGCGGATGCTGGCGAGACGCGACGGATCGCGCAGCCAGCGGGACGAGTAATCCCAGCCGGACGCCGCACCCGCGCGCAGGTCGCGATACACCTCATTTGGCGGACGGCCCGAGTGGCGCGCGGTTTCCACGTCCTCGATCCACGATTCGTCGCGCGGGGTATCGCGGTCATCCCAGTAGCGGTTGAGCAGTGAACCGTCCGGCATGCGCACGGCGCTGCGGTATGCCTGATTAAGCAGCAGCGACTCCGCACCGTCCATCCAGAAGGCGTACTCCATTTTGAGGTGATCAAGATAGCGTTTCGCACCGCGCACGCCGTCCTCCTCAAACAGCTCCACCATCAGCGCAAAGACCGGCGGCTGTGAGCGGCTGAGATAATAGGTGCGGTTGCCGTTGGGGATATGCCCGTAGCGTTCTATCAGCCAGGCGAAGTTGTCCGCCATACATTTGAGCAGATCGTTACGGCCGCTCTCCGCCAGCCCCAGCATGGAGAAATAAGAATCCCAGTAGTAGGTCTCGCTGAAGCGCCCGCCGGGGACGATATAGGCCTGCGGCAGCGCCAGCAGGGAAGACCAGGGAATATGATCCTGCGGCTCGCGCGTCAGCACTGGCCACAGGTTATCAATGTGCTCTTTCAGGGAAAGTCCCGGGTCGGAGACATATTCTGTGCCGTACGTTTCCGGCATCCAGAAGTGGTTTTCCACAAACTGGCGCAGGTCGAAATCCCGGTGGCGTCTGACCTTGCGGTAGCGGATCAGGATATCCAGCGGATCCATCTTCGGCGCGCAGTCGGGGAAGGTTTTACTGTCCGCAAACAGCCGCGTCGACTGCACGTGTTCGAACAGTTCAAGATAGCGGTCTGCGGGCGTCAACGCATCGGAGGCGGGTAGCCCCTCGATCATTTCGGGTTCCGGCTCCGCCTCAATCATTTCATCCAGTTTCAACTCGCAGGGATCGGTCTCGTAGCGCAGCTCTTCTGCAATCTCGAACTCGATGTTCTCGGTAGCCTGTAGTTTCTGGTTGAACATGGTGATAGGGACCTCCGGTTGTGTGTTCAAAAGACAGGTTTATCCGGGCGTCTTATAAGCGTAGACATTCGCTTCGGTAGATGGGGAGGGAAATGTGCGGTAGATCACTATTTTCGGAGCATTCGTTTTGCAACGATTTATGAATGTTAAAAAAATGCCCCTCCGGGGAGGGGCATCAGGATTAACGCATGGTCACAAACTCTTCCGCGGCCGTCGGGTGGATTGCCACAGTATTATCGAAGTCTTTCTTGGTTGCGCCCATCTTCAGCGCCACGGCGAAGCCCTGCAAGATCTCATCCATGCCGAAGCCAATGCCGTGGATACCGACAATCTTCTCTTCCGGGCCGACGCAGACCAGCTTCATGCGGCACGGCTGACGGTGCGAGGTGACGGCGGTATACATTGCGGTGAACGCCGATTTATACACTTTCACCTGGTCGTCGCCGTACTGCTCGCGCGCCTGCGGCTCGGTTAAGCCGACGGTGCCGATTGGCGGATGGCTGAAGACCACGGTCGGGATGTTGCTGTAGTCCAGATGCTCGTCCGGCTTGTTGTTAAACAGGCGCTCGGAGAGACGACGACCCGCCGCAACGGCGACCGGCGTCAGCTCAACCGCACCGGTATTGTCGCCGACCGCGTAAATGCCCGGTACGCTGGTGTTCTGGAATTTATCGACGACGATATAGCCTTTATCGTCGGTTTTCACGCCAGTCACGCCCAGGTTGAAGTTATCGTTCGCCGGTTCACGGCCAATCGCCCAGATCAGGCAATCAACGGTCTGGCTGCGACCATCTTCCAGCTCAAGCGTCAGGCTTCCGTCCGCGTTTTTCACCACCGCTTTTGGTACGGCGTTGGTGTGCAGGGTTGGGCCTTCGGTGTTCATCACTTCAACCAGCGTATCGACAATCAGCGGGTCGAAGCTGCGCAGCGGCGCGTGTTTACGTACGAACAGGTGCGCTTCTGCGCCCAGGCCGTTAATCACACCGGCCAGTTCAACCGCGATGTATCCCGCGCCTACCACGGCAACGCGCTCAGGCAGGGCTGGCAGCTCGAAGAAACCGTCGGAGTCGATGCCGTATTCCACGCCCGGGATGTTCGGGTGGCTCGGACGACCGCCGGTGGCGATCAGGATGTGATCGGCGGTGATCGTCTCGCCGTTCACTTCGATCGTTTTCGCGTCAACGAAGCGAGCGAAACCGTGGATAACGTCGACGTTATTTTTCCCCAGCACGTTGTCGTACGAGGTGTGAATGCGATCGATGTACGCGGTACGGCTGGCGATCAGCTTGTCCCAGTCGAAGCGGTTGATGGTGGTGTCAAAGCCGTAGTCCGGGCCATACATATGGATAGCTTCACGGATCTGCGCCGCATGCCACATCACCTTCTTCGGTACACAACCCACGTTCACGCAGGTGCCGCCCAGCGCTTTGGCTTCAATCAGCGCGCACTTCTGGCCGTACATGGCCGCGCGGTTGATGGAGGCGATGCCGCCGCTGCCGCCGCCGATTGCGATGTAGTCATAATGCTTAGTCATAGCTTTTGTCCTTAATCGTGAATTGCCGCGATTGTATACCTGAAATCAATAGTTTCCACCGATGGCTGCGATTACTCCGGCACTATCCAACTGACGGTAGCGTGGCCTGTACCCGCCGGCACCAGCGTTTTATGCAGCCACGGCAGCACGTTGTTCATCTGCGCTTCGAGCTTCCACGGCGGGTTGATTACAATCATGCCGGAGGCGGTCATACCGCGCTGATCGCTGTCCGGACGTACCGCCAGCTCGATCTGCAGGATCTTGCGGATGCCGGTCGCTTCCAGGTCTTTGATCATGCGTTTGATCTGCGCGCGCAGCACCACCGGATACCACAGGGCGTATGTCCCGGTGGCGAAGCGCTTGTAGCCTTCGTGGATACCGGTTACCACCGCCTGATAGTCGGTTTTAATTTCGTACGGCGGGTCGATGAGCACCAGGCCGCGACGGGAAACCGGCGGCAGTTTGGCCTTCAGCTGCTGGTAGCCGTCGGCTTTTTCGACGCGGGCGCGGCTGTCTTTCTGGAATTCTGAACGCAGCAGCGGGAAGTCGCTCGGGTGCAGCTCGGTCAACTGGAGGCTGTCCTGCTCGCGCAGCAGCTGGCGGGCAATCAGCGGCGAGCCCGGGTAATAACGCAGCTGGCCGTTGCGGTTGAAGTGGTTCACCACGCCGATGTACGGCTCCAGCTCGGCAGGCAGGTCGTCCTGCTGCCAGATGCGGGCAATCCCTTCCAGATATTCACCGGTACGCTCGGCATGCTCACCGCTCAGCTGATAACGGCCCGCGCCCGCATGGGTGTCCAGATAGAGAAATGGCTTCTCTTTCTCTTTGAGCGATTCGATGATCAGGCTCTGAACGGTGTGTTTAAGGACGTCGGCGTGGTTGCCTGCGTGGAAGCTGTGGCGATAACTGAGCATGGGTAATGATATTCCGCTGAATTGACGATTTGCCACAGTTTACAGCAGAACGGCAAAGATTACCCGTAGGCCCGGTAAGCGCAGCACCACCGGGCTCTTTTCGACAACGTCCGGCATTGAAATCCTCTACACTTAACCCCATTCTAGATCCCATATGCACAGCGCCGGATGCGCGCTTCATTCACCTATTTCAACAGGACAGCGTTTATGACCAATCCATTACTGACGCCTTTTTCGTTGCCACCGTTTTCTAAAATCCTCCCCGAGCATGTGGTTCCAGCGGTTACGCAATCGCTGGATAACTGCCGCGCGGCGGTAGAAAGCGTGGTCGCGCAGGGCGGGCCGTACACCTGGGAAAATCTGTGTCAGCCGCTGGCCGAAGTGGACGACGTGCTGGGGCGTATCTTCTCCCCGGTAAGCCACCTGAACTCGGTAAAAAACAGCCCGGAACTGCGCGAAGCCTACGAACAGACCCTGCCGCTGCTCTCTGAATACAGCACCTGGGTCGGCCAGCACGAAGGGCTCTACAAAGCCTACCGCGACCTGCGCGACGGCGACCACTATGCCGAACTGAACACGGCGCAGAAAAAATCGGTCGATAACGCCCTGCGTGATTTCGAGCTGTCCGGGATTGGCCTGCCAAAAGAGAAACAAACCCGCTACGGTGAAATCGCCGCGCGCCTGTCCGAACTGGGCAACCAGTACAGCAACAACGTGCTCGACGCCACCATGGGCTGGACGAAGCTGATTACCGACGAAGCGGAGCTGGCAGGCATGCCGGAAAGCGCGCTGGCGGCGGCAAAAGCCCAGGCCGAGGCGAAAGAGCAGGACGGTTTCCTGCTAACCTTGGATATCCCGAGCTATCTGCCGGTAATGACCTACTGCGACAACCAGGCCCTGCGCGAAGAGATGTACCGCGCCTACAGCACCCGCGCCTCCGATCAGGGGCCGAATGCCGGTAAGTGGGACAACAGCCCGGTCATGGCGGAAATCCTCGCCCTGCGCCACGAGCTGGCCCAGCTGCTGGGCTTCGAAAACTACGCCGATAAATCCCTCGCCACCAAAATGGCGGAGAACCCGCAGCAGGTGCTCGACTTCCTGACCGATCTGGCGAAACGCGCCCGTCCGCAGGGTGAAAAAGAGCTGGCCCAGCTGCGCGCCTTCGCGAAAGCGGAGTTCGGCGTGGACGAGCTGCAGCCGTGGGATATCGCGTACTACAGCGAAAAACAGAAGCAGCACCTCTACAGCATCAGCGACGAGCAGCTGCGCCCGTACTTCCCGGAAAACAAAGCCGTGAACGGCCTGTTTGAAGTGGTGAAGCGCATCTATGGCATCACCGCCAAAGAGCGTACCGATATCGACGTCTGGCATCCGGACGTGCGCTTCTTCGAACTGTATGACGATAAAAACGAACTGCGCGGCAGCTTCTACCTCGATCTCTACGCGCGTGAGAACAAGCGCGGGGGGGCGTGGATGGACGACTGCGTGGGCCAGATGCGTAAAGCAGACGGTTCTCTGCAGAAGCCGGTCGCCTACCTGACCTGTAACTTCAACCGTCCGGTGAACGGCAAACCTGCGCTCTTTACCCACGATGAAGTGATCACCCTGTTCCACGAGTTCGGTCACGGCCTGCACCATATGTTGACCCGCATCGAAACCGCAGGCGTGGCAGGCATCAGCGGTGTACCGTGGGATGCGGTCGAGCTGCCGAGCCAGTTTATGGAAAACTGGTGCTGGGAGCCGGACGCGCTGGCGTTTATCTCCGGTCACTATGAGACCGGCGAACCGCTGCCGAAAGAATTGCTGGATAAAATGCTGGCGGCGAAGAACTACCAGGCGGCGATGTTTATCCTGCGCCAGCTGGAGTTCGGCCTGTTCGATTTCCGCCTGCACGCCGAGTTCAGCCCGGAGCAGGGCGCGAAAATTCTTGAAACCCTGGCCGAGATTAAAAAGCAGGTTGCCGTGATCCCTGGGCCAACCTGGGGCCGCTTCCCGCACGCGTTCAGCCACATCTTCGCTGGCGGCTACGCGGCGGGTTACTACAGCTACCTGTGGGCCGACGTGCTGGCGGCGGATGCCTTCTCTCGTTTCGAAGAAGAGGGAATTTTCAACCGCGAAACCGGCCAGTCGTTCCTCGACAATATCCTGACCCGCGGCGGTTCCGAAGAGCCAATGGTGCTGTTCAAACGCTTCCGCGGCCGCGAGCCGCAGCTGGATGCGATGCTTGAGCATTACGGGATCAAAGGCTGATTGTTACGTGAAGATCTGCTTAGTGGATGAAACGGGCGCCGGAGACGGCGCCTTATCTGTTCTGGCCGCCCGCTGGGGGCTGGAACATGATGAAGATAACCTGATGGCGCTGGTGATGACACCAGAACATCTCGAATTACGTAAGCGCGATGAACCGAAGCTCGGCGGGATTTTCGTCGATTTTGTCGGCGGCGCGATGGCGCACCGGCGCAAGTTCGGTGGCGGTCGTGGTGAAGCGGTGGCCAAAGCGGTTGGCATCAAAGGGAGCTACCTCCCGGACGTGGTCGATGCCACGGCGGGGCTGGGGCGCGATGCGTTTGTGCTGGCATCTGTCGGCTGTCATGTGCGGATGCTGGAGCGTAATCCGGTGGTCGCTGCGCTGCTCGACGACGGGCTGACGCGAGGCTATGCGGACCCGGAAATCGGCCCTTGGTTGCAGGAACGATTGCAGCTGATCCACGCCTCCAGCCTGACGGCGCTGACCGATATCACCCCGCGCCCGCAGGTGGTCTATCTCGACCCGATGTTCCCGCACAAGCAGAAAAGCGCGCTGGTGAAGAAAGAGATGCGGGTGTTTCAGTCTCTGGTGGGGCCTGATTTGGATGCGGATGGCCTGCTGGAGCCGGCTCGCCAGCTGGCGACGAAGCGGGTGGTGGTAAAGCGCCCTGACTATGCGCCGCCGCTGGCGGACGTGGCGACCACTAACGCGGTGACCACCAAAGGGCACCGGTTTGATATTTATCCGGGGACGCCGGAATAGTGCGGGCTGATGCCCTCACCCTAACCCTCTCCCACAGGGAGAGGGAACAAACACTAAAAACGGCAACTATGTTGCCGTTTTGCTTTTACCTTGTAGGCCCGTTAAGCGTTAGCGCCACCGGGCTTTTTTGCGCTTACTCGTCTTCTTCGTCACGCAGCGGAACAATCAGCATATCCACGTGAACGGTATTAATCAGCTGGCGAGCGGAAGACATCAGCTTGCTCCAGAAGTCCTGATGGTGACCGCACACCACCAGGTCCATGTCGTATTTCTTGATCGCATCAACCAATACCTGGCCCAGGTCGCCGCTGCCGCTCAGGGTTTCGGTAATCGGATAGCCCGCGTTGGTGGAGAGTTCGCTCAGGGCGTGGTGCGTCTCTTCGGAGATACGCTTCTGCATGTCGCCTAAATTGACGTCGATCAGACCGGTGTAGAGGTCGGAGTAATTCACATCAACGTGAATCAGCGAAACTTTCGCGTTGTAGGGACGTGCCATGGATACCGCTTTATCAACCAGCACTTTGCTCTCCGGAGAGAGGTCTACCGCGATGAGAATGTGTTTGTAAGCCATAGTGTTACTCCTTCCTTAAGTTATCGATGACTAAATAGGAAAGCCGTCGTCTGATGCTTTCATTACGGCCCAGTTAAACATATTTTTCAAGCTTTGGTGTTGATAACGATTAACCTTGTGGCAAAAAAATTAACGGATCTCCTACACTATTAAATGAGCCGTTCGGATATTAAAACGCGAACCGGATCGACTTTTGGTCATTCTTTCACTGAACTGTCTGTCAGGGCATTGGGGTGCGGTAGCTCAGAAGCCTTGCTTCGTGGGCGGACGCCGGGGAGGATGTATGATTAGCACCGTCGCATTGTTTTGGGCGTTATGCGTGGTTTGCATAGTGAATATGGCGCGCTACTTCTCATCGTTACGTGCGCTGTTAGTGGTACTTCGTGGTTGCGATCCGTTGCTTTATCAGTATGTGGACGGTGGAGGGTTCTTCACCTCGCATGGACAGCCCAGCAAACAGATGCGTCTGGTGGGATACATCTACTACCAGCGCTACCGCGATCATCACGATGAAGAATTTATCCGTCGCTGCGAGCGCCTGCGTCGTCAGTTCATTTTGACCAGTGCCCTGTGTGGCCTGGTCGTCGTCAGCATGATTGCATTGATGATTTGGCACTGAGCATAAAAAAAAGCGGGTCAGTTTCCTGACCCGCTTTTTTGTCGCCTTCAACCGATTAAATCAGCTTCAGCGAAATCCAGTACAGCCCGCCAGAGAGCAGGATGGATGCCGGAAGGGTGAACACCCAGGCCATCAGAATGTTGGTCACGGTTTTGCGCTGCAGGCCGCCACCGTCAACAATCATGGTACCTGCCACGGACGAGGAGAGTACGTGGGTGGTGGATACCGGCATACCGGTGTAACTCGCCAGACCGATAGACACTGCCGCCGTCATCTGCGCGGACATACCCTGCGCATAGGTCATGCCTTTCTTACCGATCTTCTCGCCGATGGTGGTCGCCACACGACGCCAGCCAATCATCGTACCGATACCGAGCGCCAGCGCGACGGCCATGATGATCCAGATTGGCGCGTACTCAATGGTGTTGAGCATATCGCCTTTCAGTTTCTTCAGCAGACGCTGGTCGTCAACATTCACGCCAGGCAGCTTCGCCACTTTATCCGTCACATCAGAGATGCACAGCATAATGCGACGCAGCTGACCACGCTGCTCAACGGTCAGTTTGTCATAACTTTCGATATTGCCCAGCATCCCTTTGGCACGTTCCAGCGCGTTAATCGCGTTTGCCGGATGGCAGTGGAACTCGCCAGGTGCAGTCGTGGCACCGGCTTCCGGAGAAGGGATCAGCTGGTCAACGCCGGTCGCTTTTTTCAGCAGCTCAGGGTGCTGCTGGAAATAGGTTTCAACGTTGTTTACCGCATCACGGGTACGGGTGATTTCGTAGCCGGAGGCATTCATGTTGACCACGAATCCTGCCGGTGCAACGCCAATCAGTACCAGCATCACCAGACCAATGCCTTTCTGACCATCGTTCGCGCCGTGTGAGAAGGCCACGCCGATAGCGGAAATGATCAGGGCAATACGCGTCCAGAATGGCGGCTTTTTCTTGCCGTCTTTCTTTTCACGCTCTGCTGGCGTCAGGTGAATACGGGAGCGTTTTTTGGTATTGCTCCAGTAACGACGCAGGATGAAGATCAGCCCGCCCGCCACCACCAGACCCACGATAGGGGAGACGATGAGAGAGGCAAAGATCCCCAGTACTTTCGGGATATTTAACGCATCAACAACCGAGGTACCGGTCATGAGGGCATTGGTTAACCCGATACCGATAATCGCGCCGATGAGGGTGTGAGAACTGGATGCAGGCAGGCCGAAATACCAGGTACCGAGGTTCCAGATAATTGCAGCAAGCAGCATTGAGAACACCATAGCGAGGCCATGGCCAGAACTAACGTTAAGCAGCAGATCCGTTGGCAGCATATGCACAATCGCATACGCAACGCTCAGCCCGCCCAGGAGGACACCAAAAAAGTTAAATACTGCCGCCATAACAACCGCAAGCTGCGATCGCATTGCGCGAGTGTAGATAACCGTCGCTACTGCGTTTGCAGTGTCGTGGAAGCCGTTGATCGCTTCGTAAAACAGTACAAAAACCAGAGCAAGCAATAATAAAAGCCCGGTATGTAAATCCAGGCCGGCAAACAAATGTAGCATAGGACGTTACGCCATTTTGAGGACATGAACGCGGCGCATTATCCAGGACAAATGCGCGGCGGGCAAAGTGAAATATAGACTTTTTTTGACATACCACCTGATTTGAGAAAAGGGCCAGAAAGGATATTCTTTAAATTTCAATGAAATGCCTTTGTAATATCTTTTTACGCTGGTGTGACCACATAGGAAACTTTACAATCCGCGGCAGTTAACAAAGAGGGTTTTGACGTGGAAAGGTTTGATGCCGTGGTAATTGGCGCCGGTGCGGCGGGTATGTTTTGTGCGGCAATGGCCGGACAGGCGGGTCGTCGCGTGCTGCTGCTGGATAACGGTAAAAAGCCAGGCCGTAAGATCCTGATGTCCGGCGGCGGGCGCTGCAACTTTACTAATCTATATGTTGAACCCGCGGCCTATTTGAGCCAAAACCGTCATTTTTGTAAATCTGCGCTGGCGCGTTATACCCAGTGGGACTTTATCGACCTGGTCGGTAAGCACGGTATCGCATGGCATGAAAAAACGCTGGGACAGCTGTTCTGCGACGACTCCGCGCAGCAGATTGTCGATATGCTGGTGGCCGAGTGCGAGAAGGGCGGCGTGGTCATGCGCCTGCGCACCGAGGTGCTGGAGGTTTCCCGCGACGACCAGGGCTACATGCTGCAGCTCAACGGCGAAACCGTCAGCGCCGATAATCTGGTGATTGCCAGCGGCGGCCTGTCCATGCCGGGGCTGGGCGCTTCCCCGTTCGGCTATAAGATTGCCGAACAGTTTGGCCTGAAGGTCTTGCCCACGCGCGCCGGGCTGGTGCCGTTCACGCTGCATAAACCGCTTCTCGAGCAGCTTCAGACGCTGTCCGGCGTGTCTGTTCCCTCCGTCATTACCGCCGAAGACGGGACGGTGTTCCGCGAAAACCTGCTCTTTACCCATCGCGGCCTCTCCGGCCCGGCGGTACTGCAAATTTCCAGCTACTGGCAGCCGGGGGAGTTTGTCACGGTTAACCTGCTCCCCGATTGCGATCTAGACGCGTTCCTTAATGAGCAGCGTACCGCACACCCGAACCAGAACCTGAAAAACACGCTGGCAATGCAGCTGCCAAAACGTCTGGTGGAATCTTTGCAGGTGCTGGGGCAGATCCCCGACGTGTCGCTCAAGCAGCTTAACAGCCGCGAGCAGGAGATTCTGGTGGAGACCCTGACAAACTGGCGGGTGCAGCCAAACGGGACTGAGGGCTACCGCACCGCGGAAGTTACGCTGGGCGGGGTCGACACGAATGAGCTCTCTTCCCGCACCATGGAAGCGCGCAACGTGCCGGGGCTCTATTTTATTGGCGAAGTGATGGACGTGACCGGCTGGCTCGGCGGGTACAACTTCCAGTGGGCATGGGCAAGTGCCTGGGCGTGTGCTCAGGCGCTGGCAGAAGACAAGTGACATAAGCGCGCTGCCACTCGTCGCGGTTGGCTTTACGGGCTGACGGTGGTGACGTCCATCACGGCCAGAATATTGCTCGCGGCCACGGTCCCCATCTTGATGTATGACGCTGCGGTAACGCCGCCAATATGCGGTGAAATAACCACGTTTTCTACGGACTGCCAGAGATGTGGCGCGGTCAGCGGCTCGTGGGGAAAGCTGTCCAGCGCTGCGCTGTGCAGCGTGCCATCCCGGAGCGCCGCCAGTAACGATTCACTGTGGATCAGTCCGCCGCGTGCCGTATTGACCAGAATGGCGTTCCGCTTGCAGTGTGCGAGCGTCTCGCTATTGATCATCTCCCGATTCTCATCGGTCAGAGGACAGTGCAAAGAGATGACATCGGAACGGGAAAGAAGTCCGGTCAGCGTCTCTGCGCGTTCGCACAGGGCAGGCATGGACTTAGCATAGGGATCGTAAGCCAGCACCTTCATGCCGAAGGCGTGACCAATAGTCGCCACGCGCGAGCCGATAGCGCCCAACCCGATTAGCCCCAGCGTTAAGCCCTCCAGCTCAATGGATTTATGCGTCGCCTTATCCCAGTGCCCGTCCCGCAGCCGCTTGTCCAGAGGCACCACTGACTTTGCGCAGGCGAGGATCAGCGCCCAGGTATGTTCAGCCACTGCTGCCGCGTTTGCGCCTGGGGCCGCGCGGACGGCGATATTGCGTTCGGCCGCTGCCGTCTGGTCTATCACATCGATCCCGCTTCCGTGCTTGGAAATAACCTGCAGAGCCGGGGCGGCATCCATAACCTTCGCGGTGATCCTGCCGTAACGTACCAGAATCGCCACGGGATTGTGTCGTTCACACAGCGCGCTCAGGTCATCTTCTGTCGGCTGGTGGCCCGCAAACACCACCTCAAAGCCCTGCAGCATCACCATGGCCTGCTCCGCCAGGTCGCTTCCGGTAACCAGAACTACGTCTTTGCCCCCCATCACAGCGTCTCCCCGTCGGTCAACATACCGGCCTTACGAAGCGCGTCATCAAGCCAGTGTGGACGCAAATCGCCTTCACGGATGGCGGCAAGACGCCGGGTCTCCGTCTCCAGCTTTTCTTTTGCCAGCGCGATAACTTGCTGAACCTCATCGCGCGGGATGACGACCACGCCGTCGATATCCGCCACAACCAGATCCCCGGCCTGAACCGTCGCCCCGGCGACTGAAATGGGATGATTAACCCGGCCAGAAATTAACTTTGTCGGGCCGCAGGGGTTCAGGCCGGCAGAAAAGACAGGGTAGTGGCCTTTGCTCAGAGAATCGGCGTCACGTACAGCGCCGTCAATAATGATGCCCGCAATGCCGCTTGCCTGAGCCTGAGTAGCCATGATTTCGCCCAGCAGCGCGCAGCTCAGGTCGCCTTTGCCATCGACGACCAGGACGTCGCCGGGCTGCGCAACCGCCATCGCGGCATGAATCGCCAGATTATCCCCCGGACGGACTTCCACGGTGATGGCTGGACCCGCAACGGACATGTGTGGGGCCAGCGGTTTGATGCGGCCATGAAGCGTACCGCGGCGACCGGCCACGTCGGCCAGAATGGCTGCCTGATACTCGGCTGCCCGACGAACATCCTCGGCAGAAACGCGTTCGAACTGGCGATTAATCGGTTTTTTTTCAGAAACGGACATGAATGCCTCCATATTGTTTTACTGAGTACAATGCAGGTGTACAGAACAAAACAACTATAGCGGTGTTGCTTTCCTTTTAGCCAGACCCGAGGTGGCGTTTGTGATGTAAACACGAAGTGACTCACAAAATTGAGGTACACTCACTGCCGGGCTAACAAGGAGATAATGATGGGGAATGAAGGCGTTGTAGCGGTTGAAAAAGCGCTGGCTTTACTGGATTGCTTCCGTCCTGGAGATGAGAGCCTGACGCTGACCGCGCTGGCACAGCTGTCGGGTTATCACAAAACCACGGTTTACCGCCTGATGAATTCTCTTGAACGGATGAATTACGTCGTCAGGCATGAAGACGGCAATTATGCGCTTGGCCCACGTCTGCTTTACCTCGGCAAGCTGTATGAACAATCTTTCCATCTTTCGCGGGTGGTTCAGCCAGAGCTTCAGGCGCTCTCCCTGGCGTCTCAGGAGAGTGCCAGCTGGTATGTGCTGGAGGGTGGGCAGCGCCTTTGCCTGTTTCGCGCGGAAGCGTCGCACGGCCTGCGACACAGCAATCTTCCCGGCAGCCAGTTCCCGCTCGATAATTCGGCCATTAGTAAGGTCTTGCGCCATTGGGGGCTCAATGAAAGCCTGCCGGAGGGAGAAGCAGAACTCCCTTTCTATACGTCAGGCGCACGCGATCCCCACACTGCGGCGTTTGCGATGCCCGTCTTCGGCGTTCACGACAAGCTGGTTGCGGCGTTAGCCCTGACCGGCCCCATCTCACGGCTGACGGAAGATCGTCGTGAGAAGGAGATAGGGCCATTGATGAAGGCGGCGGCCAGCCGTCTGTCGCAGAAAATGGGAGCCAGTAAGCCCTTCTGTCAGCAGTTCTTTGGTGAAACGAGCGACGCGGCGGAAGAAAATCTTTAAACGCAGAAGCGGGACATTTGTCCCGCTTCTGTCATCACTAATGTGTGACCTGTTTTTCGTGTAGCTGAGCGTTGCGGGCCTGCCGTCCCATAATGAGCACCGCGATACCCCCGGCCAGGCAAAGCGCGGCTAGCGGAAGCATAGCCAGCGTGTAGCTGCCCGTTCTCTCGCTGATCATGCCGTATGCATTTACCATTACCGCCCCGCCAATCAGGTTCGCGATGGCGCCAATCGCGGCCAGCCCCGCCGCTGCCGAGGAGCTGCTCATCCAGCCGGATGCCAGCGCCCAGAAAGGTCCTTTCATAGAATACGCACCCGTCAGGATAATGCTCAGGATCACGATAGTGGCAAAGAGCGAGACGCTTACAAAGGCAGAGAACACGCCCGCAGCAATCATGAACAGCGTCAGCGCGGTATGCCAGCGGCGTTCGTTGGTGCGATCGGAATGTCGTCCCCAGACAATCATCAGAACCGATGCCAGGCCGTAAGGAATGGCGTTAAGCAGACCTGTCTCAAGATTATCGAGATGGAAGGATTTCAGCAGTTGAGGAGACCAGACGCTGATGGTGGTGCCCGCGGACGATGCGCCCGCGTAAATCAGCGCCATCAGCCAGATTTGGCGATGCTTCAGCAACTGCCACGTCGTCTGATGCCCAATGTTCTTTTGCTGGCTCCGCTCGGTTTCCAGCGTGGTTTCCAGCCACTTTTTCTGTTCATTGCTCAGCCATTTCGCCTGATGAGGGCGATCCCGGAGAATAAACCAGGCCGCAATACCCAGCAGCACCGCAGGTAAGCCTTCAATGATGAACAGCAGATGCCAGCCGCGAAGACCCAGCCAGCCATCCAGCGACAGTATCAATCCTGAAAGCGGGGAACCGATGAAGTTAGCGAGCGGGATGGCGACCATAAAGGACGCAATAATGCGCGCGCGGTAGCGGGAAGGGATCCACCAGGTCAGATAAAGCACGACGCCTGGGAAGAAGCCTGCTTCCGCTGCCCCGAGAAGAAAACGGACGATATAGAGCGACGTGGTGTTTTGAACCAGCGCCATGCCCATGGAGACGATGCCCCAGCTGATCATAATGCGCGGGATCCACAGCCGGGCGCCGACTTTCTGCATGGCCAGATTACTGGGTACCTCAAACAAAAAATAGGCCACGAAGTAAAGGCTGCTGGCGAAGCCAAACGCCGCTTTGCTGAGGCCAAGGTCCTCATTCATCTGCAGCGAAGCCATGCCGATATTCCCGCGATCGATAATGGAGACCAGGTAACTGACAATCAGAAACGGGAGAATACGCCAGATCACCTTCCGCATCGTCTCTCTTTCTATGTCCTCGGTGGCGGTCGCGCCGTTACGTAAATGTTCTGTCATTGTATCCTCGCAGGGTGTGTTCTTGGTTTTATTAGGTACAACTTGGTTTTATTAAACAAAACCACTATAGCGACGGCGCGTTATTTTTATCCAGTTAATGGAAGGTTTAAATGATGTAAATAAGAGGTGACTCACAGATAGTGCGCTGCGGATATAGCGTTTTCAGCTGCTAACCAGCCGCAAGCTGGTCGTGCCGGTAGAGGAATAATCACGCAACGCAATTATTGCACCAACTTTTTCTCTCCATTCAACTAAGCTTCGACCAGATGCCCCGCCGCGCTCGCGGGGCCATACTCCCTTTGGTCAGAGCACGCATCATGCAGCTACTCAGTATTATTATTTTGCTTACCCTAACCGTGGTGATTCATTCGCTGTGGATGTTTGGCGTTTTAAAATTCATTAAATTAGACGTCGATTCTGCGGTACGCATTGTTTTACGCAATGTCGGTATCGTGATCTCCATGATCTTCTCCCATCTCCTTGAGGCCGGACTGTTTGCGGCGTTTTATTTTGTCATCGACGCGTTTAATGACTGGAACACCAGCTTCTACTTTTCACTGGTGAGCTATGCGACGGTAGGTTACGGCGACGTCACGTTACCCCAGCACTGGCGGCTCATCGGCGGGGTGGAGGGGCTGGTGGGCGCGTTGATGGTGGGCTGGTCTGTAGCGGTTCTGGTGGCGGTGCTGCAGCGCTTGCGCGGAATGAGCGCCTAAACGGCAGATGCGCGATCCCCGCCTGGTAAGGTAAAGTACACCCCTCTTTACGTAGCCGACAGGGCTGCGGCTTTGAGGGTGAAAAGGCTGATTAACAGCCCACCCTTTTCTGTTCCTGGTTTACGCCAGTTTGCATGGTGTTGTGTTTTGTCTGCCAAAAGGGTTTTGTATGTCTGCTGCTCATCTCGGTTTCCCGACTGAAACCGTTGTTGTCTTTGTGGTGATGGCCGTTGGGGCGATGTTTATCGACCTCTTTATGCACCGTCACGATAAACCGATCTCGCTGAAAAGCGCGGCGATGTGGTCCGTTTTCTGGGTCATGATGGCGATGGCCTTCGCCGGGTTCCTGTACGTTCACCACGGCGCCGAGATGGCGAGCCTGTTCCTCACCGGCTACGCGCTGGAAGAGGTGCTTTCCGTCGATAACCTGTTCGTGATGATGGCGATCTTCGCCTGGTTCGGCGTGCCGGATAAGTACCGTCACCGCGTGCTCTACTGGGGCGTGCTGGGGGCAATTGTCTTCCGCGGCATCTTTGTGGCTATCGGGACCAGCCTGCTAAGCCTTGGGCCGTACGTTGAGGTTATTTTCGCGCTGGTCGTCGGCTGGACGGCGGTGATGATGCTCCGACGCAATGAAGAGAGTGACGAAGTGGAAGATTACTCGGGTCATCTCGCCTATCGTCTGGTGAAGCGCTTCTATCCGGTCTGGCCAAAAATCAGCAGCAATGCCTTTATTCTGACGCAGAAAGAGGTGGATGCGGAGCTTGAAAAGCCGGAAAACCAGGACGTGATGGTCGGACGCGTGAAGAAGGCGAAGCGCTATGCGACGCCGCTATTACTTTGCGTGGCCGTCGTCGAACTCTCTGACGTGATGTTCGCGTTTGACTCCGTGCCGGCCATTATTGCCGTGAGCCGCGAACCGCTGATTATTTACAGCGCCATGATGTTCGCCATTCTTGGCCTGCGTACGCTTTACTTCGTGCTGGAAGCGCTGAAGCAGTATCTGGTGCATCTCGAGAAGGCGGTGGTGCTTCTGCTGTTCTTCGTGGCGTTCAAGTTGGGGTTAAATGCCACCGATCACTTCTGGCATCACGGTTACAGCATTGGCGCAACGGCCAGCCTGTTTGTGGTATTGGGCGTGCTGGCGCTGGGAATTATTGCGAGCGTGATGTTCCCGGGAAAACGTGAGGCCTGATGCATCGTTTTTCTCCCTCTCCCTGTGGGAGAGGGCCGGGGTGAGGGCACCAGACCGCACCTAACCCTTAATCGGTGAATTCCGACGCTTGCGCGGGTGATGGAAGTGCCGCCAGTGCGGATCCTGCGCCGCCGCCAGCAGCTCGTGGTCGCCGCGGGTGTCACCCCAGGCGCGCAGGTGATAGGCGTTGAGATCGCCATACACTTTTTCCAGCCTGGCCACCTTCTGGGCGCAGCGGCAGTTATTGCCCGTGATGCGTCCCGTCAGCTTGCCGTCTTTCACTTCCAGCTGCGTGCCAATCAGCTTAATGCCCAGTTTGTCAGCCCACGGCTGGAGCACCAGCGCCGGGGATGCGGAACAGATGGTCACTTCCGCACCGGAATTCACCTCAGCCGCCACCGCCAGAACCCCTTCGGGACGCATCAGCTTGTTCCAGTATTTTTCGCAAAACGCTTCCGCCTGCTGGCGCAACCAGTGTTCATCCACGCCCGTCAGGAACGTTTTAATCAGCACTTCCTTCAGCTCATCGCGCGTCAGCTTGCGACGCACGCAGTGGAGCGTGGGCAGCGCCATACGCACCAGGCGGCCCGCGAAGTAACGTTTACCGAAGGCAAAACGCAGGAAAGGAATAAAGCTGTCGTGGTGCGTTAACGTCCCGTCAAAGTCAAAGACAGAGAGCACGTTAGATTTTGCCACCGTCTCGTCGGCAATCATATTGGTCATAAATACGTCTTAGCTGAAATACACATTCTGCGGATCAGTTTACCTGCTTTAGCAGGACAGTCCTTATATCCCCAACATTTTTTTCTCGATCTTGCGATCTCAAAGTCAGTCTATTTTTGGCCTCGATAAGGATTGGCGAAAAAACGACCTGTCTATATTATCGCCACATCGCAAGATATTTAGGGGAACCCATTGAACCCCACAGGTAAGGAAAAACTCACTCACTACTTCTTTCTTGATATGACTCTTAGATCGCTTATTTCAATCCTCACGTTAAGTTTTGCTTCGTTTTCTGCGTTTAGCTTTCAACTTCCAGCGTCGATGGTCTCGATGAACAGTGAGCTGGCAGTTTCACCGGCGAAATCTGCGCTGGTGCATCAGGAAACAGGCCCGCTGCGCTCGCGTATTCTCGATCAATACCAGAAATGGAAAGGCACCCAGTACCGGTGGGGCGGAACCACGCATCGCGGGGTGGATTGTTCCGCGCTGATGCAGCATCTGTTCAGCGATGCGGCACACCTGAATTTACCCCGCACGACGCACGAGCAAATCCATCGCGGCGTGCAGGTGGCGCAATACCGCCTGAGGCCCGGAGACCTGGTATTCTTCCAGACGGGTCCGAACCGCAAGCACGTTGGTGTTTATATTGGCGACAGCCAGTTTATTCACGCCTCAAGCAGCCAGGGCGTAACGGTTTCAACCCTGACGGATGATTACTGGCAAGCACACTATATTACCGCTCGTCGGGTCGCAGGCAGCGCGGCCTGACAGCATCAGATGATGTCATCCACGACGCCACCGTCGACGCGCAGCGCCGCGCCCGAGGTGGCGGAGGCCTGGGTCGAACAGACATAAATCACCATATTGGCCACCTCTTCAACCGTGGCAGCGCGCTGGATAACCGAGCTGGGGCGGTTGGCCATCACAAACTCTTTCGCCAGCTGCTCCAGCGATTTGCCGGTTTTTTCGATTTCATCTTTCATCATCTCTGCGAAACCGTCCGACATCGTTGGCCCCGGCAAGACGCTGTTGACCGTCACGCCGCTTCCCGCCACGAACTTCGCCAGCCCGCGCGCCAGCGAGAGCTGCGCCGTTTTGGTCACGCCGTAGTGGATCATATCTGCCGGAATATTGCAGGCCGACTCGGACGAGATAAACACCACGCGTCCCCAGCCTTTCTGCACCATGCCCGGCAGCAGGGCGCGGGACAAGCGTACGCCGGACATCACGTTGGTCTGCCAGTAACGCTCCCAGGTCTCATCGTCGGTGGCATAAAAATCCTGAGGGCCGTAAATCCCGGCGTTGTTGACCAGAATATCGACGTTATTCGCCACCTTCAGAAGCGATTCCA
Organism: Enterobacter sp. 148H3; assembly: GCF_034107425.1. Lineage (NCBI taxonomy): Bacteria > Pseudomonadati > Pseudomonadota > Gammaproteobacteria > Enterobacterales > Enterobacteriaceae > Enterobacter > Enterobacter sp. 148H3. The sequence continues at coordinate 114,110 of NZ_JAWNEI010000011.1, read as the reverse complement.
CCCCTTCCGCCGTGCTGAGATCGGCAATCGCGGCGCGCACCTGTACGCCTGGCACTACCTGCTGCAGCTGCTGAATGCCTCTATTCACCGATTCCATGCTCCGGCCATTGACGATCACTTCCGCACCGCTTTCTGCCAGACCTCTGGCAATGGCGAATCCGATCCCGCCGGTTGAGGCGGTTACCAGCGCCACTTTCCCCGCAAAGTCGATTTTCATCATCTGCTCCTTATCGTTTTAACGTTCGGACCTTAAAGCGTAGCAGGTGAGGATGGTGGCTCCTGGCTAAAAAGGCGCAATAGCGTCTCAACCTGTTCATCAAGCGGGGCGAGAGAGCGCTTTACAATCAGGTGTAGCGGCGTTGCTCTGCGTGCGCCGTGGCTCAGCGGCAGGCGTTTCAGCACGCCCTGATCCAGCTGGGTCTGGATGCGTTCCTCTGGCAGCCAGCCGTAGCCGACCTGAGAGACCACGGCCTCTATGGCGGCATCGATGGTGGAAAATGTCCACGACTCACTGGCCGCGCGCGCGGCGGGCTGGCTGTCCGCAATCTGGATAAGCGGCCACGGGCGTAGCATGTCGTCGTTAAGAGGTGCGTCGAGGTCAAAGAGAGGATGCTGATGATGGGCCACGGCAACAAAGTCGATATTCATCAGCCATTCGCCGAGCCCGGTAATGTCCTGGCGGCGGGTTAAGACCATCACATCGGCTTCGTCGTTAATGGCATCGGCGCGGGTATTTTCCAGCACCTCGGTCAGACGGACCTGGGTCTGCGGATACTGCTGCTGGAACTCACGTAGAATAGCGAACAGGCGGCGGCGCGGGAAAATGGAATCCACCACCAGATCCAGCCGCGTGCGCATTCCGTTGCGAAGGGTCGCTGCGCGCGTCTCAACGTACGAAAAGGCTTTCAGCAGCGGTTTAACCTGGTTGAGTAGCAGTTCTCCTGCCGGCGTTAACACCGCCCGTCGTCCTTCCGGCACCAGGAGCGCCACGCCCAGCCGCTCCTGCAGCAGCGACAGGTTATAGCTCACCGAAGACTGGCTGCGGTGCGTTTCTTCCGCCGCTCGGGCAAAGCTGCCCGCCTCGACCACTTTCGCCAGTAAAGACCATTGTTCAAGCGTCGTCTTATGCATAATTTATCTAAAATTTGGATGAATTTGATTAAAACATAGCGTTATTCATTCATTTTTTGAAGGGGTACGATCGTCTCATCAAAACAAAGGAGACATCTTATGAACACCTTCGACAAACACGACTTAAGCGGCTTCGTTGGCAAACACCTTGTTTATACCTACGACAACGGCTGGAACTACGAGATTTACGTCAAAAATGAGACCACGCTTGATTACCGTATTCACAGCGGTCTGGTAGCCAACCGTTGGGTGAAAGATCAGCAGGCTTACATCGTGCGGGTAGGGGAGAGCATCTATAAAATTTCCTGGACCGAGCCAACCGGCACCGACGTCAGCCTGATTGTGAACCTGGGCGACAAACTGTTCCACGGCACCATCTTCTTCCCGCGCTGGGTCATGAACAACCCGGAAAAAACAGTCTGCTTCCAGAACGACCATATTCCGCTGATGAATAGCTATCGCGATGCGGGCCCGGCGTATCCAACGGAAGTGATTGATGAGTTTGCCACGATCACCTTTGTGCGCGACTGCGGTGCAAATAATGAAAGCGTTATCGCCTGCGCGGCCAGTGAATTACCGAAAAACTTTCCAGATAACCTGTAATAAGCGCGACAATTAACTAAAAAGAAAAGTTCCCGGCTATTTCATATTATTTTGAAATGGCCGGGATTTTTTTTTGTTTGTTGATGTATGGTTTAAATCATCCCATTTCAAAATGTTGCGGAAGATCACATCAAAAATATTTAATATTAAATTAACTTGTTGTTTTTCAATTGGCTGCTAGTTGTCTTGTAGCGTTGTAAACGCTGTCTTAATTTTTCCCTAAGGAAAGAGAGATACTTTGATATAAGTTTATGGTTCGTTGAAATAAACGGGCCAGCATTTGGTTAATATCAAAAACGTGCCATTTTGATTGCAAGGAAATTAATAATGAGTGATTTTCTGCCTTTTTCGCGACCGTCGATGGGCGCTGAGGAAATTGCGGCGCTTCAGGACGTTTTGATGTCGGGCTGGATCACCACTGGGCCTAAGAATCAGGAACTCGAAGAGGCATTCTGTCAGCTTACCGGGAATCAACACGCAATTGCCGTCTGTTCCGCCACCGCGGGAATGCACGTCACGCTGATGGCGCTGGATATTGGCCCTGGCGATGAAGTCATTACCCCCTCCCAGACCTGGGTCTCCACTCTGAATATGATCGTATTGCTGGGCGCCACGCCGGTCATGATTGATGTGGATAAAGACACATTAATGGTGACGCCAGAAGCCGTGGAAGCCGCTATTACTTCGCGTACCAAAGCCATTATTCCCGTTCACTATGCCGGCGCGCCGTGTGAAATCGACGCCATTCACGCCATTGGTGAACGTCACGGTATTCCGGTGATTGAAGATGCGGCCCATGCCGCCGGAACGTACTACAAAAACCGTCACGTTGGCTGGAAGGGAACGGCAATTTTCTCCTTCCACGCCATTAAAAACATGACCTGCGCGGAAGGCGGCCTGGTGGTCACCGATAATGCCCAGCTGGCACAGCGGATCCGCAGCCTGAAATTCCATGGCCTCGGCGTAGACGCCTATGACCGTCAGACGCACGGCCGCGCGCCGCAGGCGGAAGTGATCGCGCCGGGCTATAAATACAACCTGGCGGACATCAACGCCGCGCTGGCGCTGGTGCAGTTGGGCAAACTGAAAGAGGCCAACAGGCGCCGCCAGGAAATAGCTGAACGCTACCTGCTGGAACTGGCCGATACGCCGTTCCAGCCGCTCACTATTCCGTCATGGCCGCACGTGCACGCCTGGCACCTGTTTATTATTCGCGTCGATGAAGCGCGCTGCGGGATCTCACGCGACAACCTGATGGCGGCGCTGAAAGAGAAAGGCATCGGTACCGGTCTCCACTTCCGCGCGGCGCACACCCAAAAATACTACCGCGAGCGTTTTCCTGATGTATCGCTCCCGAATTCTGAATGGAATAGCGCGCGTATTTGTTCTCTCCCTCTTTTCCCGGACATGACTCATGACGACACAACCCGCGTCATTACCGCACTCCATCAGCTTGCAGGACATTGATATGTTCAGTGCACCGCCCGTACAAAAAGTTTCCGTGGTAATCCCGGTTTACAACGAGCAGGAGAGCCTGCCCGAACTGATTCGTCGTACAACGGCCGCCTGCGACACGATGGGCAAGGCCTACGAAATTCTGCTGGTGGATGATGGCAGTAGCGACAATTCCGCGCTGATGCTGACCGAAGCCGCACAGGCTGAAGGCAGCCACATTGTGGCCGTGCTGCTCAACCGCAACTACGGCCAGCACTCGGCAATTATGGCGGGGTTTAGCCACGTCACGGGCGATCTAATCATCACTCTGGACGCGGACCTGCAAAACCCGCCGGAAGAGATCCCGCGCCTGGTTGCCAAAGCCGACGAAGGCTATGACGTGGTCGGGACGGTACGTCAGAACCGCCAGGACAGCCTGTTCCGTAAGCTCGCCTCGCGTACCATCAACCGTCTGATCCAGCGCACGACCGGTAAAGCGATGGGCGATTACGGCTGCATGCTGCGCGCCTACCGCCGCCATATTGTCGACGCCATGCTGCATTGCCATGAGCGCAGCACCTTCATTCCGATTCTGGCGAATACCTTTGCCCGTAAGGCAACGGAAATCCCGGTCCTGCACGCCGAGCGCGAGCACGGGGAATCGAAGTACAGCTTTATGCTTCTCATCAACCTGATGTACGACCTCATCACCTGCCTGACCACCACGCCGCTGCGTCTGCTGAGCGTTTTCGGCAGCATCATCGCCGTGGCCGGTTTTGGGCTGTCCGTTCTGCTGGTGGTACTGCGACTGGTCTTTGGCCCGCAGTGGGCGGCGGAAGGGGTCTTCATGCTCTTTGCCGTGCTGTTTATGTTCATCGGCGCCCAGTTTGTCGGGATGGGGCTCCTCGGTGAATACATAGGCCGTATCTATAACGACGTTCGCGCACGTCCGCGCTACTTTATTCAACGTGTTGTCCGTCAGGAACACAAAGCATCTCAAGAGGAAATTCACCCATGAAAGCTGTTGTATTTGCCTATCACGATATGGGGTGCACGGGCACACAGGCCCTGCTGGAAGCGGGCTATGACATTGCGGCAATCTTTACCCATCCGGACACGGCCGGAGAGAACAACTTTTTCGGCTCCGTGGCGCGTATCGCCGCCGAGCGTGGAATTCCGGTTTATGCGCCGGACGACGTCAACCACTCGCTGTGGGTGGAGCGCATTCGCGCCCTCGCGCCTGACGTCATCTTCTCGTTCTACTATCGCAACCTGATCTGCGACGAGATCTTAGGCCTGGCCGCAAAAGGCGCCTTTAATCTTCATGGTTCTCTGCTGCCCGCCTACCGTGGCCGCGCCCCGCTGAACTGGGTGCTGGTGAACGGTGAAACGGAAACGGGCGTGACGCTGCACCGCATGGTACGCCGTGCGGATGCGGGCGCTATCGTGGCACAGCAGAAGGTCGCTATTGATGCGGACGAGACCGCGCTGCAGCTGCATCAAAAGCTGAACGCGACGGCACAGACGCTGCTGCGTGATGCGCTGCCGGGCATTCTTAACGGCACCTTCAGCGAAACCGCACAGAACGAGAGCAAGGCAAGCTGCTTTGGCCGCCGCGCGCCGGAAGATGGTCGTCTGGACTGGAACAAACCGGCACGCCAGCTGCACAACCTGGTGCGCGCCGTGACCGACCCGTGGCCGGGCGCGTACAGCTTTGCGGGCGTAAGCAAATTCATCGTCTGGAAATCCCGCGTGCGTGACGACATCCCGGCCGCTAAACCGGGCACCGTCGTCTCCGTCTCCCCGCTGATTGTGAGCTGCGGCGAGCAGGCGCTAGAGATCGTCACAGGACAAACCGACAACGGCCTGTACGTTCAGGGCACCCAGCTGGCGCAGTCTCTGGGCCTGGTGGCCGGGGCGCTGATCACCAGCGCGCCGGTTGTTGCCATCAAACGCCGCACCCGCGTGCTGATCCTCGGCGTGAACGGCTTTATCGGTAACCACCTGACCGAACGTCTGCTCAAGGACGATAACTACGAAATCTACGGCCTGGATATTGGCGCGGATGCAATCAGCCGTTTCCTCGACAACCCGCGCTTCCACTTCGTGGAAGGGGACATCAGCATTCACTCCGAGTGGATTGAATACCACATCAAAAAATGCGACGTGGTGCTGCCGCTGGTCGCCATTGCCACCCCGATTGAGTACACCCGTAACCCGCTTCGCGTGTTCGAACTGGACTTCGAAGAGAACCTGAAGATCATCCGCGACTGCGTGAAATACGACAAGCGCATCATCTTCCCGTCCACCTCTGAAGTGTACGGCATGTGTACCGATAAGAACTTCGATGAAGACACCTCTAACCTGGTGGTCGGGCCGATCAACAAACAGCGCTGGATTTACTCCGTCTCCAAACAGCTGCTGGACCGCGTGATTTGGGCCTACGGTGAGAAAGAGGGCCTGCGCTTTACCCTGTTCCGTCCGTTCAACTGGATGGGGCCACGTCTGGATAACCTGAACGCGGCGCGTATCGGTAGCTCCCGTGCGATCACCCAGCTGATCCTGAACCTGGTGGAAGGCTCGCCAATCAAGCTTATCGAAGGCGGGAAACAGAAACGCTGCTTTACGGATATCAGCGACGGTATCGAAGCGCTGTTCCGCATCATCGAAAACAAAGATAACCGCTGCAACGGTGAAATCATTAACATCGGTAACCCGGACAACGAAGCGAGCATTCGCGAGCTGGCCGAGATGCTGCTGGCCAGCTTTGAGCGCCATCCGCTGCGCGATAAATTCCCGCCGTTTGCCGGTTTCCGCGAAGTGGAAAGCAGCAGCTACTATGGTAAGGGCTACCAGGACGTTGAGCACCGTAAGCCAAGCATTCGCAACGCGAAGCGCTGCCTGAACTGGACGCCGACGGTGAAGATGGAGCAGACCATTGATGAAACGCTCGATTTCTTCCTGCGCACCGTGGAGCTGTCGGAACAGGTCTCATGAAAAAAGTCGGTTTACGCATTGATGTCGACACCTTCAGGGGAACGCGTGACGGCGTACCCAAACTGCTGGAACTGCTGAGCAAGCACGGCGTGCGCTCCAGCATTTTCTTCAGCGTGGGGCCTGACAACATGGGGCGCCATTTATGGCGTCTGATTAAACCGGCATTTCTGTTCAAAATGCTGCGCTCGCGCGCAGCATCCCTCTACGGCTGGGATATTTTGCTGGCAGGCACCGCCTGGCCCGGCAGACGCATCGGCGCGGGTAATGAAGCGGTTATCCGTGAGGCGGCGCAGCATCATGAGGTGGGGCTGCACGCCTGGGATCACCATGCCTGGCAAGCCTGGGCGGGCGTTTGGGATATCCCGCGCCTGTCCCGTGAGGTCGAGCGTGGGATGCTGGAGCTGGAGGCCATTATCGGTCAGCCCGTGCGCTGCTCCGCCGTGGCGGGATGGCGTGCGGATCAGCGCGTGGTGAAAGCTAAAGAGGCCTTCGCGTTTCGCTACAACAGCGATTGCCGCGGAACCGGGCCCTTTTTACCGCTGTTAGGCGAAAATCGCTACGGTACAGTGCAAATTCCGGTCACGCTTCCTACCTGGGATGAAGTGGTCGGGCGCGAGGTGAAAGCGAATGAGTTCAATCGCTACATTTTGGACCGCATTCATCGTGACGCCGGCACGCCGGTGTATACCATCCATGCCGAAGTGGAAGGGATTGCGTATCAGCATGATTTCGACGAACTGCTGACCATGGCCGCTCAGGAGGGCATCGAATTCTGCCCGTTGAGCGAGCTGCTGCCAGACGACCTCAGCACCCTGCCCGCAGGCAAAGTTGTCCGTAATGAAATGGCTGGCCGGGAAGGCTGGCTTGGCTATCAACAAATCGTGAGTCCGGCCCCATGAAAACAGCCCGTTATGGCTTAGCGCTTCTCGCACTGTTTATCGTTTACTACCTCATTCCGGTCGATATCCGCCTGCTCTGGCAGCCTGATGAAACGCGCTATGCGGAAATTAGCCGCGAAATGCTGGCCTCCGGAGACTGGGTAGTCCCGCATTTTCTGGGGCTGCGTTACTTTGAAAAGCCGATTGCTGGCTACTGGATCAACAGCATCGGACAGATGCTGTTCGGGCACACGAACCTCGCCGTGCGCGCCGGGTCTATCTTCTCTACCGGCTTAGCCGCGCTGCTGGTCATCTGGATGGCCTGGCGTCTCTGGCGGGATAAGCGGACCGCCATTTTCTCCGGGCTGATCTTCCTGACCCTGTTCCTGGTGTATGGCATCGGCACGTATGCGGTACTGGATCCTATCATCACCCTGTGGCTGGTGGCGGCGATGTGCAGCTTCTGGCTCGCATCACAGGCCCAAACCGTTGCCGGAAAAGCGGGTGGCTATGTGCTGCTTGGGCTGGCCTGCGGGATGGGGGTGATGACCAAAGGCTTCCTGGCGCTGGCCGTTCCGGTGATTGGCGTGCTGCCGTGGGCGATCGCCCAGAAGCGCTGGAAAGAGGTGCTGATTTTTGGCTGGCTCGCGATCCTGAGCTGCGTGCTGATTGTTCTGCCATGGGGGCTGGCCATTGCGCAGCGTGAGCCTGACTTCTGGCGTTACTTCTTCTGGGTGGAACATATTCAGCGTTTTGCCCAGAGCGACGCGCAGCATAAAGCCCCGTTCTGGTACTACGTGCCGTTCCTGATCGCGGGTAGCCTGCCGTGGCTGGCACTGCTGCCCGGCGCTTTTCGTCTCGGCTGGAATGACCGACAAAACGCGGGCGGTGGGTTCTATCTGCTGGGATGGGTGGTGATGCCGCTGCTGTTCTTCAGCATCGCCAAAGGCAAGCTGCCGACCTACATCCTGCCGTGCTTTGCCCCGCTGGCGATCCTGATGGCGCGCTATGCCTGCCTCGCGGCGGAGAAAGGCGCCAGAGCGTTGCGCATTAACGGCGGAATTAACCTGGCGTTTGGCGTTATCGGCGTGGTGGCCGCGCTGGTGGTCTCCCCGTGGGGACTGTCTAAGCATCCGGTCTGGACCTCGGTCGAACTGTATAAAGTGTTCTGCGCGGTGGTCGCGTTCCTCATCTGGGCGGCGGTAGGCTGGTTTACGTTCCGGCAGAGCCAGCAGCGCTGGTGGCTGGCGGCTCTGTGTCCAGCAGGCCTGGCGCTGCTGATTGGTTTTGCTATTCCTAACCTGGTGGTGGATTCCAAACAGCCGCAGTCGCTGGTCGATACCGTGCGCGAGCCGCTGCAGGAGAGCCGATTCGTGCTCGCCAATAACGTAGGCGTGGCCGCGGGCCTGGCGTGGGAGCTGAAGCGCAATGACATCACGCTGTTTGGTCAGAGCGGCGAACTGCGCTACGGGCTGGATTATCCCGATGTGAAAGATCGTTTTGTCAGTGAGGACGACTTCGCGCAGTGGCTGGCAGCGCATCGTCAGCAGGGGCGCGTGTCGCTGGTCATGCTGCTCTCAAAACGCGACGATATTTCACGGGCGAATTTACCGCAGCCGGACAATCTCTATATCCAGGGGCGTCTGGCCTTGCTGGAGTACCTGCCGAAGTGATGACCTGGATCTGGCTGATACTGGCAAGCCTGCTCAGCTGCGCTGGGCAGCTGTGCCAGAAACAGGCCACCCGTCCGGCGAAAGCCGGGCGGCGCGGGACGCACATCGCGCTGTGGCTTGGTCTGGCACTGCTGGCGCTGGGCAGCGGGATGCTGGTCTGGCTGGTGGTGCTGCAACGCCTGCCTGTCGGCATCGCGTACCCTATGCTGAGCCTCAATTTTGTCTGGGTGACGCTGGCGGCGAAGGTATTCTGGCGTGAAAACGTCGCGTCGCATCACTGGCTGGGGGTGGGGTTCATCATCATGGGGATTGTTATCCTGGGAGGGAGCCTGTGAAAGGGACTTTCTGGGCCTTATGCAGCGTGCTGTTAGTCAGCGCGGCGCAGCTGTTGCTGCGCGATGCCATGCAGGCACTGCCGCCGGTCAGCGATGTTCTGGCGCTTATTTCCGCGCTGTGGCACTTCTCATCCGGCACGGGGTCGCTGCTGCTGGGGTTGATGGGGTATGTGGCCTCCATGGGCTGCTGGTATCTGGCGCTGCATCGTATGGCGCTCAGCAAAGCGTATGCCTTGCTGAGTCTAAGCTACATCCTGGTGTGGGCCGCTGCGATCCTGCTGCCGGGCTGGGGGGAGCGTTTCTCCTGGCACGGGCTGGTGGGGGTCGGGTTTATTATTCTGGGGGTACTGGTTATTTTCCTGCCAGGAACTTCCCGACGTGAATAATCGACTCGGTGGTCAGGGTGTAAGGGGTCGATGTACAGACGGCAAGGCTCAGCGAGCCGACCTGTAGCTGGCTGACCGCGTGCGTCTGAGCCGTGCTGTCGATGCTGACAATTTGCCAGGCGCTGCCGCCGCGCTGCTTTATGATCGCCTCTTTTCGCGTCCAAATACGCCAGAAGGCGGCAAGCCGTTCCTCTGGCGCTTCGCGCTCAAGCTCATCATGCTCCGTCATGCTGAAGACCGCATTCGCCAGCGCCTGCCAGTTTTTCCTGGGGCGAATCACTTCGATATCACAGCCGACTTCGCCTTCATCGCTCATCAGCAGGGCGATATCGTCACCGCTGTGGCTCAGGTTAAACCACAGCGGATGACCCTTCGCAAAGGCCGGTTTCCCCTGCTCGCCGTAAATAATGTCGGGGAGTGGGTGAGGGGATAACGTTCTCGCGAGCAGTGTCCTCCCGGCCAGCCAGGAGGCCTGTTGGGCACCCTGAGGTGACCTGTCTGCGAGCGTTGACGCCAGCGGGTCCGCGCAAAGGGTGGAGATTTTTCCCAGTACAAACTGGTACATAGTTACGCCCAGCGTTTAATGATAATCGAGGTATTGATGCCGCCAAACGCGAAGTTATTGCTCTGCAAATACTCGCAGTCAATCTGACGGGCTTCTCCCATAATATAATCTAAAGCACCGCATTGCTCATCCGGCTGCGTTAAATTGAGCGTCGGGGCAAACCAGCCTTCACGCATCATCTGCAGGCTCATCCACGCTTCCAGCGCGCCACAGGCCCCAAGCGTATGGCCAAAATAGCTCTTCAGCGAGGAAACCGGCACGTTATCACCGTAGATAGCGGCAGTGGCCTGGCTTTCGGCGATATCGCCGCGATCGGTGGCGGTACCGTGCGCGGAAATATACCCTATATCCCGGGCGCTTAATCCCGCCATGGCCAGCGACTGCTCCATGCAAATCTGCATGGTGTCACGCTGAGGCTGGGTGATATGGGCCGCGTCACAGTTGGTGGCAAAGCCCACGATCTCGCCATAGATTGTGGCCCCGCGCGCTCTGGCGTGCTCCAGCTCTTCCAGAATCAGGGTGCCAGCGCCTTCCCCAATGACCAGACCATCGCGCTGCGTATCGAACGGTGAAGGGGTGGTTTTGGGTTCGTCGTTACGCTGGCTGGTGGCAAACAGCGTGTCAAACACCGCTGCTTCAGACGGACACAGCTCTTCAGCGCCACCCGCGACCATCACGGTCTGATACCCGTGGCGAATCGCCTCCCAGGCATAGCCAATCGCCTGGCTGCCGGAGGTACACGCGCTCGACGTCGGGATCACGCGGCCGCGCAATCCAAAGAACAGGCCGGTATTCACCGCGGTCGTGTGCGGCATCATCTGGACGTAGGTTGTCCCGGTGATGTTATTGGTGTGCTTTTCGTTAAGCATGGTGGCGAATTCGCTGACCGGGCCGGTGCTGCCTGTCGAAGAACCGTAGGCGATACCCGTTTGACCATTGGTGAGCACCGCTTCGCCAATCAGCCCCGCCTGCTCCAGCGCCAGCTCGGTGGCGCGGGTCGACATCAGCGACACCCGGCCCATGGCGCGAATACGCTTGCGGGTATAGTGTTCCGGCAGCGTGAAATCATCGATCGGCGCGCCGAGCAGGGTATGCAGGCCATCATAGATCTGCCATTCCGGCATTTTACGCACCGCGTTTTCATACGCCAGCAGCCTGCTGGACACGGATTGCCAGTTTTCGCCAAAGGCGGTCACGCCGCCCATGCCCGTAATCACCACGCGACGCGTCATAGCATTCCTCCGTTAATGGAAATGACCTGGCGGGTAACGTAGCCCGCGATATCCGACATCAGATAGCTTGCCAGCCCGGCGACTTCTTCAGCCTGGCCCATACGTTTCATTGGAATGATGGACATCGCTTCCTTCAGCGCGGCTTCTTCCATCTCAATCATGCCGGTATCAATCAGCCCCGGTGCAATGCAGTTCACGGTGATTTTGCGTTTTGCCAGCTCAATCGCCAGCGCTTTGGTGGCGCCGATAATGCCCGCTTTTGCCGCGCTGTAGTTCACCTGCCCGCGGTTACCCATCACGCCGGACACGGACGATAAGGTGATAATGCGTCCTCCTTTACGGGTGCCAATCATCGGCATAATGCAGGGGTGAATGACGTTATAAAAACTGTCGAGATTGGTGTGGATCACGCTGTCCCAGTCGTCTTCGCTCAGCGCCGGAAAGGCGCCGTCGCGGGTAATTCCGGCGTTGCTGACAACGCCATACCATGCGCCATGGGTTTCAATCTCCTGCTCCAGCACCTCGCGGCACTGTTCGCGGTTGCCCACATCAAAGGCGAGTAGACGACCGTTCCCACCCGCCTGCGTGATGGCGTCCAGCGTCTCCTGCGCGCCTGCGGCATCACGATGGTAATGCACGCCTACGGTAAACCCGTCGGCGGCAAGCTGGCGGGCAATGGCGCGCCCTATGCCTTTGCTGGCCCCTGTGACCAGTACGGAACGACTCATGCGTTAGATCCCTGATTAAATAGCGATGTTAATTCTTCTGCGCTCGGCTGGAAGGTATTGACCCGGCCCGTGGCCAGCGTCTCTTCATTAGCGGAAATTGCGCATTCAAAACTGCCGAAGCGTTCGTCCTGCATCAGCAGCTTAACGGTAATGTCCAGCGTCAGGCCTGCGGCGAAATGCCCGCTGGCGCAGACCAGCTCGCGCGCGCCGAGCACCATGCCCAGCGCGATATGTTCCTGCCCCTGCTGCTGACGATGCCAGCCTGACCAGACGCCAACGGTCTGCGCCATTAGCTCAAGCGCGTACCAGCCCGGCAGGTCGCCATCGGCATTAAGAAACGGCGCCAGCACGCTTTGCCCATTGACCGCCACGCGGCAGACCGCCATATCGTCCGTAACTTTCTCAACGGACCCCAGCAGCATCATCGGCGCCTCGTGCGGCAGATAGGCTTCGGGTGATAAGTAGCTCATGAGGCTCTCCCCAGCAGAATGCTGGCGTTGTTGCCGCCAAACGCGAACGAGTTAGACAGAATAACCGGCTTTTTCAGCGCGATGTGCCGGTGCAGCAGGCCGCACGGCGCCAGCGTGTCGTCGGGCGCGTAGCGGGCGAAGTCCTGCGGCGGCAACGGTAGATCGCGCGAAAGAATCAGCCAGCTCAGGGCCGCTTCGGTAATACCGGCAGCGCCCAGCGTATGGCCGGTAAGGTGTTTGGTTGAGCTGCACGGCACGCTTTCCCCGAAGAGATCGTGTACCACCTGCGATTCAATCTGATCGTTAAGCGGCGTGGCCGTGCCGTGCAGGTTGATGTAGCCGATATCCTCCGGCTGCATGCCCGCTTCGTTAAGCGCCTGAGTAATCGCCCTTATCGCTCCTTCGCCCTGCGGATGCGGGGCGGAAATATGGTACGCATCGCTGGATTCACCCGTCCCGAGCAGCGCCACGTCGGCGGGCTCGCGGCTCAATACCATCAGCGCGGCGGCTTCTCCGATGGTGATCCCCTTGCGGTCGCGACCAAACGGTTCGCAGAGCGTAGGGGAGAAGGATTCAAGGCTGTTAAAGCCGTTGACGGGCATCCGGCTCAGGGTATCTGCTCCGCCTACGATGGCGATGTCAACCAGCCCGGCTTCGATCAGACGTTTGCCGCCGATCATCGCCCGCGCGCTGGAAGAGCAGGCTGTTGAAATCGTATAGGCCGGGCCTTCGAGCTGAAGCCAATTGACGAGGAAGCGGGACGGATCGCCAAGCTCCTGCTGCGGATACTGCCAGCGCGTGCTTGCTTCGCCATGGGTCATGCGCTGCACGTGCTCATCGCCTTCATCCAGCCCGGAGGTGCTGGTTCCCAGCACCACGGCCACACGGTCGCGACCGACGCGGGCGATAGCCTCGTCGACGGCTGGCTGAATCTGCGCCAGCGCGGCCAGCAGCAGCTGGTTATTGCGGGTGCGGTGTGCGGAGAAGGTGTCCGGGATGGGCGGCAATTCGCCTTCAACGCCTCCCAGAACGGCTTCGGGTGAGTCCTGCAACCAGCCGGTCCGGGCGTGCATACCCGGCGCCACGCCTGCCACCAGGTTCGCGGCAATCATATCAGGCGAGTTGCCCAGCGCGTTGACCATGCCAACAGCGGAAATATAAATCATCTCAGTCACCCAGATATTGAATGGTGATGTGGTATTTGAATACGTGTTGCTCGATGCTGATCGGCTCGCGCTTGCCTTTACGCTGCAGGTAGACAATCTCCGTCACCAGCTTGCCGCTGGCGTTACGCAGCTCGCGTCGATCGCCATTGTCCGTTAGCGTCCAGCCCTTCGGCAACTGCGGCTGCCAGGCGCTAATTGGCCAGTGGCTTAGCATCACGTCCGCCAGCACCTGGCTGGCGGGCGGCAGCTGCGGCACAACGATCGACTGTTCGGTATGAATACCGGTCTCATCGTACGTCGCCAGGAACAGACGGATCCCCACGGAAGAGAGCCCGGCCAGCGTCACCTTATGCGCATCCGCGTTGAGCATCACCAGCAGGGACTGCGTTTGTCCGTTAAAGCTGCCGGTCAGCAGCTGCTGGGAGCTTACCGCCGGGCTAATGCCGGGCGGCGGGAGCGTCACTCTGGTTCCCGGCTGGAGCCAGGCCTGAGGCCACGTCTCTTTGGTATCGGTCGAATGGCTGCAGCCCGCCAGCAGCGCTGCGGTTAGCGCGACGGCGCGGTAAAAAGCGTTCATTTACGTTTTCTCTCTTTCTTATCCGGCATCGCCAGCGGCGCCAGCAGGAAGGCGGTAAAAATACCGCTCACCAGCACGATACCAAAGCTGCTGATGGCCTGGGTGGCGCTGAAGACGAGCATGCCCAGCGTCAGCAGCGTGGTCATCATGGCCAGCGTAATCGCCAGCATTGAGGTGAGCGGCGTACCGCGCGGATTGCTGAAAAACAGCGTGTAGTTAATGCCAATGCCGAGCACCAGTACCAGCGCCAGAAGTGAAAACAGATTCACCGAGTGGCCCGTTGCGGCCAGGACCGACAGCCCGCAGGTCAGCGACAGCAAGGACGGCACCAGGCTTATCAGCCCTTTACGCCAGCCGAGGCGCAGCATCGCTCCGCAGGCAATCACCGCCAGCGCCGCAAACAGTAGCCCCGTCAGCAGCGTGCGATAGAGGGCAAACAGGTTGTCAAAGCTGGCTTTGCGATCGACCCAGACGACGCCGTCATGGCGCGCGGCCAGCTCACCGAGGTAAGCGCTGTTTTTCGCACCGTCCACCGGCACGAGCACGCCGCTTTCCCCGTCTGGCAGGGTCAGCCAGAGCAGACGCCAGCCTTCGCTCGCCGGGCTTTTAAGCCACGCGTCCACGCTGACCGGCATGGCGTCGAGATTCGGGGAGACGGCGTTGAGCCCGGCGTTTTTCAGCACGTTCATTACCGCAGGCGCGGCGTTCTGTAGAAGCGTAAGATCGCTTTTCTGGCGGGCCAGCGAGTTCAGCGGCAGGGTGCGCCAGCGGACAATCTCTCCCGCTTTTTGCGCATCCGCCAGCGCCGGGGTAAAGGCTTCCAGCCGCTCCAGCGTTTGCTGAGGCGAGGCGCCGTGAACCACAAACCATTTCTGATCGACGCTCTGTCCGGTCAGGGCGGTAATGGCCTTCTCCTGCGCCAGAATATCTTTCGGCAGCGCCTGCAGCTGGGCGATGTCGTCGTCCACCCTCAGCGTACTCATCCCTACGGCGGAGAGCAGCGCCAGCGCGACGGGCAAACCAACGGACAATTTTTTACTGCGCCGCCAGGCGGCCAGCCAGCGCAGCATCAGGACCATAAATGGAACCGGGCGCACCGGTAACCCACGGCACAGCCACGGATGCCAGAAAATCACCGTCAGGCAGGAGGCGCTCAGCCCCACGGCGGCGAACACCGCCATCTGGCGGATCCCGGGGAAGGGGGCCAGCATCATAATCAGGTAGGCGGCGACCGTCGTCAGCAGCGCCATCAGCAGCGCATTGCGAACTTTGTCCAGGCTTTGCCAGGGGGAAAGCTCCGCGCCGTGCACCATCCGTTCGGTCAGGTAGTAGAGCGTGTAGTCGGCTGAAATACCGATGATGCTCATGCTCATTACCAGCGTCATCAGATGCAGCTCGCCAAAGAGCAGCAGCGTCACCACCGTGCCCGCCATCGCGCCGATGGCAATCGAGAGCACGCTCAGCAGCAGCGGACGCAAAGAGCGGAACACCGCCACGATGAGCAAGAACACGCCAAGCAGGGTGGCGATGCCCAGCGTTGAGACGTCGCGTTTGGCCTGCTGGCTGGCGTAATCGCTGTAAAACACCGTCCCGCGGGAAAGCAGCTGCGCCTGCGGGTAACGCGCTTTTAGCGTCTCCTGCAGGGCGTTAAGCTTCGTCACGAGCCGGTGGGTCTGCTGCATATCAAATGACGAGCCCGCCAGCTCTCCGTGCAGAAGATACCAGTAGTTTCCCGCCTCATCTTTTGTGACCAGCCAGCCGTCCATCAGCCGCAGCTTCTGGCCGTTTTGCGCCAGAGCGAGCTGTGAGCCGCGCATCAGCATCAGGGGATCGTTTTGCAGCTCTTTGCCGCTGACGCCGGAAAAGGCCGAATAAAGCTGAGATAAAATCCACTGCGCCTGCGCTTCTCCGCCGTTTTGCAGGCGGGCGCGGGTGGCGGGATCGATCAGGCCATTTCGGTGCTGCCAGAAGAACTCTCCCCAGGCCTTTTGCCCTGCGGCGTCCATCGGGCCTTTGACCTCGCTGAGCGAATCGCTGCTTTGCAGCAGCGCCAGCCACTGCTGCGCCACGCGCGGATCGAGCTCTTTGCCGGGGCTGACCAGCCAGACCAGCTGGCGGTCGAGACGCTGCATAAACCCGTCGTTGAGCGCCGGCGGGATCGCCCCCAGCGTCTGTTTCGGCAGCATGGCCAGCACGCTGCTGTTCAGACGCGCGCCGGGCAGCAGCGACAGCAACACGCCCAGCAGAATCAGGCATAGCGTGGCCCACAGCAGCGCCGGGCGCAGGGATTTACGGTGCGGC
This sequence comes from Enterobacter sp. 148H3, assembly GCF_034107425.1. Classification (NCBI taxonomy): domain Bacteria; kingdom Pseudomonadati; phylum Pseudomonadota; class Gammaproteobacteria; order Enterobacterales; family Enterobacteriaceae; genus Enterobacter; species Enterobacter sp. 148H3. The sequence continues at coordinate 97,634 of NZ_JAWNEI010000011.1, read as the reverse complement.
AAAGCGTTGGCGTTCGTCATCGGTCAGGCTGGCGGGCGTCAGTTGGTGGCGTGAAAGGGCGATATCGGTACGGTCGCCCTGTTTGTCGTTAAGGCGAATCGTCTCCAGATAGGTCGCTCCGCCCAGATCGAGGGTGGCGAAAATCTTGTCCAGCGGCGTCGTTTTTGGCGTAAGCACCAGCGACCAGCGGCCCGCTCCCAGGTCTTTAAAATCGATGCGGAAGTTCTCTTCCAGCACCTTGCGGTCGGCCTGGAACAGGGCGCGCAGAAGATGATTGAACTGGAACATCTGCGGATTATTGTCGGCAGTGATGGTCTGCGGCGGCTGGCCGTTGATTGCCTGAACCATCCGCTTGTCGTCCAGCAGCAGCGTCATCGGAAACGGCGCTTTTTGATCCCACAGCAGGCCGCTGTCGCGGGCGATCAGCATTTCGCCCTGCGAGCGCAGCGGCTGCGGCATATCTTTTATGATGCGAACCTGTTCGAAGTGCGCGCGCACCACGGGCTGCTCGGTGAAGCGCTGCTGCAGCTCATCCAGCGTCACGGCGCTGACCAGCGGGCTGAGGATTAGCGCCAGTAAAGGCAACCATTTCATGGCGTTACTCCCATACGTTCAAACAGTATTGCCGGGCTCACAAAGCACATTTCGCGGGTGGCTTCTTCCACCGCCACCTGGATGGTGTAACCGGTGGTCGTGCGTTTGCCGGTCTGCGCATCGAAAATTTGATAGGCAATGCGCAGGCGATTTTCATACTCTTCAACGTGCGCGCGGACGCGAATACGCTGCTCAAAGGTCACCGCATCGCGGTATTTCACCCGCGTGTCGACGACGGGCCAGACGTAGCCGGAGGCCTTCATCTGGCGATAGCCATAGTCAAACTGATTGAGCAGCGCCTCGCGGGCGATCTCAAAGTAGCGGAAATAGTTACCGTGCCAGACCACGCCCATCATATCGACGTCGTGGAACGGAACGGTGATCTCGACTTCAGTCGTAAAGCGGGGATCGGTCAGCACCCTTTACTCCTTTTCACTGGACTCTGGCAGATGCCAGAAATCGAAAAAATTAAACCAGTCGAGCGGCGACATGAGGGCGTAATGCTCCAGCCGCTGCGCGTAGCGATCGACGGTATCCTGCAGCGCCTGCTGGCGTTCACCGCGCGGCAGGCGCAGCGGATCTGCAAACGGTTCACAGTGCAGGACGAGCTTACCCTGCTGGCGCAGGGCAAAAATCAGCACCACCGGGCAGCGGAGGATGGAGGCCAGGATAAACGGCCCCTGTGGGAACGGCGCTGGCTGGCCCATAAACGTACTCCAGATCACCCGCCACTCGCCGCCACGCTGCGGATTCACCGCGATGCGATCGCCCACAATCGCGACCCATTCTCCCCGCTCAAGCTTCTCTTTGATGGCAATCGCGGTGTCCGGGCCGATGTCGGTGACCGACATCAAATTCACGCTGGCCTCGGGCGCCATTTCGCTCATGATCTGCTTAAAGCGCTGGGCGTTCTCGCTGAAGACCAGGGCGGTGATAATTTTGCTGCCGTCCAGCTGGGCCAGGGCCCGGCAGGCTTCTACGTCGCCAAGATGCGAGGCCAGCAGCAGCTTGCCCTGCGGCGCCGCGATATTAAGCGTTTCGCTCGCGCCGGCGGCAAAGACCACGTCGCGATCAAACTTCAGCTCGCCGCGCCAGCTGGCGACCTTATCCAGCATCGCGTTGCCGAAGCGCATAAAATGGAAAAAGCTGTTGAGCCGTGAGGGAACGGGCATGTTCCGCTTATGCAGTTCTTGCTTGACCCTTCCAATCCACTGCCGCGAGGCCTGCCGCGCAGGACGTGCGATAAGCCAGTACACGCCGATCACCGGCCACAGCAGCACGGTAAAGGCCCGCCGACCCAGCAGTTTCCAGACCCGCAGCATCAGGCGCATCCCCCACAGACCCTTGACCTCGTCCTGCTGCGCCCAGTGCTGGCGGCGTCGACGGAAAAGCAGGCCGGGCATGCGGGGCAGCATGCCGAAGAAGAGTCGGGTATGCATCAGGGAGATCCGCACGTTATCTTTTAACGCATCGAAGTGGGACAAGCCGTCCTGTGGGTAAGTGACGCGGGTGGGCAAAAAGACGCTGGTGTTGCCCTGCCAGTAAAGACGGACCATCACTTCGGTGTCAAAGTCCATCCGTTTACCGAGCGTTTCACGCGCTGCCAGCCGCAGCGTGGGCGAGACCGGGTAGACCCGAAAGCCGCACATGCTGTCTTTAAGCTGCAGGGATAAGGTCTCAATCCAGACCCAGACGTGGGTTATCCAGCGCCCGTAGAGTCGCGAGCGCGGAATGGAATCATCGTAAATGGGCTGGCCGGAAATCAGCGCGTCCGGGTGGCGCTCCGCCAGCGCCAGCAGTTTGGGGATATCTTCGATGGCGTGTTGGCCGTCCGCGTCCACCTGCACGGCGTGGGTATAGCCCGCGCGCGCGCACTCTTCCAGCCCCCTGATGACCGCGGCACCTTTTCCGGCGTTTTGCGCCAGACGGACCAGCATCATCTGCGGCTGCTCAGCCGCCAGGCGCTCAAGCTCCTGACGGGTGACTGCGTCGCTGCCGTCATCCACCACCAGGCACGGCAGGCCGAACGGCGCGAGACGTGACAGCACGCTGGCGATCATGGCGCCGTGGTTGTAGCACGGGATCAGCACGCAGGGGCGGAAGGTTACTGACATAGCCGAATTTTCCCGCTGCTGGCGGTATGGCGCTCAGCCCCTGCGTGACGCTGGTAGCTGAAGGTCAGCATCTGACGTTCAGCATGCCACTCAAGCATCAGCGTCACCGTGGTTTCCGGCAGCAGAGGTGCCTGGAACTTCACGTTTTGAATGCTGTGAAAGCGGTAGCCCGGTGCCAGTAACGTCGTGGCGTAGTGCATCACCCAGTCAAGCTGCGCAACGCCGGGCAGCAGCGGCTGTACGGCAAAATGGCCCTGAAACCAGAACAGCGCCGCGTCGAGATGCAAAACGATCTCCAGCTTCTCCGGCTGTGTCTGGTGGCGCTCAATTTCATGAATTTTCATGAAATAACTCCTCTAACTGCGCATAGACACGCTTGTTCATACTGTTTACCGGCATTTCATCGACAATACGCCAGTAGCGTGGAACGGCGACCGGCTCAAGCCACGGCAGCAGGGCGCGACGCCAGGCGAACTCCTGCGCTTTTTTATCCTGCATATACCCGCGCTGGCGAACCGCTTCGTCCAGAACCAGCAGGGCGCCAATACCCTGACGGCCCCCGCGCGTGACCGGCAGGGCCGCCGCTTCGCAAATGCCGTCGAGCTCCAGCAGGCGACGTTCGATCTCGTTAAGCGAGATACGCTTTTCTTCAATTTTGACCACCCGCCCGCGACGCCCGGCGATGCTGAAAAGCCCCTCGCTGTCGAAGTGGAGGATATCGTCCAGCTGGAGTCCTTCAGCCTCGTGGATCAGTGGCGACGTGACGCGACAGGCGTCATCTTCCTGCTGGAAGATAACGCCGGGGAAGGGTTGCCACGGCACGTTATCCTGCTGGCGATGGCGCCAGGCGAGGATCCCGGTTTCGGTACTGCCATAAATTTCATCCGGCCAGATGTTAAGCCAGCCCGCGGTGGTGGCGACGTCACACCAGGGCAGCATTCCACCTGCTGAAATCAGCATCCTGACGGGCGGCGCGGGAAGCTCCGTATCCAGGCGCTTCAGGAACGCTGGGCTGCTGATGAACAGGTAATGCCTGTCATGAGGAAGGGCGGCCAGCTGCTCTGCATAGTAGAGCATCGCGGCATGCAGCGGCAGGCCCAGCGCCATCGGCAAGACGATGCGGAAGGTCAGACCGTACAGATGTTGCGGTACGACCGAGGCGACAATGCTACAGCCAGTCAGACGCTCGCCGAAGCGGTCAGCCAGCAGACGGGCTTCGCGATCCAGACTGACGATGTGCTTAATAACCCGACGCGGCGTCCCCGTGGAGCCGGAGGTGAACAGTTCAACAAAGCGGCTTTCGTCAATGTCCGGCAGGGGCGTCCAGTGGCGAGCAGTCTGATGGCTGGAGGCCACCACAATCAGCTTGCCATGGAAATCGAGAGTCCTGTCGCTCAGGACGCCGCTAAACAACCACTGCTGTTCTTCAAGCTGCGAGACGCGGCTATGGCCGGGAATGACCGGCGTTTTACCGGCATGCAGCGAGGCCAGAAGCGCAACGATAAACAGATAGCTGTTTTCAAAGCACAGCGCCCAGCGCTCGCCTTCCTGCTGACGCAGGGTGTCAACCAGCAAGGTCACGTCTTGGCGCAGCTGGCCCAGCGTCCAGGTACGATCGTCAAGCCAGGCAACGGGCATGTCGTCAGGGCGCGGGGCGTTTAACCACTGGCCCAGCGGAAGGGGGTTAGTCATTGTGCATCTCTTTTTTTATCACCCGCTGGCGGACCAGCCACTCGGTCACCATCAGCGTTCCCATCAGGATATAAGCCACCATACCGTTCCACAGCGTCCACAGATGCAGGTCGCCGTGGAGAACGGTGAACAGCGCCATTGCGCCGTTTCCGATGAAAAAGCCGCACCAGACGAGGGTCACCCTGCGGGTATAGCGCACGCCCTCCGGGGGCAAATCTGGCTCGCGCAAGCGCGCCAGCCGTTCGACCAGCGGCATCGCGGTCCACAGCGAACCGCCAAACACGGCCAGCATCACAAGGTTGACGACCACCGGGTAGAACAGCAGCCACTGGTGGGTTTTCAGCAGGTAGCTTGCCGCGCAGAGCGCAATGCCCGCGAGCGCCACGCACTGCACCACATACCGCATCGGGCCAGCGTTCCGCCGCGCCTGGCGCAGCCGCAGCAGCAATACCAGCGCCATCACCGGCAACAGCCACTGCAGGCTGTTGTGCGTCAGCCCAAATCCAATCAGGAAGGGCCACGCCAGCAGCATCAGACCCGTCAGCAGTGGGATGAGCGGGAACGTCCGTCCACCACGCACGACGTCTTACTCTTCGCGCAGAAGCTGTTCGACGGCGTCTACCACATCCTGAACGGTACGAACCGATTTGAAGGTTTCCGGCTTGATTTTCTTACCGGTTTTTTTCTGCAGGTGAACGATCATGTCCACCGCGTCAATGCTGTCCAGCTCCAGGTCTTCATAAAGACGGGCTTCGGGCGTAATGTCCTGCGGGTCGATTTCAAAGAGTTTGGTCAGAAGGCCGCAGACTTCCTGATAAATAGTTTCTTGTTCAGTCATCGTTCACATCTCAGGCGCGTTGAGCGTTGATAAAGGACGCCAGCGTGGCGACGGAAAAGAAGTGCTGGCGCATCTCTTCGCTTTCGGCAGAAAGCACCACGCCATACTGGTTTTTCACGGCCAGACCCAATTCCAGCGCGTCAATGGAGTCCAGACCCAGCCCATCGCCAAACAGCGCGGCATCGGTATCAATATCCTCTGCGGTAAGCTCGTCCAGATTCAGCGTGGTGATAATGAGATTCTTAATTTCAAGATAAAGCGCTTGCATCATTAATTCCTGACAAAGATTGAAGGCCTGATGTTAATCGATGCTCCAGATGCCGGTTTAACTGCCTTGCCGCCAGCGCCGGTTCTTGTTCATTTGCATCGTAAAATTCGTCGATGTTCACGCGGTCGCGGACATCCACGGTGAAAACAGGTTTTTCTGGCGGTACATCATACCAGTGACTTTTTTTATCCAGCAGATGTTCGCTACAGTGGATCAGCACCACCCGCAGATCGCTATTACAGCGCACGGCGATATTAGCCGCGCCGCGCTGGAGGGAGATAGCCTCGCCAAACCGGGTTCGCGTGCCTTCCGGGAAGATCAAAAGCGTGTCGCCCTGAGCCAGACGCTGCTGGCTGGCCGCGAGCAGGGGCTCGGCTTCGCTGTTAATCAGGTAATCCGCCGCGCGGATGACGCCGCTGACAAAGGGATTACGCAGCAGCGCGCTCTTCACCAGACAGTCGGTTTCTGGCATCACCGACGCCAGGATCACGTAGTCAATTAACGTGGGGTGGTTAGCTACCACCAGACAACCCCGATCGCTGCGCAGCGCGTCAAGATTGCGAATGCGATAGTCCAGTACCCCGAGTCCGCGCGCAACGGTCAGGAAGAAACGGAAGCTGGCCGCAATGCTGCGACGCGCCAGACGTCGACGGTTGGCGCGGTCGCGCTGGACGATCAGCAGCAGGTTGAACCAGACCAGCGACAGCAGCAGTCCGCCCACGCCAAACAGCGCGAAGCAGAATCCGGTCATCACCAGACGCCATAACCAGTTGATACGGGCAGCCAGGTGGTTCATGCGCGCGTCCATTGCCACAGCAAACGTTCGCCGGGCACTACAAACTGACGTTCCTCGCTGAGATAGCGCTGCAGGAACATCAGGCTTTGCGGCAGGGCGGGTTCTTCACCCGTGCTGCCGCTGTGGGTTTCACACTGCAATTCCTGGCCGGATTCAATGACCAGCGCCAGCGCGTAGGGCCAGGTGGGCATCTGCTGCGGTAACGCCGGATGGTAAAATTCCGGCAGCGCGCCGTCAAAATCGACCAGCAAGACGCGGGAGTAGCCGGCATGCAGCAGGCTTAGCACTTCACATAAAGCCTGCTGGAAGGTGTCCAGCCCGGCAGAAATGGATGACGAGACGATGGGCTGGCGTGCGGTAATCGTGAGATTGCCCACCGCCGAGTTGTGCACGGACATGGCGAAGTCGGTGGGCGATACGGACTGGCTGGTTGCCAGAGCATGCAGAATACGGTAGTTGCGCTCCAGCTCGCCGTGGCGGCTGGAATAGACGACGGCATCAATGGCGTGGTTTTGCAGCATGGCAAGACCAATATCCACCGCCAGCTTACTGCCTGAATTGAGGCGGCGCGCGGTCATCATAGGTAAAGCGGTCAATCGGGGAAGCGGGGCCGCTGGATCGACGGCCAGCTGCAGGCGAGACCACGCCTGCCACTCTGTGGCATCGCTGAGTCCTGGCGCTCTGGCCTGCCAGTCGATAATGTTCAGTGAAAATTTCATCTACGCGCGTCCGCGAAAAAAACCGTATTCAAAAGGCAGACTGGGCCACCCGGGCAGCTAAGCTGCTCTATTGTTCACGTTTGGTGCATATCAGCAGGGTATGACCGACCCCAAGATTGTCCAGCCGCTGTTCAACGCTGAAACCTGCGCTCTCCAGGTAGCGATAAAACTTTTCTACGCTGTAAAACCGGCTATTGCCATTCGCCATACAGGTGAAATAGAGCGAGGTGGCATTCAGGCTGAAAGAGGCTGCTTCAAATTTCTGAGCATCCCAGAAAAGCTCCATGATGCACAAACGTGCGCCTGGCTTCATGGCCTGTGCGACGCGCGTCAGCATGGCGACAATCTGATCCGGAGAGAAACAATCCAGGAACTGGCTCATCCACCAGACGTCGGCGTCACCCGGCAATGTTGCTGGGCTAAGCATATCGACAGCATGGAATGCAATACGATGAGAAAAACCTGCTTTTGCGATGTTTTCCTGCGCCAGCGCTATCTGCTGCGGCAGATCGAGGATCGTCACGGCAACATTTTCGTCATAGCGGCAGCAGCGTAACGACCATTTACCCGTATTTCCGCCCACATCGTACAATTTTGTCGGCGAGCTTGCGAATATATATGGCAAAGCAGCGTCAAAAGCGGCGTCAGAATAGTAATGATCAAAGGCGAACCAGCTATCCTTCGCCGGAGCAGGTAATTGGGATAAAGCCGGGTAGATGGTTGGCCAGTTGCCAAACACGGCTAATCCGGCAGGTTTTTCTTCCTGCAGGGCGTCCGCCAGGTGAAATAGCCCCTGGTAACAAACGTCCTGGGTGAAATCCATATTTACGCGGGTCATTTCGTCGTGCAGTAAAAAATGGCCCACTTTCGCCAGGAAATAACGTCCATGCTGTTGGGTTACGATTCGACCGCTTAATCCCATATCCAGCAGTACGCTGACACCATAGCTACCTAGCGTGCTGTGTTCTGTTATTTCCTCAAGGCTGGCACCTTCTTTCCCTTGTTTATCGAGCCAGGCGAGAACGCCTGAGTTACGCAGACAAAGCGCAGTCTGGAATAACATCGGGGCAAAAGCGATGCGTTGCGCTTCGGTAATGGCATCCAGTGCGCTGAGTGTGTCCTTTTCGTACATTACTACGTAACCTTTGAGGATAATAAAGAGAGGTTATCGGGCCATACGCGGCCCGACTTTAGAAAAATATTACAGCGTGGCGCCTGCGGAGAGGTTCAGCTGAATATCGTGGTCGAGGTTATTCACCCAGCGGTTATAATTTTTGTGAATTTTACCGTCTGCCGCTTTCAGATTAAGGCTGTTTTCATAGTTGATTGAATAGCTTGTTGCCGTATACGGAATACTCACCTGGACCGAGTGATCGCGCGACTGCAGACGCCCCTTAATCATTCCCGGGCCCGCTTCCGTCATGATCCAGTCACGTTTTTGGCCTGCTTTCAAAATTGCCGTTTTTACCTGATCGGCAGTATGACCCGCGCTTACAATAGAGTGAACCTGAGCGATTGGGGCGGTACGCGCACAGCCAGCCAGTGCGCCAACGAATACGGCAGCAGCACACCATTTAACGATCTTTTTCATCAACAACTCCATATCAATATTAACAATTAAAGGTAGTGGTTTTTACAAATAATATTCATCCGGCTATCCGTTGGCGCCAGGCGTATTTTTAATCAATATTAATGTTTGCATTACGATGAAGCGAAGACGGAAATAATAACATGGAAAATAAGTAACTATTTCATTTTTTATAATTTGCGTTAAATCATAAATTGCGTTTGAGCGTAATGCGCACGACGTAAATAAAACAGGGTGAATATCGCCTTAACGCAAATAAAATACCGCGACGGATTAAGGACGCGGTAATTTACGGTGTATTACTGATGGTTTAAACCTACCTGTACAGGTAGGTCGGTTATCCGGGTAATCGGCTTTTCGGCCTCCCCGGACCGAGCAGGATCGCCAGCTTGCTGCCGCCTTTGGTGGTTTCCATCCAGATTTTACATACGCTGGTCAGGGGGACCGACAGCAGCATACCGACCGGGCCCAGCAGCCATCCCCAAATCAGTAAGGATAAAAATACCACCAGCGTCGACATGCCCAGACGGTGTCCCATCATGCGCGGTTCAAGAATATTGCCCAGCACCATATGCACGACGAGGAACAGCGCGCCGACCAGCATGCATTCGTAGAAACCGTTGAACAGAAACGCCTGAATCATCGGCGGCACGGCGGAAAGCACCGCGCCAATATTCGGCACGTAGTTCAGCAGAAATGCCAGCACGCCCCACATCAGCGCGAACTGCACGTCCATCAGCATCAGCCCCAGCCAGACAATGACCCCGGTCCAGACGCTCAGAAGCGTTTTCAGCGCCAGATATTTTGAGACGCCCTTCAGTGCCCGGTGTAATCCGGCAATGTGAATTTGTGGGTTGTTCAGTGCAAAGCGCAGCTTATAGGGAACGTGGCGGACTTCGAACAGCATAAACACTACCGTCATGACCAGCAGCAGAATGCTGGCCATCGCGCCGGAAAGCCCCGTCATCAACGTGGTGGCGTAGGTCATGACCTTCTCGGAGTCCATTCTGCGCAGCATCCGTTCGGGTGAAATATGCAGATTAAGAAAGGGTACCATCTCCTGCAGCGCGACAATCTTACGCGTCAGCTCTTTGTTGTACTGCGGCAGCATGGTGGAGAATTCGCTCAGCGATGCCGCCAGTACGCCGAAGAGCGCCGTCAGGCCAATCAGCATAACAATAACCACAATGGTGATGGCTACCGGGCGGCTGACGCCCCGACGTAAAAACCAGGTGACCAGAGGATTAAGCACAATGGCAAAAAAGAGCGCCAGCAGGAGCTGAACAATAATGTCGGCGGCAGCATGAATACCCGCAAGGATAACCACCAGACAGGCGAGTTTTAATAAGATGTGAAGTCCTGCTTTGTCGGACGGGTTAGCGATCATGCGTGTTCCTTAATATGATGACCCGGTAAGTGTAGTGCCCGGGCTTCGCTTCGTCTGGAGCCGTTAATCTGAAAGTCGGTGCTGATTTTCTTATTGCGCCGTGGTAATAGTGAAACACGGTTGTAAAAAATCCAGGTAAAACCCCATGCCCGAACCTGCCGCTGAACCGGCACTGAGCGGATTGCGCCTCAATCTGCGCATCGTTTCCGTTGTGATTTTCAACTTTGCCAGCTATCTGACCATTGGCCTGCCGCTGGCGGTCCTGCCGGGCTATGTCCATGACGTGATGGGCTTCAGCGCCTTCTGGGCGGGGCTGGTCATCAGCCTGCAGTATTTCGCCACGCTTCTGAGTCGCCCCCATGCCGGGCGCTACGCGGACCTGTTCGGTCCAAAAAGCATTGTGGTGGTGGGTTTATGCGGCTGTTTCCTCAGTGGTCTGAGCTACCTGCTGGCTGCCGCAACCAGCCACTGGCCGCTGGTCAGCCTGGCGCTGCTCTGCCTGGGCCGCGTCATTCTTGGCATCGGGCAAAGCCTGGCGGGAACCGGCTCGACGCTCTGGGGCGTGGGGGTGGTAGGTGCGCCGCACATTGGCCGGGTGATCTCCTGGAACGGGATTGTCACCTACGGGGCAATGGCGCTCGGGGCGCCGCTCGGCGTGGCCTGCTATGCGCTTGGCGGGCTGTATGGGCTGTCTATCACCATTATGGCGGTCGCGCTGCTGGCAATTCTCTTTGCGCTGCCGCGTCCGAAAGTAAAGGCCAGCAAAGGCAAGCCGCTGCCGTTTCGGGCGGTGCTGGGGCGCGTCTGGCCGTACGGCATGGCCCTGGCGCTGGCAACCACCGGCTTTGGCGTAATTGCGACCTTCATCACCCTGTTTTACGACGCCAAAGGCTGGGACGGCGCGGCCTTTGCGTTAACCCTGTTTAGCTGTGCGTTTGTAGGTGCCCGCCTGCTTTTCCCTAACGGCATCAACCGTCTCGGCGGGCTGAATGTGGCGATGATCTGCTTTGCGATAGAGATTGTCGGGCTGCTGCTGACCGGAATTGCGATGGTGCCGTGGGTCGCCAAAGTGGGCGTGTTCCTCGCGGGGGCTGGCTTTTCCCTGGTCTTCCCGGCGCTGGGCGTGGTGGCGGTAAAAGCCGTGCCGCAGCAGAATCAGGGGGCGGCGCTGGCGACCTATACGGTATTCATGGATATGTCTTTAGGCATTACCGGCCCGCTGGCGGGGCTGGTGATGGCCTGGGCAGGCGTGCCGGTGATCTATCTTGCCGCGGCGGGTCTGGTTGTTATTGCGCTTCTGCTGACGTGGCGACTAAAAAAATGGCCCCCGGTGCAGGCACCGGAGGCCACGTCATCGTCGTGAGGCGTTACTGGATCACGATGGTGTTAATGATGTTTTCAGCGGCTGTCTGCGCTTTCTGCTGATCTTCCGCTGGCAGGGTGATCTGCAGGGTCAGCAGTTTGTTATCGACCTTGCCCAGCACGACAGAGGAGTAAGCGGTCTGGCCTTTTGCGGAGATGATGCTATCGAGCTGCTGCAGCTTATGGCCTTTCAGCTCGATGGATTTATTGGTCACGACCTGAAGCTGTGGGTCGCGTCCGCGCTGCTGATCTTCAAGACGTTTGGACAGGACGGCCAGGTCTTCGCTGGTGTCGTCGCCCACAATCACAATGACCGCTTTCTGCCCGGTTGCGTCGGAGTAAACGTGCATGTTGTTCGCCTGGGTGCCCAGCTTGCCGCTCTGGTCAGTCATATCGGCTGGCAGAGAGAAACTGAGTTTGCCATCCATCAGATTCACCGGCTGGCCGGTCGCATTGCTTTCTGCGGATGTGCCCTGAGCAGGCGTTTTCGTGTCGCTGTTATCACAGGCTGCAAGACCCACAACCAGCAGGCCAATCCCGACATATTTAACCAGATTGCGCATTGACTTCTTCCTTTCGATAAACGGCCATAACGGCTCATTCGCTCATCTTATCACAACTGATAAAGCGAACTCTTAACCAGCCTGCAATGCTGTGATTTCAGATTTATCTGCCAGCCTTTTCAGCAGCATATTGAGCAGCACGCCGTACATCGGCAGGAAGAAAACAATGCTGATGAGGACCTTGAAGCAGTAGTCCACCAGCGCGATTTCCATCCAGTGCTCGGCCATGAACGCATCCGGGCTGCGCCAGAAGGCGATGAAGAAGAAGGCCAGCGTATCGCTCACGTTACCGAACAGCGTGGAGGCGGTTGGCGCCATCCACCAGCGATGATTCTGACGCAGGCGGTTAAACACATGCACGTCGAGGATCTGCCCCAGCGCGTAGGCCATAAAGCTTGCCGCGGCGATACGGGCAACGAACAGGTTGAAGTGGGTTAACGCCTCAAAGCCCTGCCAGCTTCCCATATAAAACAGAGACGAAATCACGTACGAGATGAACAGCGCCGGGAGCATGACCGAAAAAATAATACGGCGAGCCAGCGGTGCGCCAAAAATACGCACGGTCAAATCCGTCGCGAGGAAAATAAACGGGAAACTAAACGCGCCCCAGGTGGTATGGAAACCAAAGATGGAGATCGGGAGCTGCACCAGATAGTTGCTGGAGGTGATCACCAGCAAATGGAAAAGCGAAAGCCAGAACAACGCTTTTACGCGCTGAGATTCAGAAAACTGCGTCATAATGTGACCTTTTTATACGTTGGGGTGAGGGAACCCAATAAAAACCGCAGCATGATACTGCTTTGTCAGGACATTGCAATGGTTAGTTTTTACGCAATCGTTAACCTGGTTTGCATTGATCGCAACCGGGCGTAAACTACAGCCGTTTTTATCAGACCGAGAAGATCATGACCGACCTGTTTTCCAGCCCAGACCACACTCTTGATGCCCAGGGCCTTCGCTGCCCGGAACCGGTAATGATGGTACGTAAAACCGTGCGCAACATGCAGACCGGTGAAACGCTGCTGATCGTTGCCGACGACCCGGCCACCACGCGCGATATTCCCGGTTTTTGTACCTTTATGGAGCATGAGCTGGTGGCACAGCAGACGGAAACGCTGCCGTACCGGTATTTGATTCGTAAGGGTTGAGTGGGCGCCTCTGCGGCCTGATACCCTCACCCCGGCCCTCTCCCACAGGGAGAGGGAGAAAGTCATCCCTTCATCCACGCCCGAATGCCGTCCAGGAACATCTGCGTTGCCATCATTACCAGAATCAGCCCCATCAGGCGCTCCAGCGCGTTTACCCCTTTCTCACCCAGCAGGCGCAGGAACAGGGATGACTGCAGCAGGATAATAAACGTTCCGCCCCAGGCAATCAGCAGGGCAATCACCAGATGGCTCATCTGGTTCGGATACTGGTGCGACAGCAGCATCAGCGTGGCCAGAATGGTCGGCCCGGCAACGAGGGGAATCGCCAGCGGCACAATAAACGGCTCTTCACCCGCAGGCAGGCCGCTGCTGCTGCCTTCCGCGCTTGGGAAAATCATCTTAATCGCAATCAGGAAAAGAATAATCCCGCCGGAAATTGACACGGTTTCGGCGCGCAGGTTCAGGAATGCGAGGATTTTTTCACCCGCAAACAGGAAGATAAACATCACCAGCAGGGCGATGAGCAGCTCGCGGATCATGATCGCACGGCGGCGCTTCGGTTCGGTGTGCTTCAGCACCGACATGAAGATCGGCAGGTTACCCAGTGGATCCATAATCAGGATCAATAAAACCGCCGCGGAAATGATTTCACTCATCTTTAAATTATCCCTGATACTTAGTAGTGTTATTTCGATGATTAGCGCTTTTTCTGATTGCCGGGCAATCATCGATTAATTTCGCTTGCGACTTTGGCAGCATTTTGTAATGTGAAGCATATCCCAGTTCAATACTGGCTTGCACAATCAGCACACACCCTCAGCAGGAAAAAAATGCTATGAAAAACGTTGGTTTTATCGGCTGGCGCGGTATGGTCGGCTCTGTACTCATGCAACGCATGGTTGAAGAGCGCGATTTCGACGCTATCCGCCCGGTCTTCTTCTCCACTTCCCAGCTCGGCCAGGCTGCTCCGTCCTTTGGTGGTACCACAGGCACGTTGCAGGATGCTTACGATCTGGAAGCGCTGAAGGCACTCGACATTATTGTGACGTGCCAGGGCGGCGATTATACCAACGAAATCTATCCAAAGCTGCGTGAAAGCGGTTGGCAGGGCTACTGGATTGACGCGGCTTCTTCGCTGCGCATGAAAGATGATGCCATCATTATTCTCGACCCGGTGAACCAGGGCGTGATCACCGATGGCCTGAACAACGGCGTAAAAACTTTTGTTGGCGGCAACTGCACCGTCAGCCTGATGCTGATGTCCCTCGGCGGCCTGTTCGCTCAGGATCTGGTGGAGTGGGTCTCCGTGGCGACCTACCAGGCCGCGTCCGGCGGCGGCGCGCGCCATATGCGCGAGCTGCTGACCCAGATGGGCCAGCTGCACCAGAGCGTTGCGACCGAGCTGGCAAACCCGGCATCCGCTATTCTGGATATCGAGCGTAAGGTCACCCAGCTGACCCGCAGCGGCGAGCTGCCGGTGGATAACTTTGGCGTACCGCTGGCCGGCGGTCTGATCCCGTGGATCGACAAACAGCTGGATAACGGCCAGACCCGCGAAGAGTGGAAGGGCCAGGCTGAGACCAACAAAATCCTCGCGACCGCGAACACCATTCCGGTTGACGGTCTGTGCGTGCGTATCGGCGCGCTGCGCTGCCACAGCCAGGCCTTCACCATTAAACTGAAAAAAGATGTGTCTATTCCGACCGTGGAAGAGCTGCTGGCCGCGCATAACCCGTGGGCGAAAGTGGTGCCAAACGATCGTGATATCACCATGCGCGAGCTGACCCCGGCTGCCGTTACCGGCACGCTGACCACGCCGGTTGGCCGTCTGCGCAAGCTGAACATGGGGCCGGAGTATCTCTCTGCGTTCACCGTCGGCGACCAGCTCCTGTGGGGCGCCGCCGAGCCGCTGCGCCGCATGCTGCGCCAGCTGGCGTAATAATTTGTTAACTACCGGGGGTGATTTTCACCCCTTTTTTTTGCGTACTACATGGAGTAACACGCGTATGTCTTATTTTTTATCAGGAGTCATCTAGAGCGTTGGCTATGCTTTAAGGAAGAGTCATTTCTTACCTGAGGTTCGAACGGAGCAGAATGGATGCACATTTTTGTGCTGTCCCGTTCAGGTCACATTAAAAGTCGTCCCGGAGCGCTTAAAAAGGACGACATAAAAAACAGGATGAATACCATGTCCGATCGTGTGGATAGAGACGTGATTAATGCGCTTATTGCGGGTCATTTCGCTGACCCCTTTTCTGTGCTTGGGATGCATCGTACTGAGGCGGGTCTGGAAGTTCGGGCGCTATTACCGGATGCCACAGAAGTCTGGGTGATTGAACCCAAAACTGGCCGCAAGGTCGGTAATCTTGAATGCCTCGATTCGCGTGGCTTCTTCTCGGGCGTAATGCCCCGTCGTAAAAACCCTTTTCGCTATCAGCTCGCCGTTCTCTGGCACGGTCAGCAAAACCTGATTGACGATCCTTACAGCTTTGGCCCTCTGCTTAAAGAGATGGACGCCTGGCTGCTCTCCGAAGGAACGCATCTTCGCCCTTATGAAACGCTGGGTGCCCATGCCGATACCATGGATGGCATTACCGGCACGCGGTTCGCCGTGTGGGCGCCTAACGCCCAGCGCGTCTCCGTTGTCGGCCAGTTCAACTACTGGGACGGTCGCCGACACCCGATGCGCCTGCGCCGGGAAACCGGCATCTGGGAGCTGTTTATCCCCGGGGCGCACCCCGGGCAGCTTTATAAATTCGAGATGATCGACGCCAACGGCAAGCTACGCATTAAAGCCGACCCGTATGCCTTCGAAGCGCAGATGCGCCCGGATACCGCGTCGCTGATTTGCGGCCTGCCGGAGAAGGTCGTCCAGACGGAAGAGCGTAAACAGGCCAACCGCTTTGATGCGCCGATCTCCGTCTATGAAGTTCATCTCGGCTCCTGGCGCCGCCACACCGATAACAACTTCTGGCTGAGCTACCGGGAGCTTGCCGACCAGCTGGTGCCGTACGCCAAATGGATGGGCTTTACTCACCTTGAGCTGCTGCCGGTCAATGAACACCCGTTCGACGGCAGCTGGGGCTATCAGCCCACCGGGCTGTATGCGCCAACGCGCCGCTTTGGCACGCGCGACGACTTCCGCTATTTCATTGATGCCGCGCACGCCGCCGGGCTGAACGTCATCCTCGACTGGGTGCCGGGCCATTTCCCTGCGGATGATTTCGCGCTGGCAGAGTTTGACGGTACGAAGCTTTACGAGCACAGCGATCCGCGCGAAGGCTATCACCAGGACTGGAACACGCTGATCTACAACTACGGTCGTCGTGAGGTCGCCAACTATCTGGTCGGGAATGCCCTGTACTGGATCGAGCGGTTTGGTATTGATGCCCTGCGCGTCGATGCGGTGGCGTCGATGATCTACCGAGACTACAGCCGCAAAGAGGGGGAGTGGATCCCGAACGAGTTTGGCGGTCGTGAAAACCTGGAAGCCATTGAGTTCCTGCGCAATACCAACCGCATTATCGGCGAGCAGGTGGACGGTGCCGTGACCATGGCGGAAGAATCCACCGACTTTGCGGGCGTCTCCCGTCCGCCGTCATTGGGCGGCCTAGGGTTCTGGTATAAGTGGAACCTGGGCTGGATGCACGACACGCTCGACTACATGAAGCTGGACCCGGTTCACCGTAAGTATCATCACGATAAGCTGACGTTCGGGATGCTCTACAACTACACCGAAAACTTCATGCTGCCGCTGTCGCACGATGAGGTGGTACACGGTAAAAAATCGATTCTCGACCGCATGCCTGGCGACGCGTGGCAGAAGTTTGCCAACCTGCGCGCCTATTACGGCTGGATGTTTGCCTTCCCGGGTAAGAAACTGCTGTTCATGGGCAATGAGTTCGCCCAGGGACGCGAGTGGAACCACGACGCCAGCCTCGACTGGCATCTGCTGGAAGGCGGCGACAACTGGCACCACGGGGTGCAGCGTCTGGTGCGCGATCTGAACCTGACCTATCGCCACCACAAAGCGCTGCACGAGCTCGACTTCGATCCGTACGGCTTTGAATGGCTGGTGGTGGACGACCATGAGCGCTCGGTGTTTGTCTTTGTGCGTCGTGACAAGGCCGGTAACGAGATCATCGTCGCCAGCAACTTCACCCCGGTGCCGCGCGAACACTACCGCTTCGGCATTAACCAGCCGGGCAAATGGCGTGAAATTCTGAATACCGATTCGATGCACTACCACGGCAGCAACGCCGGTAACGGGGGGCTGGTACAGAGTGACGCCATAGAAAGCCACGGGCGACCCAACTCCCTGAGCCTGACGCTGCCGCCGCTTGGCACCATCTGGCTGATGCGGGAGGGCGAATGACGCAGCTTACGGCAGGTAAACCCGAACCGCTCGGGGCGCGTTTTGACGGAAAGGGTGTCAATTTCACCCTCTTTTCCGCTCACGCCGAGCGGGTAGAACTGTGCGTGTTTGACGGGGAAGGTAACGAGCACCGTTACGATTTACCCGCGCGCACGGGGGATACCTGGCACGGCTACCTGGCCGGAGGACGGCCAGGCATGCACTATGGCTTTCGCGTACACGGTCCGTGGGATCCGGCGCAGGGTCACTGGTTTAACCCGGCGAAGCTGCTGATTGATCCGTGCGCGCACCGGGTGGACGGTGAGTTTAAAGATGACCCTCTGTTCCACGTAGGCTACGGCGAGCCCGACCACCGCGACAGCGCGCCCGTCGCGCCTAAAAGCGTGGTGGTGAACGATCTTTATGACTGGGAAGACGATGCCCCGCCGCAGACGCCGTGGGGCAATACCGTCATTTATGAAGCCCACGTTAAAGGGCTGACGTACCTGCACCCGTCGATCCCCAAAGAGATGCGCGGCACCTATAAGGCACTCGGGCATCCCACCATGATCGCCTACCTGAAACATCTCGGTATCACCGCCCTGGAACTGCTTCCCGTTGCCCATTTTGCCAGCGAGCCGCGTCTGCAGCGGCTGGGGCTCAGCAACTACTGGGGCTACAACCCGCTGGCGATGTTCGCGCTCGAACCGCGCTATGCCGTCCTTCCGGAAAAAGCGCGGGACGAGTACCGCGATGCGGTGAAGGCTCTCCACGCGGCGGGCATTGAGGTCATTCTGGACGTGGTGCTCAACCACAGTGCAGAAAGCGATCTTGACGGTCCGACGCTCTCCATGCGCGGAATTGATAACCGTAGCTATTATTGGATCAGGCTGGATGGCGATTATGAGAACTGGACCGGCTGCGGTAACACGCTCAACCTCAGCCATCCGGCGGTCACGCATTTTGCGTATGAATGCCTGAAATACTGGGTGGAGACGTTCCACGTCGACGGTTTTCGTTTCGACCTGGCGCCCGTGATGGGGCGCACGCCGGCGTTCAGCCGGCAGGCTCCGCTGTTCGAGGCGATAAAAAACTGTCCGGTGCTCTCGCAGGTGAAGCTCATTGCCGAGCCGTGGGACATTGGCGAAGGCGGTTATCAGGTCGGGAATTTCCCGCCGCTGTTTGCCGAGTGGAACGATCACTACCGCGACGCCGTACGCCGCTTCTGGCTGGAACGCAATCTGTCGCTGGGGGAATTTGCCGGACGCTTTGCCGCGTCGAGCGATCTTTTTAAACGCGACGGCAAACGCCCGTCGGCCACCGTCAACCTGTTGACGGCGCACGACGGTTTTACGCTCAGGGACTGCGTTTGTTTCAATCAGAAACACAATGAGGCAAACGGCGAAGAGAATCGCGATGGCACTAACAATAACCATAGCTTTAATCATGGTATAGAAGGGTTAGGCGGAAGCCTCGACGTCATTGAGCGGCGACGCGCCAGCGTTCATGCGCTGCTGACAACGCTTTTATTGTCGCAGGGCACGCCGATGCTGCTGGCAGGCGATGAGCATGGTCACAGCCAGCACGGTAATAACAATGCGTATTGCCAGGACAACACCTTAACCTGGCTCGACTGGGGGGAAGCCAACAGCGGGCTGATTCATTTCACCGCTGCGCTGATCCATCTTCGCCAGCAGATCCCCGCGCTGACCGCCAACAGCTGGTGGGAAGAGGGTGACGGCAACGTTCGCTGGCTGAATAAAGACGCGCAACCTTTAAGCGCGCAAGAGTGGCAACACGGCGTACCACGCCTGCAAATCCTGCTGTCGGATAAATGGCTGGTCACGCTGAACGCGACGGATGACGTCGCAGAGATTGTTTTACCTGACGGGGAGTGGCGCGCCGTTCCCCCCTTTGCCGGAGCGGATAATCCGGTAGTAATGGCTGTCTGGCACGGGCCTGCGCACGGAGTGTGCGTATTCCAAAGATGATAAAAAAGGAGTTAGTCATGGTTAGATTAGAGAAGAACGATCCCTTAATGTTGGCACGCCAGCTACCATTAAAAACGGTTGCCCTGATCCTTGCGGGTGGGCGTGGTACCCGTCTGAAAGATTTGACCATCAAGCGCGCCAAACCGGCTGTTCACTTTGGTGGTAAGTTCCGCATCATCGACTTTGCGCTCTCCAACTGCCTGAACTCGGGCATTCGCCGCATCGGCGTCATTACGCAGTATCAGTCGCACACGCTGGTTCAGCATATCCAGCGCGGCTGGTCATTCTTCAGCGAAGAGATGAACGAGTTTGTCGATCTCCTTCCTGCTCAGCAGCGCGTTCACGGCGAGAACTGGTACCGCGGTACGGCGGATGCGGTGACCCAGAACCTCGACATCATTCGTCGCTATAACGCGGAATACATCGTGATCCTCGCCGGGGACCACATCTACAAGCAAGATTACTCCCACATGCTGATCGACCACGTCGAAAAAGGGGCGCGCTGCACCGTGGCGTGTCTGCCTGTGCCCGTTGCCGAAGCGACGGCGTTTGGCGTCATGCACGTGGATGCCGACGACAAAATTATCGACTTCGTTGAAAAACCGGCGAACCCGCCAACCATGCCGGGCGATGACACCAAATCGCTCGCCAGCATGGGGATCTATGTCTTTGACGCAGATTATCTTTATGAGCTGCTGGAAGAAGACGACAAAGACGAAAACTCCAGCCACGACTTCGGTAAAGACATCATTCCGAAAATCACGAAAGCTGGCATGGCGTATGCACATCCATTCCCGCTGTCCTGCGTACAGTCCGATCCGAATGCGGAACCCTACTGGCGCGATGTGGGTACGCTGGAAGCTTACTGGAAAGCGAACCTCGATCTGGCATCGGTCACGCCTGAACTGGATATGTATGACCAGAACTGGCCGATTCGTACCCATATGGAGTCGCTACCGCCGGCCAAATTCGTGCAGGACCGCTCCGGCAGCCACGGTATGACGCTGAACTCGCTGGTGTCCGGTGGGTGCATTATCTCCGGTTCGGTCGTGGTGCAGTCGGTGCTGTTCCCGCGCGTGCGGATAAATTCATTCTGTAATATCGATTCGGCAGTCTTGCTGCCGGATGTCTGGGTAGGGCGCTCGTGTCGTCTGCGTCGTTGCGTGATCGACCGTGCCTGCGTCATCCCTGAAGGGATGGTTATTGGGGAGAATGCGGAAGAAGACGCGCGTCGTTTCTACCGTTCGGAAGAGGGGATCGTGTTAGTCACACGGGAAATGTTGCGGAAGCTGCAGATCAAACAGGAGCGATGATGCAGGTTTTACACGTATGTTCTGAGATGTTCCCGTTATTAAAAACGGGCGGACTGGCAGATGTGCTTGGCGCATTACCGGCGGCGCAAATCGCCGGAGGCGTGGATACCCGAGTCCTGCTGCCCGCCTTTCCGGATATCCGGCGCGGTATACCCGATGCAAAAGTGGTGACCCGCCGTGAAACGTTTGCCGGACGCATTACCCTGCTGTTTGGACATTACAATGGCGTAGGGATTTACCTGATCGACGCGCCGCACTTATACGATCGCCCGGGCAGCCCGTATCACGATACGAACCTGTTCGCCTACACCGACAACGTGCTGCGCTTTGCGCTGCTCGGCTGGGTTGGAGCAGAAATGGCGACGGGGCTGGATCCGTTCTGGCGTCCGGATGTGGTGCACGCGCATGACTGGCACGCCGGGCTTGCCCCGGCGTATCTCGCCGCGCGCGGCCACCCGGCGAAATCGGTCTTTACCGTGCATAACCTGGCGTATCAGGGGATGTACTACGCCCATCACATGAATGACATCGATCTGCCATGGTCGTTCTTTAACATGCACGGTCTGGAGTTTAACGGGCAGATCTCGTTCCTGAAGGCGGGTCTGTACTACGCCGATCACATCACGGCGGTGAGCCCAACCTACGCGCGTGAGATCACCCAGCCGGCGTTTGGCTATGGCATGGAAGGGTTGCTGCAGCAGCGCCATCGCGAAGGCCGCCTGTCGGGCATTCTGAACGGCGTGGATGAACAGATCTGGAGCCCGGAAACCGATCTCCTGCTGGCGGCGCGCTATGGCCGTGATTCCGTTGAAGACAAAGCGGAAAACAAACGCCAGCTGCAGATTGCGATGGGCCTGAAGGTTAACGATAAAGTGCCGCTGTTCGCCGTCGTGAGCCGCCTGACCAGCCAGAAAGGGCTGGATCTGGTGCTGGAGGCGCTGCCCGGTTTACTGGAGCAGGGCGGACAGCTGGCGCTGCTCGGCGCGGGCGACCCGGTGCTGCAGGAAGGTTTCCTTGCCGCCGCCGCGGAACACCCGGGACAGGTAGGCGTGCAGATTGGCTACCACGAGGCGTTCTCTCACCGAATTATGGGCGGCGCGGACGTCATTCTGGTGCCAAGCCGTTTCGAACCCTGCGGCCTGACGCAGCTTTATGGTCTGAAATACGGCACGCTGCCGCTGGTGCGCCGCACGGGCGGACTGGCGGATACCGTATCCGACAGCTCTCTGGAAAATCTGGCGGACGGTATCGCCAGCGGATTTGTCTTTGAGGACAGTAATGCCTGGTCGCTGCTTCGGGCGATTCGGCGTGCTTTCGTCTTGTGGTCCCGTCCATCACTCTGGCGTTACGTTCAGCGTCAGGCGATGTCCATGGACTTTAGCTGGCACGTCGCGGCGCAGTCATACCGCGATCTCTATCAACGCTTGATGTAACGAGGCGAAGTTACTGATATGAACGCTCCATTTAGCTACTCTTCACCCACGCTCAGCGTTGAGGCGTTAAAGCACTCCATCGCCTACAAGCTGATGTTCACCATCGGGAAAGATCCGGTTATTGCCAACAAGCACGAGTGGCTGAACGCCACCCTGTTTGCCGTGCGTGACCGCTTAGTTGAACGCTGGCTGCGCTCAAACCGCGCCCAGCTCTCGCAGGAGACGCGTCAGGTTTACTACCTGTCGATGGAATTTTTGATTGGCCGCACGCTGTCCAACGCGCTGCTGTCGCTCGGTATTTATGACGATGTCAAAACCGCACTCGAAGAGATGGGGTTAGATTTAGAAGAGCTGATCGACGAAGAGAACGACCCGGGCCTCGGCAACGGCGGTCTGGGGCGTCTCGCCGCCTGCTTCCTCGACTCGCTGGCGACGCTGGCGCTGCCGGGCCGCGGCTACGGTATTCGCTACGACTACGGTATGTTCAAACAGAACATCGTCGACGGGCGTCAGAAAGAGTCGCCGGACTACTGGCTGGAGTACGGCAACCCGTGGGAATTCAAGCGCCACAACACGCGCTACAAGGTGCGCTTTGGCGGGCGTATCCAGCAGGAAGGGAAAAAATCCCGCTGGGTAGAAACGGAAGAGATCCTGGCCGTGGCCTACGACCAGATTATCCCCGGCTACGATACCGACGCCACCAACACGCTGCGCCTGTGGAGTGCCCAGGCCAGTAGCGAAATTAACCTCGGTAAATTTAACCAGGGTGACTACTTCGCGGCGGTGGAGGATAAAAACCACTCCGAGAACGTGTCCCGCGTGCTGTACCCGGATGACTCGACCTACTCGGGTCGCGAGCTGCGCCTGCGTCAGGAGTATTTCCTCGTTTCGGCGACCATTCAGGACATCCTCAGCCGCCACCATCAGCTGCACAAAACCTACGCCAACCTGGCGGAGAAAACCGCGATCCACCTTAACGACACCCACCCGGTGCTCTCTATTCCGGAGCTGATGCGCCTGCTGATCGACGAGCATAAGTTCAGCTGGGATGACGCCTTTGAGGTGACCTGCCAGGTGTTCTCCTACACCAACCACACGCTGATGAGCGAAGCGCTGGAGACGTGGCCGGTGGACATGCTCGGCAAAATCCTGCCGCGCCATCTGCAGATTATCTTTGAGATTAACGACTACTTCCTTAAGACGCTGCAGGAGCAGTATCCGAACGATACCGGCCTGCTGAGCCGCGCGTCCATCATTGATGAGTCGAACGGTCGTCGCGTGCGCATGGCCTGGCTGGCGGTTGTCATCAGCCACAAGGTCAACGGCGTGTCCGAGCTCCACTCGAACCTGATGGTGCAGTCGCTGTTTGCGGACTTCGCGAAGATCTTCCCGACGCGGTTCTGCAACGTGACCAACGGCGTCACGCCGCGCCGCTGGCTGGCGCTGGCCAACCAGCCGCTCTCTGAGGTGCTGGACGAGAATATCGGCCGCACCTGGCGTACCGATTTGAGCCAGCTGAGCGAGCTGGAACAGCATATTGATTTCCCGACGGTGAACAAAGCCGTACGGGAAGCAAAGCTGCTGAACAAAAAGCGTCTGGCGGTCTGGCTGGCGATGCACCTCAACGTGGTCGCTAACCCGAAAGCGCTGTTCGACGTGCAGATCAAACGCATCCACGAATACAAGCGTCAGCTGATGAACGTGCTGCACGTGATCACCCATTACAACCGCATCAAGGCCGATCCGACGGCTGAATGGGTGCCGCGCGTGAAGATCTTCGCCGGTAAGGCGGCTTCCGCCTACTACATGGCGAAGCACATTATTCATCTCATCAACGACGTGGCGAAGGTGGTTAACCAGGATCCGGACATTGGCGACAAGCTGAAGGTGGTGTTCATTCCGAACTACAGCGTCAGCCTGGCGCAGCTGATCATCCCGGCGGCGGATCTCTCTGAACAGATTTCCACGGCGGGAACGGAGGCATCCGGTACCAGTAACATGAAGTTTGCCCTCAACGGCGCGCTGACCATCGGCACGCTGGACGGGGCGAACGTCGAGATGCTGGAGCACGTGGGCGATGAGAATATCTTTATCTTCGGTAATACGACGGAAGAGGTGGAGGCGCTGCGCAGGAAAGGCTACTCGCCGCGTCAGTATTACGAAGAGGATGAAGAGTTGCGTCAGGTGCTAACGCAGATCGCGACCGGCGTGTTTAGCCCTGATGAACCGAGCCGCTACCGCGATCTGGTGGATTCGCTGATTAACTTTGGCGATCACTACCAGGTGCTGGCGGATTATCGCAGCTACGTGGACTGTCAGGATAAGGTGGATGAACTTTATCGCCAGCCGGAGAAATGGACCAGCGCCGCGATGTACAACATCGCCAATATGGGCTATTTCTCGTCAGACCGGACCATCAAGGAGTATGCCGAGACGATCTGGCATATTGATCCGGTGAGGCTATAAAAGCAAAACGGCAACCTCGGTTGCCGTTTTTAGTGTTTGTTCCCTCTCCCTGTGGGAGAGGGGCAGGGTGAGGGCATCAGTCCGCACCAGTCGTATTACGATGCCAGCGACAGCTCACGCTTCCCCACATTTTGCAGTAACCACTGCGCCACGCGAGACTGCTGCTCGGCGTTGAGCCACATCCCTTCTTTGGTACGACGCCAGATAGCATCGTCCAGACGACGCACCCACTCGTGCTCAACCAGGTAACGCAGTTCGGCTTCGTACAGCTCGTGGCCGAAATGCTCGCCCAGATCCGCAATGTCCTTCGCATCGCCCAGAATCAGCTCGGTATTACTGCCGTAGGTGCGGGCATAGTGGCGCGCCATTCCTTCGGTGATGAACGGGAACCGACGGCGCAGCTTCGCGGCGTAATCATCGCGGTTATCGCCGATATCACCGCCGGGCAATACCGCGCCCTTGGTCCATGCCGGGCCAATGCCTTTATAGTACGGCGCCAGTTTTTCCAGCGCGTGCTCGGCCAGCTTGCGGTAGGTGGTGAGCTTACCGCCAAACACGGAAAGCAGCGGCGCCTGACCGTCAACGTCGTGAATATCGAGCGTATAGTCGCGGGTAATGGCCTGCGGTGAGTCAGACTCGTCATCGCACAGCGGACGCACGCCGGAGTAGGTCCAGACAACGTCGTCGCGCGACAGCTGTTTCTTAAAGTGCGCGTTATACACTTTGAGCAGGTAGTTCACTTCGCTCTCGTCGATCTCGACGTTCTTCGGATCGCCTTTGTACTCCACGTCGGTAGTACCGATGATCGAGAATTCGTCCATCCACGGGATCACAAACACGATGCGCTTGTCTTCGTTCTGCAGGATGTAAGCCTGCTTCTGGGTATGCACGCGCGGCACCACAATGTGGCTGCCCTTGATCAGGCGAATGCCGTATGGAGAAGGCAGATGCATGCCGTCGTCGAAGAACTGCTTCACCCACGGGCCGGTAGCGTTCACCAGGCCGCGCGCTTTCCAGCTGAATTTCTCGCCGGTATCAATGTCTTCCGCTTCCACAATCCACAGGCCATTTTCACGACGGGCAGCGGTTGCGCGGGTGCGGGTTTTCACCTCGCCACCTTTCTTCTCAACCATCTGCGCATTCGCCAGCACCAGGCGAGCATCATCCACCCAGCAGTCGGAATATTCGAATCCGCGCACGATTTCCGGCTTAAGGACCGATTCTGAGCCAAAACGCAACCCTTTCGAACCCGGGAGGCTGGTGCGTTTACCCAGATGATCGTACATAAACAGACCGATTCGGATCATCCACGCCGGACGCAGATGCGGGCGATGGGGTAGGCGGAAGCGCATCGGAATCGCCAGATGCGGGGCCATTTTCAGCAGCACTTCACGTTCGGCCAGCGCTTCACTGACCAGGCGGAATTCGTAGTGTTCCAGGTAGCGCAGGCCACCG
Organism: Enterobacter sp. 148H3; assembly: GCF_034107425.1. Lineage (NCBI taxonomy): Bacteria > Pseudomonadati > Pseudomonadota > Gammaproteobacteria > Enterobacterales > Enterobacteriaceae > Enterobacter > Enterobacter sp. 148H3. The sequence continues at coordinate 71,553 of NZ_JAWNEI010000011.1, read as the reverse complement.
TGAATCAGTTTGGAGCTGGCGGACGACGTCGCGCAGGCGAGATCGTTAGCTTCCAGCATCAGTACGGACAAACCGCGTCCTGCGGCATCGACCGCAATACCGGCACCGTTGATGCCACCGCCTATCACAATCAGATCTTTGGTTTCCATAACACCCTCATGCATTTTCGTTAAAGCTCAGAAATGTTCGATATCGCTCATAATAGCAAAGGAACGCGCTTTTGGTAACATCAAAAAAACAATTTAGAGTGATATGGATAACATAATGGCGTTTACCCGCCGCCAGGACGTACACTACGGGGTAAAATCTTGTCGTTGACCACTGTAAAGAGAACACCATGGATCAGTTTGAATGTATTAACGTAGAAGAAGCCCACCAGAAGATGCACCAGGGAAAAGCAGTGCTGGTGGACATCCGCGATCCGCAGAGTTTTGCGATGGGCCATACGCCGGGCGCGTTCCATCTCACCAACGACACGCTGGGCGCGTTTATGCGCGATAACGACTTCGACACGCCGGTGATGGTCATGTGCTACCACGGCAACAGCAGCAAAGGCGCGGCGCAGTATCTGCTTCAGCAGGGTTACGACGCGGTTTACAGCGTCGACGGTGGTTTCGATGCCTGGCATCGCCATTTCCCGGCGGAAGTGGAATACGCTTTTGAGCGCTGATCCCGCTATACTGTCCTCTTTTGTGTGGAAATAAGCGACCGCTGCCCATGTTGATGATCACCTCTTTTACTAACCCGCGTGTCGCCCAGGCGTTTGTCGACTATATGGCGACGCAGGGCGTTATTCTGACTATTCAACAACATACGCAGACCGACGTCTGGCTGGCCGATGAGAGCCAGGCCGGACGGGTAAACGAGGAGCTGGCGCGTTTTCTTGAGAACCCTGGCGACCCGCGCTATCTTGCGGCCAGCTGGCAGTCCGGCCAGACCGGCAGCGGATTGCACTACAGCCGCTTTCCTTTCCTCGCCACCATTCGCGAGCGCGCGGGCCCGTTTACGCTGCTGCTGATGGCGGCCTGCATCATCGTCTTCATTATCATGAACGTGGTCGGCGACCAGAGCGTAATGATTGCCCTGGCGTGGCCCTATGACCCGTCTCTTGAGTTTGACGTCTGGCGCTACTTTAGCCACGCGCTGATGCATTTCTCGGTGATGCATATCCTCTTTAACCTGCTCTGGTGGTGGTATCTCGGCGGTGCCGTTGAAAAGCGTCTGGGCAGCGGCAAGCTGATCGTTATCACCATCATCAGCGCGCTGTTGAGCGGCTACGTACAGCACAAGTTCAGCGGGCCGTGGTTCGGCGGGCTGTCGGGTGTCGTATATGCCCTTATGGGCTACGTCTGGCTTCGCGGGGAGCGCGATCCGCAAAGCGGCATCTATCTGCAACGCGGATTGATAACCTTTGCGTTAATATGGCTAATTGCCGGATGGTTTGATCTGTTTGGTATGTCTATCGCCAACGGTGCGCACGTCGCCGGGCTGGCCGTGGGGCTGGCGATGGCCTTTGCCGACACGCTCCATGCGCGAAAACGAACATAATTCTCAGGGATAATTGATGAAACAAACACAACGTCATGACGCCATTATCGAACTGGTAAAAAAACAGGGATACGTCAGCACCGAAGAGCTGGTGGAGCAGTTTGCCGTCAGCCCACAAACCATCCGTCGTGACCTGAACGACCTGGCCGATCAGAACCGTATTCTTCGCCACCACGGCGGCGCGGCGCTGCCGTCCAGCTCGGTCAACACCTCCTGGCATGACCGTAAAGCCACGCAGACGGCAGAGAAAGAGCGCATCGCCCGCAAGGTCGCCAGCCAGATCCCGAACGGCGCGACGCTGTTTATTGATATCGGCACCACGCCGGAAGCGGTCGCCCATGCGCTGCTGGATCACGAGAACCTGCGCGTGGTCACCAACAACCTGAACGTGGCCAATACCCTGATGCAGAAAGACGACTTCCGCATCATCCTCGCGGGCGGCGAGCTGCGCAGCCGCGACGGCGGAATTATCGGCGAAGCCACCCTCGACTTTATCTCGCAGTTCCGCCTCGACTTCGGCATTCTGGGGATAAGCGGTATCGACAGCGACGGCTCGCTGCTGGAGTTTGATTACCACGAGGTGCGCACCAAGCGCGCGATTATTGAAAATTCACGCCACGTGATGCTGGTGGTGGATCATTCCAAGTTTGGCCGTAACGCGATGGTGAACATGGGCAGCATCAGCATGGTGGATGCGGTCTATACCGACGTGATGCCGCCGGCGGGCGTGATGCAGGTAATTAAAGATAATAATTTGCAGTTAGAGTTGTGTTGAAAAGCCGTGCGCCCTCTCCCTGTGGGTGAGGGCATCAGGCCGCACAAACCTAAACGCCGTATCCCATCATCTTCAACAGCTGCTGCGCATGCTGCACCGCATCCTGACGATGCGCCACGCCCAGCTTCTGATACAGATTGCGGATATGCGTTTTGATGGTGGTCGCCGCCACCGCAAGCTCACCGGCAATCTGCTCGTTGCTGTAGCCTGAATAAATCAGCCCCAGAACCTGCCATTCGCGCTGGGTGAGCGGGCTGGTGCGGATAAGTTCCGGCACTTCCGGGTGGTTCAGCAGACGTTCAACAAAGTTCTCATCGAAATGCGCGAACTTGTGCCGATGATGCTGGTTAATCTCGCGCAGAATGCGCTGGGCGCGATGCTGATCCAGTTCCGGCAGCGTGTTGAGCTGAATCAGCTGGCGCAGCTGCTGCGCCATCACTTCCCCTTCAATTACAAAGTGGCTGATAAACCCGGTGCGGTTAGCCAGCTGCAGCGCTTCCAGAAGCACACGCTGGGCATCATTTTTACGACCCGCCTGCCAGTAAAGCTGGTTTTGCAGCAGCAGGTTGCGGTTCAGGTCGCTCATCAGGCGCAGGCTGCGCGCGTTCTCGTTCAGCTCCTCCAGCACAATCTCAGCGGGCTCTAATTCACCGAGCAGGATCTGCGCGCGGGCAATATTGCGCCACTGGCTCTGCAGGAAGTGGTTGTTGGCAAATTCCGGTTTTGGCGTCTGGCGCAGCCAGTTGGCGGCGGATTTTTTATCGCCGGTCATCTGCCAGTAAATCACTCGGACCTTGTCGGCGTTTGACACCCAGTCGCTATGATACTGGCCGTTGCCGAGCAGGTTTTCCAGGCGGTTAAGATGGTTGCGGGCGTTGTCGAGATCGCCGCGCGCCAGCGAGCACTGCACCAGCAGCGCCAGGCACTGCAGCTGCTGTTGAGGCTGGAAGCTGGAAAGAACATCCACACCCTGACGGGCGCAGCTTTCCGCTTCATCCAGACGCGACCATGCCCACAGCAGCTGGGCGCGAATACGCAACAGGAACTCGTGCATCGGCAGCTGTTCCAGATGCTGTTCACGAATCAGCTGGAACGCTTTTTCCTGGTTTTCCCAGGCGGCCTGCAGGAACCCCTGCGCGAATAAAATCTCGCTCTGTTGGATAAGGCTCCACAGCGCGTAATGCCAGACATCATGACGACGCGCCATCTGTTCGGTTTGCTGCATCAGTGAAAGCGAACGCGTGAGGTCGCCTTTGCAGTGCAGCACTTCGCCGTGCACGGAGGTCGCCACGATGCGGCTGTAGAAGTTGGCCAGCGGCAGTTCATCCAGCGCGACCATCGCCAGCCGTTCAGCTTCGTCCGGGTCGCCATCGTTAATCGCCACCTGAGCGCGCAGCGCGTTGAACTCGCCGTGCAGGGTGGTATCCATTTCGCTTTCCATCTCCTGCTCGGCGCGCGCCAGCAGGGTGTTCACTTCGCTGTAGCGATGCTGGCTCTGCATCAGCCAGGCCTGCAGCAGCACCAGACGCGGGTTCTCCAGCAGGCTTTCCCACGGCAGGGCTTTGAGGGATTCTTCCAGCAGCGTCAGCTCGCTGTGGTTAAACAGGCCCCACGCATGATTGAGGAGAATATCGCGCAGCATGCTGGCATCACCGGCGGCCAGCGCGTGGTGGATGGCTTCGCTCGGGAAGCCTTGCGCCATCCAGCTTTCGGCAGCGGCGCGGTGGATCTCCGGCAGTTCAACCGCCAGCTCCCACTGACAGCGCTGGCGCAGGAAGCTACCAAACAGCGGATGATAGCTAAACCACTCGCCCGGATCGTCCATGCGCGTCAGGAAAAGGCCCTGACGTTCAATCTCTTCAAGCTGCAGCTGGCCGTTTTCACAGCCCGTCACCCGCACGATGAGCGCATCGTTCATGGAGCGCAGCAGAGAGCTTTTCAGCAGGAAATTACGCGTTGAGGGATCGACGCTGTCCAGCACCTCATCCACGAGATAGTCAGAAAGGTGGCTGGCGTTGATGCCCGCCAGGCGCCGCGCAGACTGATGTGCCGGACTGTTGTTTTGCCGGGCAGAGAGCGCTATGAGCTGCAGCGCCGTGGCCCAGCCGGCAACGTCATCACACAGGCGGCTGCTTTCGGCGGCCTCAATCGGTGAGTTCAGGCGGCAGTCAAAGAACTGTTTCGCTTCCTGGTGGGTAAAGGCCAGCTGCTGGCTGCCCACTTCCAGGAGCTGATCGCGCACGCGCAGGTTGGCAATACCCAGCTGCGGCAGGTTGCGTGACAACACGACTAAGGTCAGGTTTTCCGGCTGATGGCGCAGGAAGAAACGCATCGATTCATGAATTACCGGGTTAGTGATGAGATGGTAATCATCTATCACCACGTAAAGCGGGCGATGCCATTCGGCCAGTTCGATAAACAGCTGAGAGAAAAGGGAGGACAGGCTTGCGTACTGGCGCTTTTGCACCATCACCTCACTGGCGACGCAGTGTCCATGGGTTGCTTGCTGTATGGCGGCAATCAGATAGCTGGCAAAACGCTCTTGCTGGTTATCGCCCTCGTCGAGGGAATACCAGCCAAGATCGCTCTTACCCGCGGCCCATTGCGAAATGAGCGTTGTTTTTCCATAACCTGCAGGGCTCGTAACCAGCGCCAGTCGGAAATTATGCGCGCCGGAAAGTTTAGCCAACAGACGCTCGCGGACCACTGTATGGTCAAGGCGAACCGGGCGACTTAATTTAGACGGAATCAACATAGGTTTCACTTCACTGTGGGGAACGAGAGATTTTATTTTTTTTGCGCTTCGTAATTAATAGGATATAAGGTCGAACAGAAAGAGAACTATTGCAAGTTATGTCTGGGTTTTGTGGCTCTGAATTTGCACTCTGTCACAAAACATTCAGGCAAATGTTGGAACTTTCTCAGAAGGGGTTTAACGCCGCGTCACAGCTGGTTTGTCTGGATACATTGCCGCTGCGCTGAAACTGGTTTCAGAAAGGTATAGTGACGTCAAATTTAATAAAGTGCGGGTAAAGTTGAGTGAGAGTAATAGTCTCCTGAGGTGCACCCCGATGGCCAAATTATTATTCTACGTAAGTAATCATTTCAGAACGTTTTAATTTCACCCAAAACTGCATTTCATTTCTTTGACATTCTCCCGGGTTACTTTTTTATCTTACGGGCACACTCGAACTATGCTCTGAGAGTGGCCTCGATCACACTTTTATGCTCATCCCCGCTACTCCTCCCTGTCTAATCCCCCTCGGGAGGAGGAAGAGGGGAAATGAGCCAGGCACACTAGCGCCAACTTGTGTTTTCTTTCTAAAGGATGCCGATCCCCTATGTCACAGCCTACCTTCAACAAAGCTCAATTCCAGGCTGCCCTGACGCGTCAGTGGCAGCGTTTTGGCCTTCATGCTGCAAACGAAATGACGCCTCACCAGTGGTGGCAGGCAGTGAGCGGTGCGCTCGCAGAGCAGCTGGATGCTCAGCCCCTGGCAAAACCGGTAAAAGGCCAGCGCCATGTAAACTACATTTCAATGGAATTCCTGATTGGCCGTCTGACGGGCAACAACCTGTTGAACCTCGGCTGGTATCAGGAGGTCGGTGACGTTCTTAAAGAACACGACATTAACCTGACCGACCTGCTGGAAGAAGAGATTGACCCGGCGCTGGGCAACGGCGGCCTGGGACGCCTGGCGGCCTGCTTCCTGGACTCCATGGCGACCGTCGGCCAGTCGGCGATTGGCTATGGTCTGAACTATCAGTACGGCCTGTTCCGTCAGTCGTTTGCCGACGGGCATCAGATGGAAGCGCCGGACGACTGGCATCGCAATACCTATCCGTGGTTCCGCCACAACGCGCAGCTGGACGTACAGGTTGGCATTGGCGGGAAAGTGACAAAGCAGGGTCTCTGGGAACCGGCGTTCACCATCACCGGCGAAGCCTGGGATCTGCCGGTGCTTGGCTACCGTAACGGCGTGGCGCAGCCGCTGCGTCTGTGGCAGGCGAAGCACGCGCATCCGTTTAACCTGACCAAATTCAACGACGGCGATTTCCTGCGCGCCGAGCAGCAGGGCATCGACGCCGAGAAGCTGACCAAAGTCCTCTATCCGAACGACAACCACCTGGCCGGTAAAAAGCTTCGCCTGATGCAGCAGTACTTCCAGTGCGCCTGCTCCGTGGCGGACATTCTGCGTCGCCATCACCTGGCGGGCCGCAAGCTGGCGCAGCTGCCGGACTTTGAAGTGATTCAGCTCAACGACACGCACCCGACCATTGCCATCCCGGAGCTGCTGCGCGTGCTGATCGACGAGCACCAGCTGAGCTGGGATGACGCCTGGGCCATCACCAGCCGTACCTTTGCCTACACCAACCACACCCTGATGCCAGAAGCGCTTGAGTGCTGGGATGAGAAGCTGGTGAAAACGCTGCTGCCGCGCCACATGCAGATCATCAACAAAATTAACGACCAGTTTAAAAAGCTCGTGGATAAAACCTGGCCGGGCAACAAGGCGGTCTGGGCGAAGCTGGCGGTGGTTCACGATAAGCAGGTGCGCATGGCGAATATGTGCGTGGTCAGCGGCTTTGCGGTGAACGGCGTGGCGGCGCTGCACTCGGATCTGGTGGTCAAAGATCTCTTCCCGGAATACCACCAGCTGTGGCCAACCAAATTCCACAACGTGACCAACGGCATCACGCCGCGTCGCTGGATCAAGCAGTGCAACCCGCTGCTGGCCGGCCTGCTGGATAAGACCCTGAAGAAAGAGTGGGCCAACGATCTGGACCAGCTCATCAACCTGGAAAAATACGCTGACGACGCGAAATTCCGCGAGCAGTACCGGGCGATCAAGCTGGAGAACAAGGTTCGCCTGGCGGAGTTTGTGAAAGTGCGTACCGGGATTGAGATCAACCCGAACGCCATATTCGATATCCAGATCAAACGTCTGCACGAGTACAAACGCCAGCACCTGAACCTGCTGCACATTCTGGCGCTGTACAAAGAGATCCGCGAGAACCCGCAGGCCGACCGCGTGCCGCGCGTGTTCCTGTTCGGTGCGAAAGCGGCGCCGGGCTACTACCTGGCGAAAAACATTATCCTCGCCATCAATAAAGTGGCGGCGGCGATCAACAGCGATCCGAAAGTGGGCGACAAGTTGAAGGTAGTGTTCCTGCCGGACTACTGCGTCTCGGCGGCGGAAATGCTGATCCCGGCGGCGGATATCTCCGAGCAGATTTCAACCGCAGGAAAAGAAGCCTCCGGTACCGGCAACATGAAGCTAGCGCTGAACGGCGCGCTGACCGTCGGCACGCTCGACGGGGCGAACGTCGAAATCGCCGAGAAGGTGGGCGAAGAGAACATCTTTATCTTCGGCCATACGGTGGAAGAGGTGAAAGCCATCAAGGCCAAAGGCTATGACCCGGTGAAATGGCGTAAGAAAGACAAAGTCCTCGATGCGGTGCTGAAGGAGCTTGAGAGCGGCAAATACAGCGACGGCGATAAGCACGCGTTTGACCAGATGCTGCACAGCATGGACAAACACGGCGGTGACCCTTATCTGGTAATGGCGGACTTCACGGCCTACGTTGAAGCGCAAAAGCAGGTCGACGTGCTGTATCGCGACCAGGAAGCGTGGACCCGCGCGTGCATCCTGAATACCGCCCGCTGCGGTATGTTCAGCTCTGACCGCTCAATCCGTGATTATCAGGCCCGTATCTGGCAGGCAAAACGCTAAGGAAGCGCGATGGAGAGTAAACGTCTGGACAGTGCCGCGCAGGCGGCGGGAATTAGCCTCAGTTACATCAATGCGCACGGCAAACCGCAGTCTATTGGTGCGGACACCAAAAGACGTTTGCTGGATGCCATGCACAAAACCGACGCGAAAGCGTCGGCTGCTCCGGTGCCGAACGTGAAGGTATTCACCGCAGGCAAAAAGATGCCGCTGGCGGTGGAGGGGCGCGGCGAGTTTAGCTGGCTTCTTACCACCGAAGAGGGGCATCAGCATAAAGGTCACGCCACCGGCGGCAAAACGTTAAACCTTCCGGCAAAGCTGCCGGAGGGGTATCACACCTTAACGCTCACCCAGGACGATCTGCGTTTCCACTGCCGGGTGATCGTCGCGCCAAAACGCTGCTACGAGCCGCAGGCGCTGCTTGAAGGCAAAAAGCTGTGGGGCGCCTGCGCGCAGCTCTACACTCTGCGTTCCGACAGCAACTGGGGCATCGGTGATTTTGGCGATCTGAAAAAGATGCTGGCATCCGTGGGCGAGCGCGGCGGCGCGTTTATCGGTCTCAACCCAATCCACGCGCTCTATCCGGCCAACCCGGAGAGCGCCAGCCCGTATAGTCCGTCGTCCCGTCGCTGGCTGAACGTTATTTATATCGACGTTAACGCCTTAGATGATTTCAAAAACAGCAAAGAGGCGCAGGCGTGGTGGAAACTCAGCACCACACAGCAGGCGCTGAAGCAGGCGCGCGAAGCCGACTGGGTGGACTATTCCACCGTCACGGCGCTGAAAATGGCCGCGCTGCGTCTGGCGTGGAAAGGCTTTTCGCAGCGCGATGACGAGCAGATGGCGGCGTTCCGCCAGTTCGTGACGCAGGAGGGCGAGAGCCTGTACTGGCAGGCGGCGTTCGATGCGCTGCACGCATATCAGGTAAAAGAGGACGAAATGCGCTGGGGCTGGCCGGTCTGGCCCGAAGCGTATCAGAGCGTCGACACGCCTGAAGTGAAAGCGTTCTGTAAAAAAAATGCCGATGAAGTGGACTTCTACCTGTGGCTGCAGTGGCTGGCTTACAGCCAGTTTGCCGCCTGCTGGCAGGTGAGCCAGGGCTATAAAATGCCGATTGGCCTGTATCGCGATCTGGCCGTGGGCGTGGCGGAAGGCGGCGCGGAGACCTGGTGTGACCGTGAGCTTTACTGTCTGAAAGCCTCTGTCGGCGCGCCGCCGGATATCCTTGGCCCGCTGGGCCAGAACTGGGGATTGCCGCCGATGGATCCGCACGTCATGGCGGAGCGCGCCTACGAGCCGTTTATCGACCTGCTGCGCGCTAACATGCAGAACTGCGGCGCGCTGCGTATTGACCACGTAATGTCCGTGCTGCGTCTGTGGTGGATCCCGTACGGTGAAACGGCCGATCACGGGGCGTATGTGCAGTATCCGGTTGACGATCTGCTGTCGATCCTGGCCCTGGAAAGCAAGCGCCATCAGTGCATGGTGATCGGTGAAGATCTCGGTACCGTGCCGGTGGAAATTGTCAGCAAGCTCCGCGACAGCGGCGTCTACTCCTATAAAGTGCTCTATTTTGAAAATGACCATGAGAAAACCTTCCGCGCGCCGCAAGCGTACCCTGAACAGTCAATGGCAGTCGCGACGACGCATGACCTTCCTACGCTTCGTGGCTATTGGGAAAGCGGCGATCTGACCCTTGGCAAAACGCTGGGCCTGTATCCTGATGAGGAGGTGTTACACGGCCTGTATCAGGATCGCGAGCTTTCCAAACAGGGGCTACTGGATGCTCTGCACAAGCAGGGCTGTCTGCCGAAACGTGCGGGACATAAAGCGTCATTGATGTCGATGACCGCGACCCTCAATCGCGGTTTGCAGCGCTATATTGCCGACAGCAACAGCGCTCTGCTGGGGCTGCAGCCGGAAGACTGGATTGATATGGCGGAGCCGGTGAACATCCCAGGCACCAGCTATCAGTACAAGAACTGGCGTCGAAAGCTGTCCACCACGCTTGAGGCGATGTTTGCCGATGATGGGGTGAACAGGCTGATCAAGGATTTGGATAAGCGGCGAAAAGCTGCTGGTAAGAAGTAATAAAAAACCCGCCAGTGGCGGGTTTTTTATTATCAGGCAGTGCTCATGCAGGTCGGGTAAGGCGTAGCCGCCACCCGACTTAGGGCATCAGACCACCATGTTGAGCAGCAGCACCCCGACCAGACCACACACCGAAATAATGGTTTCCAGCGCGGACCAGGACTTGATGGTTTCACCGATCGTCAGGTTGAAGTACTCCTTGAACAGCCAGAAGCCAGGGTCGTTAACGTGAGAGAAAATCACGCTACCGGAACCGACGGCGATAACCATCAGCTCAGGGCTTACGCCCGTGGTCGCAATCAGCGGGGCAACGATACCGCCTGCGGTGATCGCCGCAACGGTCGCTGAACCCAGCGCAATACGCAGAACCGCGGCAATAGACCAGGCCATCAGGAGCGGCGATACGTTGGTTTCATGCATCATGGCGGCGATGTATTTGTCCACGCCGCTGTCGACCAGAACCTGCTTGAATGCACCGCCACCGCCGATGATCAGGAGCATCATGGCAATGATTTTGATGGAAGAGGTCAGCGTGTCGTTGATCTGATCCATGGAGCGGCCACGGTTCAAACCGAAGGTGAACATCGCGATCAGCACGGCAATCAGCGTTGCCATCACCGGGTCACCCAGGAATTCCGCCACGGACAGGAACGCATGACCCTTAGGCAGGATCATCTCCGCCACGGCGCGCATCGCCATCAGGATCACCGGTACCAGGGAGGTCCAGACGCTGACGCCAAAGCCCGGCATCTCTTCTTCGGTGAAGATTTTGGCGCTGTACAGACCTTCCGGAATCGGCTTATCAATGCCCTTCAGGAAGCGGGCATAAACCGGGCCGGCCAGAATCACCGTCGGGATCGCCAGAATCGTACCGAACAGCAGGGTTTTACCCATATCCGCGTGGAAGATGGTCGCGATAGCGGTTGGACCCGGGTGCGGCGGCAGGAAGCCGTGGGTCACGGACAGCGCCGCAGCCATTGGCACGCCGACATACAGCAGCGGGATGCTCGCGGCAGCCGCAATGGTGAACACCAGCGGCAGCATCAATACGAAGCCCACTTCATAGAACAGCGCGAAACCAACGGTAAAGCCGGTTAACACTACTGCCCACTGAATGTTCTTCTTACCGAATTTGTCGATAAGCGTGGTGGCAATACGCTGCGCGCCCCCGCAGTCCGCCAGCATTTTACCGAGCATGGCGCCGAAGCCCATGATCAATGCCAGGCTGCCGAGCGTGCCGCCGACACCGGCTTTAATCGAGCTGATAACTTTCACCAGCGGCATCCCTTGCATCAGACCGACTGCAAGTGCCACCAGAACCAGAGCGATAAATCCGTTCATTTTGAAACGGATCATCAAGAGCAGTAATAACACAACACCGATAGCAACGATGACTAATGGCATGATTTACCTGGCCTTTGAATTGTTATGGGTAACGTCATTGTTTCAACGACAAATTCCGATTGTCCCAACTGGGAACAGAGAAGTAACGGCACTAATACTGATGCCTTTTAAACGATTAAGTTTAGTCGGCTGTTATGGGTGTGCTTAGTGCCCATGAGAATGATACGGGTAACATGACGTGATTGAGAATCACCCTGGCAGGCAAAATGTGAATTATGAGACGCAGGTCAACATATAGAGGGGAGCGAAGAGGGGGAGCAGGGTTTTGTAGGCCCGGTAAGCGCAGCGCCACCGGGCAATACAGATGGGCAATGAATCAGTAGTAAGAGTGCTCGCCGCGCTGGTGTTCGGTCAGGTCACGCACGCCTTTAAGTTCCGGGAACTCGTTCAGCAGCTGCTTCTCGATCCCTTCTTTCAGGGTGACATCGACCATTGAACAACCGTTACAACCGCCGCCAAACTGCAGGATGGCAAAACCTTCGTCGGTGATTTCCATCAGGGAAACACGGCCGCCGTGGCCCGCCAGCTGTGGGTTGATCTGGGATTGCAGCAGATACTCAACGCGCTCCATCAGAGGGGCATCGTCAGACACTTTACGCATTTTCGCGTTCGGCGCCTTCAGTGTCAGCTGAGAACCCAGCTGATCGGTGACGAAGTCGATCTCCGCATCTTCAAGATACGGTGCGCTCAGCTCATCAACGTAGGCGGTGAGCTGTTCAAACTTAAGGGCAGTGTCAGTAGCTTCCACAGCGTCCGGAGGACAATAAGAAACACCACATTCTGCATTCGGAGTGCCTGGATTGATCACAAACACGCGGATCTGCGTCCCTTCTTCCTGATTTGCCAGCAGTTTGGCAAAGTGCGCTTGTGCAGAATCGGAAATACGGATCATAGCTTTGGCCTAATAGTTGACTAAATTACCTGGGTATAATCATACGCCCATTGAAGAAGGGCTACAAGGTACGGCACAGACACCATACCTGAACCGACGCGGCGCCGCTTTGCAAAAGCAGTCGGGAAAGTTCAGCAACGGTACTGCCTGTGGTGACAACATCATCCACAATCGCGATATGGAGCCCGTCGACCGGCAATTCAAGGCGAAAGGCGTTTTTGAGGTTTCTTTTGCGAAGCCGGGCGCTGAGCTGATGCTGGATGGCGGTGGCATGAACACGTGTCAGCGCGCGGGCATCATACCGACAGCCGAGCCACCGTGCGAGGGGACGGCAGAGCAGGTCACTCTGGTTATAGCCGCGCCGCCAGTGACGACGTCGGTATAGGGGGACACTCACCACCATGTCGATTTTCGGCAGTGCCCGCTGACGTCGCGCCTGCAAAACCGCCAGCAACAGCAGGCGAGCAAGGGGCTGTGCCAGCGAGCTCTGCCCGGAAAACTTCAGCGCGTGGATCAGCCTGTTCAGCGGCGGAACATAATCATCCACCGCCACCATCGCGCTCCACGGCGGCGACTTTTTCAGGCAACGGCCACAGGGCAAAGCGGGACTCGTGGCCGGTAAACCACATTGTGGGCAGATCCCGATACGCCATTGCAGCGATCGCGTACAGACGGAGCAGATGCCCCACCCGCCTAGTGCCAGCGGCATTCGGCATAGCCAGCACAACCCAGGTACTGTTAGCATGTGCAACCTCCATGTGAAAAAAGAGAACAGTAACTGATGAAGACGCTGTGGTGGCAGACCGTCGGGACAGGAAATTGCCATCTTGTGCTGCTGCACGGATGGGGACTGAATGCTGAAGTATGGCGTTGCGTAAGCGAGGAACTCGCCTCGCATTTCACGCTGCATCTGGTGGATTTGCCGGGGTATGGCCGCAGCCGCGGTTTTGGGGCCATGTCGCTTGATGAGATGGCGGAGCAGGTTCTGAACGCTGCTCCGCAAAATGCCATCTGGCTGGGCTGGAGCCTGGGCGGGCTGGTGGCGAGCCAGATTGCGCTGTCGAAACCTGACCGCGTAAAAGCGCTGGTGACGGTGGCGTCGTCGCCCTGTTTTAGCGCGCGGGACGCGTGGCCCGGTATCAAGCCAGAGGTGCTGGCGGGGTTCCAGCAGCAGCTGAGCGACGATTTCCAGCGGACAGTAGAGCGGTTCCTCGCGCTGCAGACGATGGGTACTGAAACCGCGCGTCAGGATGCCCGTACGCTGAAGCAGACCGTGCTGTCGCTGCCGATGCCGGAGGTTGAGGTGCTAAACGGCGGACTGGAACTCCTGAAAACGGTTGACCTGCGCGAGCCGCTGGCCGCCCTGACGATGCCGCACCTGCGTATCTATGGCTACCTCGACGGAATTGTGCCGCGCAAAGTGGCTCCGCTGCTGGATTCGCTTTGGCCGGACAGCGAATCGCAGATCGTTGCCAAAGCTGCACATGCCCCGTTTATCTCTCATCCGACGGAATTTTGTTCAGCGCTGATTGCGTTAAGTCAACGTTTCGACTGATTATTTTCTATCCTGCCTGGAAAAAGTAACACACCGCAACCATACTCCAGATGTCGTTGCGGTTGTTCTGCCTACGATAATCAAAACAACAATCCTATGGAGAGTCAGGCTATGAAACTTGTTACAGGTATTGTCACTTCTCTGGTTATTGGGTCACTGTCATTTGGCGTCTTTGCGGCAAAAGAGCTGGAAAAAGATAAAGTTGCCAGCATGAATCTGACGAAAATTGGTGAAATTTCTACGTCTGACACCACCGCGCCGATGGATGCTCGCAGAGAGCTCTCGAAGAAAGCGGATGAGCTGGGCGGAACGTACTACGTCGTCACCAGCGCAGAAAAACAGACCAAAAACGTACGCGCAACGGCGGACGTCTACAAGTAATACGACAAAGCCAGGCAGCAATGCCTGGCTTTATTAACGCAGTGCCCACCACTCCCTGAGGCAGGCCTTTCCTTCCGGACAGCTTTTACAACTGCCGGAGAGACAGCCTTCCGCGTCTTCCTGAATCCGCACGGCTTTCCCCATGGCTTCCAGTCTTTCCAGCATGGCATCGATCATCGGCTGCGGCGTATGCAGGCTGAGGCTCAGCTGTTTCGCCTCCATTCGCCCCTGCAGAGCAAGCAGGTCACGAACCTGAATCAACGATGCCATGCGGTGTACTCCTTAGTGACAGTCGCCCGCCGGGCTGCTGCAGCAGGTCGCGGCGGTTTTACGGTTTGCCAGCAGGTCGATGTCGACGCGGCTGCGTGCCCGCCGCAGCAGACCGAGCACTATCACGTTAAACAGCACAACCGCGAGAATGCAGACCAGGCTGTAGCGCGGGTGCTGGCTGAAATTGACGGTTTGATAAAACAGCGTCGCCAGCGAGTAAGCGATATTCAGCCCCCACAGGATAGAGAAGCCCATCCAACCGCGGCTGGACTCGCGGGCTATCGCCCCCATCACGGAGATGCAAGGAATGTAGAGCAGAACAAAGATGAGGTAGCTGTAGGCGGCGGACGCGCTGCCAAATTTCTCGCTCATCACCCCCATGGCACCCGTCGCCATTTCGCCGTCGCCTTTGCTCGCTTCAATCGGGTTCGCCAGCACGCTTAGGCTGAAGGTGTCCTTCAGGCTCTGCCAGGTTTCCTCTACGGCACCCAGCAGCTCATGACCGAGATGAAACTCTGCCGGATTAAATTCCTGCTCCTGAATGTTCTCGGCGGTGTAGAGCGTATTCAGGGTACCGACAACCACCTCTTTTGCCATCGCGCCGGTAAACAGCCCGACGGTTGCCTGCCAGTTATCCTCATGCACGCCAATCGGTTTGAAGACCGGCGTGATGACGCGGCTGACGGAGGCGAGGGCAGAGTCGTTAATGTTATCTGCCGCCTGTCCGCTGAGGGTGAAGCTGTTCAGCGCGCTCAGGAAAATACTGACGATGACAATCACCTTACCAGCGCGCAGGACGAAGCCTTTCAGGCGCTGCCAGGTCTGGATCGCCAGGCTTTTCAGATGGGGGACGTGGTACACCGGCAGCTCCATCACGAACGGTGACGCTTCACCGCGCATTATGGTGTGCTTCAGCATTAGACCGGTCAGGATCGCCATCACGATGCCCAGCACGTAGAGCGAGAAGACCGCCAGCGCGCCCTGCTGGCCAAAGAAGGCTGCCGCAAAGACCGCGAAGATCGCCAGTCGTGCACCGCAGGACATAAACGGCGCCATCATAATGGTCATCAGACGTTCACGCGGCGCATCCAGGGTGCGTGCGCCCATCACCGACGGCACGTTACAGCCGAAGCCGACGATCAGCGGGACGAAGGATTTACCCGGCAGGCCCAGCGCCTGCATCAGACGATCCATCACGAACGCCGCGCGCGCCATGTAGCCGGAATCTTCCAGGAACGAGAGGAACAGGTACATCATGCCGATCTGCGGCACCAGCGGCAGAACGGTATTAATACCGCCGCCGATCCCCTGCGCGAGGAAGATGGTTAGCCATTCCGGGAAGTGCAGGTTGTAACCTACCCACTGGATCCCGTGGACGAAGACCGCGACGGAACCGGCGTCAAAAATCGGCTGCAGTGCGCCACCGATGTTAATGGCAAGCAGGAACATCACGTACATCACCAGCAGAAAGATCGGCAAACCCAGGAAGCGGTTAAGCACGACCTTATCCACCGCCGCCGTAAAGCGGCTGGGTTCCGCCGTCAGCGCGTTACTCACCACGTCGCAAATCGAGGCGATGGCCTGGTAACGGGCATCGGCGATGTGCAGCGCCGGATCGTCCAGCTCGTCGCTAAGACGAGCCACCGTCGCGTCCAGCTTATCGGCCGCATGCCCGGCGTAAGCGCGGCTGTAGATATCCCCTTCCAGCATCTGCAGGCCAAGCCACAGGCGCTGTTTTGCTGGCATACCGGTGTCCATCTCCTGCGCCAGCACATTGGCTTCACGCCGGAGGGGCTTCGCGTAATGCACCAGCTCAACGTCGCGATTTCCCGCATGACAGTCAATGGCCAGCTTCAGCGCATCAATACCGCGAGCGCGCGTCGAAACCAGCGGAACGACCGGGCATCCCAGGCGCGCGGAGAGGGCATCGACGTCAATGCGCAGCTTTTGTTTCTCTGCGATGTCGAGCATGTTGAGCGCCACGATGCAGGGGATACCCAGCTCCAGCAGCTGCAGCGTCAGATAAAGGTTACGCTCGAGATTGGAGGCGTCGACCACGTTGATCAGCAGGTCCGCGTCGCCGCCAAGAATATAGTGACAGGCGATTTGCTCATCGAGCGAGGTTTGTGACGAAATGGTGGTTAAGGAGTAGGTGCCGGGAAGGTCAACCAGCGTCACCTGGTTGTCTGTCGTCGTGAACTGGCCCTCTTTACGCTCAACCGTCACGCCCGCCCAGTTGCCTACGCGCTGGCGTGCCCCGGTCAGTTGATTAAAAAGCGTGGTCTTGCCGGAATTAGGATTGCCAATTAAGCCAATAGTTAACTTTTTCATTTTTTAGACTCACTGAAACCGCTGGCTTGTTATCGGGATAAGGCTTCGACTTCTATTAATGCGAGGTCTTTCTTACGCAGGACCAGATTCACGCGGCGGGTTTCGATATGAACCGGGTCCCCTAGCGGCGCCACGCGCACGACCTGAAATGACGAGCCGGGCAGCATGCCCAGCGACAGCAGCTTTTGCCGATAGGCTGGGCTGATTTCGCGGGTAAAACCGGTAATCTTCCATGCACTGTCTGGAGTGAATTGCATAACGCCTGATTCCACGAAAGGTTAAATTATCTACTATGGGATGATAATGAGAATAGTTTTTATCAGCAATATTAAAACTGTGACGGAATGTTGTTTGCGGTATTAATTTACGGCCTGTTTGACCTTGCTCAATATTTGCTGAATTGCCTGGAAAACGAAAAGGGGAGTATTTGTTAACGGGGTGATAATTAGTGGTTTAAATATGGCTATGCAATCGGTTTCATATATTTCGATATGAATTTATTCCCCCACCCATGAGGACGAGGGGAAAAGACTGCACCGTGCGATCCCCTCTCCCCTTTGGGGAGAGGGTTAGGGTGAGGGGCATTTACAACCTTAGCGTTTTTTACCCATCGCTGCCGCCAGCGCATCCATCATCGCGCTGTTGCCTGCAGGCTGAGCATCACGTCCGCGCGGTTTTGCCGCTTTCGCGGCGGGACGCTGCGGTTCGCGGCCCCCGCCGTTGCCGCCGCGGCGCGCGTTGGTGTCGCCCGGCTGCTCGTCCAGACGCATGGTCAGCGCGATACGCTTGCGCTGCAGATCCACTTCCAGCACTTTGACCTTCACGATGTCGCCCGCTTTAACCACGGTGTGCGGGTCTTCAACAAACTTGTCGGCAAGGGATGAGATATGCACCAGACCATCCTGATGCACGCCGATATCCACAAATGCGCCAAAGTTGGTCACGTTGGTCACCGCGCCTTCCAGCACCATGCCCGGCAGCAGGTCGTTCATGGTCTCGATACCGTCAGCAAAGGTCGCCGTTTTGAACTCAGGACGCGGATCGCGGCCCGGCTTTTCCAGCTCTTTGATAATATCGGTGACGGTTGGCACACCAAATTTGTCGTCAGTGAAATCAACGGCTTTCAGGTTGCGCAGGGCGCTGCTGTCGCCCATGAGATCTTTCAGCGCCTGCTGGGTGGCGGCCAGGATGCGTTCCACCACAGGGTACGCTTCCGGGTGAACGGTGGAGGCATCCAGCGGGTTATCGCCGTGGTTGATGCGCAGGAAGCCCGCACACTGCTCAAATGCTTTTGGACCCAGACGGCTCACCTTCAGCAGCTGCTGACGGTTCTGGAACTGACCGTTCTCATCACGCCAGGCGACGATGTTCTGCGCCATCATGCGGGTTAAGCCCGCCACGCGGGTCAGCAGGGGAACGGAGGCGGTATTCAGATCAACGCCGACGGCGTTTACGCAGTCTTCCACCACCGCATCCAGCTTGCGCGCCAGCTGAGTCTGGCTCACGTCATGCTGATACTGGCCCACGCCGATGGATTTCGGATCGATCTTCACCAGCTCCGCCAGCGGATCCTGCAGGCGGCGAGCGATAGAAACTGCCCCGCGCAGGGAAACGTCCAGGTCCGGGAATTCCTGGGCCGCCAGCTCGGACGCGGAATAGACGGATGCCCCGGCCTCGCTGACGATCACTTTCTGTGCCGTCACTTTCGGGAACTGCTTCTGCACGTCGAGGTAGAAACGCTCGGTTTCACGAGAGGCCGTACCGTTGCCGATGGCAACCAGCTCGACGTTGTATTTTTCGCACAGCGCCGCCACCACGACGGCCGCTTTCGCTGCCTGGCCGGTGTGCGGATAAATGGTATCGGTCGCCACCAGCTTGCCGGTGCCGTCAACCACAGCGACCTTCACGCCGGTACGCAGACCCGGGTCGAGACCCATGGTCGCGCGCAGGCCGGCAGGGGCGGCCATCAGCAGGTCGTGCAGGTTACGGGCGAAGACGTTAATCGCTTCATCTTCGGCGCGTTCGCGCACGGTGCCCATCAGCTCGGTTTCGAGGTGCATCAGCACCTTGATGCGCCAGGTCCAGCTTACTACGCCTTTACGCCAGCTGTCCGCCGGGGCGTTGTTCAGACGCAGGCCGAGATGGTCGATAATGATCTGCTCGCAGTGGCTCTCTTTCGGCGGCTCGTCAAACTGCGGGTCGGCGTTCAGGGAGAGCTGGAGCACGCCTTCGTTGCGGCCGCGGAACATTGCCAGCGCGCGGTGGGAAGGGGTAGTAGAAATCGGTTCGTGGTGATCGAAATAGTCGCGGAATTTCGCGCCTTCTTCCTCTTTACCCGCGACGACGGTAGAGACGATGTGGGCATTCTTCCACAGGTAATCACGCACTTTAGCGAGCAGCGCGGCGTCTTCGGCGAAGCGCTCCATCAGAATGTAGCGTGCGCCGTCGAGGGCGGCCTTGGTGTCCGCCGCGCCTTTGTCAGCGTCGATAAATTTCGCCGCTTCGGTTTCCGGATCGTGCGACGGCTCGTTCCACAGCAGGTCGGCCAGCGGCTCAAGGCCCGCTTCAATCGCAATCTGCCCGCGCGTGCGGCGCTTCGGTTTGTACGGCAGATAGAGATCTTCTAATTCGGTTTTGCTCAGGGTGCCGTTAATGGCGCTTTCCAGATCGCTGGTCAGTTTGCCCTGTTCGCCGATGGATTTGAGGATCGCCTGACGACGTTCTTCCAGTTCGCGCAGATAACCGAGACGGGTCTCCAGGTTACGCAGCTGCGTGTCATCCAGACCGCCGGTGACTTCCTTACGATAGCGCGCAATAAACGGCACGGTGTTCCCTTCATCAAGCAGGCGAACGGCAGCTTCTACCTGTTCGGCTCTGGCCTGAATATCACCCGCAATAATGCGGCAGAGCGAATCATTCATCATGGCTTTATCATCTGTTGAGTCGAAAAAATCAGGGGATAGTTATACGGGCTGACACGGCAAAATGCCAGCCGGGGAGGGCGCTCTCGGACTATTTTACGTAGACGATCTCATTGACGTACCAGCTGGCTTCACCAGCTGGAGTCTGAACGATGGCCAGATCGCCCACTTCCTTTTTCAGCAGCGCGCGGGCCATCGGGGAGTCGATGGAGATGTAATCCTTACGACCAAAAATTTCATCGTAGCCGACAATCCGAAAACGCAGGGTGTCACCATCGTCGTTTTCAATCTCCACCCACGCGCCGAAGAACACTTTGCCCTCCTGCTGCGGAGAGTAATCGACAATTTTAAGATTCTCGAGGCACTTCGTCAGATAGCGAACCCGGCGGTCAATTTCGCGCAGCCGCTTTTTGTTGTACTGGTAGTCAGCGTTTTCGCTGCGATCGCCCAGGCTTGCCGCCCAGGTCACCTTTTTGGTTACTTCAGGACGCTCTTCGCGCCAGAGGTAATCCATCTCTTTTTTGAGCTTTTCGTACCCTTCGCGGGTGATCAGGGGCGTTTTCATGGTAAAGCCTTTGCTGCCTGCCGGTTAACTGTCTTGCGCACAATACGTACCACACAGTGTAACAGACAGGATTAATAATGATTTATGTGATGAAATGAGCAGATAAGCTGCTGTTAAATATGCTTTGTAACAATTTCGACTAGAATTTATACCAGAATTAACTGGTCGAATACGTGCACTTTTTTAGAATACGCTGTTACAAAGACTATCCGAACCTTTGGGAGTACACACAATGCAAGAGAACTACAAAATTCTGGTCGTGGATGACGACATGCGCCTGCGTGCGCTGCTGGAACGTTATCTGACCGAGCAGGGCTTCCAGGTTCGTAGCGTCGCGAACGCTGAGCAGATGGACCGTCTGCTGACCCGTGAATCTTTCCACCTGATGGTTCTCGACCTGATGCTGCCTGGCGAAGACGGGCTTTCTATTTGCCGCCGTCTGCGCAGCCAGAGCAACCCGATGCCGATTATCATGGTGACGGCGAAGGGCGAGGAAGTTGACCGTATCGTTGGCCTCGAAATCGGCGCGGACGACTACATTCCAAAACCGTTTAACCCGCGTGAACTGCTGGCACGTATTCGCGCCGTGCTGCGCCGTCAGGCGAACGAGCTGCCGGGCGCGCCGTCGCAGGAAGAAGCCGTTATTGCCTTCGGCAAGTTCAAGCTGAACCTCGGCACGCGCGAAATGTTCCGTGAAGACGAGCCGATGCCGCTCACCAGCGGCGAGTTTGCGGTCCTGAAAGCGCTGGTCAGCCACCCGCGTGAACCGCTTTCCCGTGACAAGCTGATGAACCTGGCGCGCGGTCGCGAATACTCCGCAATGGAACGCTCTATCGACGTGCAGATCTCCCGTCTGCGCCGCATGGTGGAAGAAGATCCGGCGCATCCTCGTTATATTCAGACCGTATGGGGTCTGGGCTACGTGTTCGTCCCGGACGGCTCTAAAGCATGAGGCGAATGCGCTTCTCGCCGCGAAGCTCGTTTGCCCGCACCCTGTTACTGATCGTCACCCTGCTGTTCGTCAGCCTGGTGACGACCTACCTGGTGGTGTTGAACTTTGCGATCCTGCCGAGCCTCCAGCAGTTTAATAAGGTCCTGGCCTACGAAGTCCGTATGCTGATGACCGATAAACTGCAACTGGAGGACGGCACGCAGCTCGTCGTTCCCCCGGCGTTTCGCCGTGAAATCTACCGTGAACTGGGCATTTCGCTCTATTCCAACGAAGCGGCGGAAGACGCTGGCCTGCGCTGGGCGCAGCACTACGAATTCCTCAGCCAGCAGATGGCGCAGCAGCTGGGCGGTCCAACGGAAGTGCGCGTTGAGGTCAACAAAAGCTCGCCCGTCGTCTGGCTGAAAACCTGGCTGTCACCCAATATTTGGGTTCGCGTTCCGCTGACCGAAATCCATCAGGGCGATTTCTCACCGCTGTTCCGCTATACCCTGGCGATTATGCTGCTGGCGATAGGCGGCGCGTGGCTATTTATCCGTATACAGAACCGACCGCTGGTCGACCTGGAGCACGCTGCGCTGCAGGTCGGTAAAGGGATTATTCCTCCTCCGCTGCGTGAGTATGGCGCCTCGGAAGTCCGTTCAGTAACGCGTGCCTTTAACCATATGGCGGCAGGCGTGAAGCAGCTGGCGGATGACCGTACGCTGCTGATGGCGGGCGTCAGCCACGACCTGCGCACGCCGCTAACGCGTATTCGTCTGGCGACGGAAATGATGGGAGAAGAGGATGGTTATCTTGCCGAGTCCATCAACAAGGATATCGAAGAGTGTAACGCCATCATTGAGCAGTTCATCGACTACCTGCGCACCGGTCAGGAGATGCCGATGGAGATGGCGGATCTGAACGCGGTGCTGGGCGAAGTCGTGGCGGCGGAAAGCGGCTACGAGCGCGAGATTGATACCGACCTTCAGGCCGGTGAAATTCAGGTTCGTATGCACCCGCTCTCCATTAAACGTGCGGTCGCCAACATGGTGGTCAACGCGGCGCGCTACGGCAACGGCTGGATTAAGGTCAGCAGCGGGTCTGAGCTCAACCGCGCCTGGTTCCAGGTGGAAGACGACGGTCCGGGCATCAAGCCCGAGCAGCGTAAGCATCTGTTCCAGCCGTTTGTGCGCGGCGATAGCGCGCGCAGCACCAGCGGTACGGGCTTAGGCCTGGCGATAGTGCAGCGTATTATTGATAACCACAACGGACTGCTGGAGATTGGCACCAGCGAGCGGGGTGGGTTGAGCATTCGCGCCTGGCTGCCGGTACCGGTGACGCGGGGGCAGGTGAAAGAGAGTTGAAAAAAGGGTGGCACGAGCCACCCTTTTTTACAGGTCGGGTAAGGCGAAGCCGCCACCCGACATGGACTACAGTTTTGGACCCGCACTCACTAGCGCAGCACCCGCCGGGGTATCGGTATACTTCTCGAAGTTCTCGATAAACAGCTTCGCCAGCGATTCCGCCTTCTCACGCCACTGCTCCGGAGAACCGTACGTATTGCGCGGGTCGAGGATATGCGTATCTACACCCGGCAGCGACGTTGGGATCGCCAGGTCAAACATCGGCAGCGTGAAGGTTTCGGCGTCGTCCAGAGAACCATCCAGAATGGCGTCGATAATGGCGCGGGTATCTTTGATAGAGATACGTTTGCCGGTGCCGTTCCAGCCGGTGTTCACCAGGTATGCCTGCGCGCCGGATGCCTGCATGCGTTTCACCAGCACTTCAGCGTACTGCGTCGGGTGCAGCGACAGGAAGGCCGCGCCGAAGCAGGCGGAGAAGGTTGGGGTTGGCTCCGTCACGCCGCGCTCGGTACCCGCCAGCTTGGCGGTAAAACCGGAGAGGAAGTGGTACTGCGTCTGGCTGGCGGTCAGGCGAGACACCGGAGGCAGCACGCCGAACGCATCCGCCGTCAGGAAAATGACCTTCGTGGCATGACCCGCTTTTGACACCGGCTTCACGATATTGTCGATGTGGTAGATCGGGTAAGAGACGCGGGTGTTTTCCGTTTTCGACGCATCGTCGAAGTCGATGGAGCCGTCGGCACGCACGGTGACGTTTTCCAGCAGCGCATCGCGACGGATAGCGTGGAAGATATCCGGCTCGGCCTCTTCAGACAGGCGAATAGTCTTCGCGTAGCAGCCGCCTTCAAAGTTGAATACGCCGTCGTCATCCCAGCCGTGTTCGTCATCGCCAATCAGACGACGTTTAGGATCGGTGGACAGGGTGGTTTTCCCGGTGCCGGACAGGCCGAAGAATACCGCCACGTCGCCTTTTTCACCGACGTTAGCCGAGCAGTGCATGGAGGCGATGCCCCGCAGCGGCAGCAGGTAGTTCATGACCGAGAACATCCCTTTCTTCATTTCGCCGCCGTACCAGGTACCGCCGATCAGCTGGATACGCTCGGTCAGGTTGAAGGCAACAAAGTTTTCGGAGTTCAGACCCTGCTCTTTCCACTGTGGGTTGGTGCATTTCGCGCCGTTCATCACGATGAAATCAGGGGTGAAGTCCTGCAGCTCTTCGTCGGTTGGACGGATAAACATGTTTTTCACGAAATGCGCCTGCCAGGCCACTTCGGTGATAAAACGCACGGAGAGACGGGTATCGGCGTTAGCGCCGCAGAAAGCGTCGACAATAAACAAACGCTTGCCGGAAAGTTGATGGGTGACGAGCCCTTTCAGGTGCTGCCAGGTTTCCGGGGAGAGCGGTTTGTTGTCGTTCTTCCCTTTGCCCTTGTCAGCCCACCACAGCGTATCGCGGGTGGTTTCGTCTCGGACGATATACTTATCTTTCGGCGAACGACCGGTAAAAATACCGGTATCGACGGCGATAGCACCAAGATTCGTCAACACACCACGCTCGTATCCTTCCAGTGCTGGATTGAGCTCTTCCTGATACAGCGTATCGTAGTCGGGGTTGTAGACGATTTCCTGGACGTCGTGAATACCATAAGCCTTGAGATCTTGCGGGGTTAAACCAGTAACACGCATATCACTGCTCCTTAGCCAATATGTACTGCCTGAAATTGTAGGGTTTTTCTGAGGTTGTTTACCGCGACGGGGCTCATAGATTCACGCATCTGGACAAAACCCTTACTAACGGAAAACGCTGCGACTCCAGTCACGGCGCAGGCGGATTATCGCAGGAATCGCTTTTTGGGTGGGGAAAATGTTCCGAAAAGGTTAAAGGCTGGTGATTTTATCGGAAAGAATGTGAATGTAATCGCATACACGTAAGAAAATTACGTAAGAGTTACATTGGGAAAACGATTCAGCTTGGGTGGAGTTTTTTGCCCCTCAGCCCAGCCCTCTCCCCTTTGGGGAGAAGGTTAAGGTGAGGGGAAAAGAGGTTTAGTGAACCTGCGGATCCGCCGGGGAGGCGTTGTTGCGGATCTCAGCGATATCCATCGAATTGAATACATAGTGCGTACCGCAGTAGTCACAGTGCATATCAATTTCGCCGTCTTCCGCCATGATGCTGTCGATCTCTTCATCCGGCAGGGTTTTCAGTGCGCCAGCGCAGCGCTCGCGTGAGCACGTGCACTTAAACTCCACGGACTGCGGGTCGTAAACGGTCACTTCTTCTTCGTGGTACAGACGCCACAGCACGTCGGTCGCCGACAGGTTGAAGAGTTCTTCCGCTTTGATGGTTTCGGTCAGCGTCGCCAGGTGCTCAAAATCATTGGTCTGAGCGTCCTGGGCAGGCAGAACCTGCAACAGCATACCGCCCGCAGCAGGCTGGCCGTCCACTTCACCGGTGCGGATGAACAGACGCGTCGGCAGCTGCTCAGAACGCATGAAGTAATCTTCCAGGCAGGCTGCCAGGGTATCGCCTTCCAGACCGACCACGCCCTGATAGCGCTCACCTTCCTCTGGGGAGATGGTGATCACCAGGTAGCCGTTCCCTACCAGCGTTTTGAGGTCAGCATTTTCAGGCACATCGCCCTGAACGCGCGCCACGCCGCGCATCTGCTGCTGGTTATTGCCGTTGATCACCGCCAGCGTCATCGGGCCGTCGCCCTGCAGCTGCACGGTGATATCCCCGGCAAACTTCAGCGTTGCGGTAAGCAGGCTGGTGGCAACCAGCAGTTCGCCCAACAGGGTCTTCACCGGCAGCGGGTAATTGTGGTTTTCCAGAATCTGTTTCCAGGTTTCGGATACGGTGACCAGCTCGCCGCGCACGGCGAATTGTTCAAACAGATAGCGGTGTAATTGGTCGTGTTGGGCCATTTTCATCTCTCGTGCGGGTGAGGTTAATCAGTCTCACCGTGTTTAAATTTCATCAGATCGCGGCGCTCTTTTTTGTCCGGCCGCCGGTCCGGGTGAGGCATCGTCAGCGCGTTCATTTTGCGCGCCAGCGCGGTCTTCTCGCGCTTTTCAATGCTCTCCGCCGTCTCTTCATAAAGCATTACGGCTTCCGCTGCGGGACGACGTTGTTCGGTAACGGCTTTAACCACCACCGTACGTTCATCGTTGCCCTGACGCAGCGTTAAGGTGGCATTCAGCTCAACCATCTTGCTCGGTTTGCTGCGCTGGCCGTTGTAATGCACTTTTCCGCCGTCTACCATCTCGCGGGCAAGGGCGCGCGTTTTATAAAAACGCGCTGCCCACAGCCATTTATCCAGTCTTACCCCGTCTGAGGGTTTTTCTTTCATGGCGTCTCCTTCACGGTCAGTGAGGGGATCATCTGGCGATAGTCGTTCAGTCCCGGGTGGCGCAGATAGCTTTTTTCAGCCAGGCCAGAGTCAGGATTGGTGACGCCCAGACAGTAGCGAATGCCAAACCTTGCGGCAGAATCCAGAATGGGCTCGCTGTCATCAATGAACAACGTACGTTCCGGCTGCAAACCCGTCTCTTCCTTAACCGCATGCCACAACCGCTGATCCTCTTTCGGATAACCAAATGTGTGGGTGGAAAGTAATAAATCAAGGTGCGACGCCAGACCCGTATGTTCCAGCTTCACCGCCAGATTATGTGGATGAGCGTTGGTCAGCAAGATACGGCGCTTGCCGCTTGCTTTCAGCGCATCCAGAAAGGGCACTGTGTCTTCGCGCAGAACGGCGCGCGGGCCCTGGGCGGTAGTCATGGCACAAATATCCAGACCGAGGCGCTCGCTCCAGTAGTCAAGACAGTACCAGTTTAGCGTATGTTGCACGGCGCTATATTGCGAACGAATGAATGCCTGCGCTTCTGCCGGGGAGATCCCCTGCTGTTCGCCATAGGTTTCTGGAACCAGCGTTTGCCAGAAATAGTTATCAAAGGCGAGATCGAGCAGCGTGCCGTCCATATCCAGCAGAACGGTATCAACCTCCTGCCAGGCGATATCAAGATGCATTAGGGGAACTCCAGCCAGAAGAAACGTGCGCGACAGGGTAGCACATCTTGTCGCGCAACGACGTTATCAGATCAGGCTCTCAGACGAGGGGATCAGCTTAGGATTGAGGCAGTTTTCATAATATTGCTGGATGTCGGCAAGCCGCGTGCGTGAGCGCTGGTAGCGGCGCAGGGCCATAAAACTGTTCCAGAAAATGGCGATCAGCATCGCGGTCATCAGCAGCGAGGTGCCGATGTAGCGCCACAGCCCAGCGCTATCCGGCATCCGGTGCAGGCCGATATGGCGAGTGCCGTTGGCGTCGGTATAAATACTCGTGACAATCCCTTCTGCGCTGAACGGCGTTTGCATCAGCATCTGCGCCAGGCGCTGGAATTGGCTCCACTGCTCCTGCGCCGGATAATCATAAAGCGCCACCTGCGGATAAGGCTGATCGACCAGGTCGCTGCCCTCATCGCTTGCAATTACAAAGCCGCCCGGTGCCGGGCTGTTCAGCGCCTGAGCCGCACGGGTGGTCTCGCGCATCATGAACGGTGACGTCGAGGTAGCGACCAGGTTATCCAGAGATTCAGCGCTAACCGGCCGCAGCAGCACGTTGACGCCATCCAGTCGTCCCGCTTCGGCGCGTTTCACCAGCGAGTCCCAGTCTTTACTGTTCCCGAGGTTTACCAGGGCATTTTTAAGACGTATGCACTCATCCTGAGAGGAACAAAGATCCTGCGTTTTCAGGACGATGTCACCAAAATCATCCAGCAGAACCATGCCCGATTTTTGAATGGCCGAACGCAGTGCGGGACTAACGCGTGAATCATCGTCCGGTTTCGGGTGCAGCTGGCGGTTAACCGTCTGGGTAAGAGCCGTGGCTTTATTCACGACTTCGGATTCCGGTAGCGGCAGCGGCGGTGCGTCGTTCCAGATAATTTGTGAGCAATCGAACGGCATAAACGGTGAGTTCTGGCGCGTGTTCCACGCCCCCGGGGTGTGAATATTACACATCCCGGTTCCCTTCAGGCGCAGCGTGTCCCCCACGCGCACGCCGGCTTCATCCAGTTTGTTGACGCTGGTCGCTTCAATGGTTTGCGCCCCTTTGATCCACGACAGGGTGAATTTGATGGGCATATCCAGCGGCACGAAAAGCAGCAGCATGACTAAGACCAGCGCGGCGCCGCCGGCAATGACCGTGCTGCGAAGCCAATGCTGAAGCGGAAAATTTTTCACTTCATCATGCAGAGATAAGAAGCGCCCCTGACGCACAACGTGGCGGTCAAGGTAGATATCAATGTCGGTTTTCTGCCCCAGGTCCTGCGCGATCCACGGTTGCCAGTGGCGCGGGTAGATCAGGTCGATAATACCGAGCGAGATATTGTTGAGATGTTCCTGATCGTTTTCACCGAAGAGGCCCCAGCGCTTTGGCGTTCCGCGCAGGCAGTGGATTTCGCGCAACGAGGTTTTGGCCGGTGGGGCAAAGAGCCCCCAAAGCCCGCCCGCCAGCAGCAGAACCGCACCGCCAGCCAGCCAGGGGACAAACACATCCGGCGTGAGGAGGCAGATAAAAAAGAGCAGGAAGGCAGCAACGATCAGAATGGCTTCGCGGATGCCGTCCGGGCGGCTCAAAGCGTACTCTTCATGGGTTTCCTGGCGAATATTCAGCAGTTCAATCTGCTCAGTCTCTTCGCCACGAATGGAGGCCTGCGTTGAACTGGCGCGTTCCAGCGCAAAACGAGGGGCTTCCTGAAGGTATTCATTCAGCGTATGGCCGTTAAGCGAGATAACCAGGGGCAACGAGTCGGTGTGAATCAGCTCAACGCTGTTTTCGTCGTTAATGTATTGCTCCCAGGACGGGGGCAGATGCACTTCGACGGAATCAAGGTAATAGCGCCATTTGTTAGGGTCATCAGTAGTGATGCCATAGCGCGTGATGGAGCGCGTCACGCAGAGCACGGTATCACTTTGTGCATTAAGATTTAGCGCGACGGGCGCAGCGGTGGCTCCCGTTGGCCCAGGCGTTAACTGAGTACGGTTCAGGATTTCGAGATAGTTTTCAACCGCATCGCGCTCGTCTTGCGTAAGTTTACGCGTGCTCGCACCCGCAAATGCATTTAAAAAGGGCAGGCGATAACGGCGCTGTACGCGGCGCCTGTACAACCACCCTGCAACCAACGCACCGGCCAGCATAGCAGCGAGAACAATCAAAATGGTGCTCATGCTTTCCCCATCTTACTTATCTTCTTACAGGTGTAGTCAGTAGCACCTTTACATTGAATGAGAGTCTGTGGTTGGCTATCGGCAAGTATGGAGTCGAACTTGAGCATTCTGAAGCGCATCCCAGTGACCGGTGATGATAGCAAAGCCTGTTATGGCGCGATATCAGCAAATTCCTGGAAACATTTCAACCTCTTGACATTTGTTTTGAATTGAGGATTGATCCCAAATACGTTGCATAAATGTAAATAAAGAACAATTGACATTGCCGAAACCGTGCAGCGTATCGCACAATAACGCCAGTTCTCACTGCTAAGACCCATCAAGATGAGCAAACCATTACAAAAACCCACCATTCTGAATGTTGAAACTGTCGCCAAATCGCGCCTGTTTAATGTCGAAAGTGTGGATCTGGAGTTCAGCAACGGTGTGCGTCGCGTTTATGAACGTATGCGCCCTTCTTCGCGCGAAGCGGTGATGATTGTTCCCATTGTCGACGATCATCTGATTTTGATCCGCGAATACGCTGTGGGAACGGAATCTTACGAGCTCGGGTTCTCGAAAGGGCTTATCGACCCGGGTGAAACCGTCTTTGAAGCGGCGAATCGCGAGCTGAAAGAAGAGGTGGGGTTCGGGGCTAATGAGCTTTCATTCCTGAAAAAGCTGAGCATGGCACCGTCCTATTTTTCCAGCAAAATGAATATCGTGGTGGCTGAAGATCTCTATCCTGAATCGCTGGAAGGGGATGAGCCGGAGCCGTTGCCGCAGGTTCGCTGGCCGTTAGCGCACCTGATGGATCTGCTGGAAGACCCTGACTTTAATGAGGCCCGCAACGTGAGCGCGCTGTTCCTGGTACGGGAGTGGTTGAAGGGGCAGGGGCGACTGTAGTGGCCTGATGCCCTCGCCCCAACCCTCTCCCACGGGAGAGGGAGCAAACACAAAAACGGCAACCAGAGGTTGCCGTTTTGCTTTGTGGTTAGAACAGCTCGTGCGTTTCGCCGTTATCGATAATCTCTGTACCCACCTCGTGCACCGCCTGTGTGGTTGGCTGGGTGCCCTCAATGAAATACTCTTCGCGACTATTACCGCCGTTGGCAAGCTGACCGGTGCTGCGGTCGATATTGACCGTCACCACGCCTGGCGGCGGCGTTAACGGCTGCTCCGGCACACCTTCAAGAACGGACTTCATGTAGGCATCCCAGGCCGGCTGCGCGCTCTTCGCTCCGCCTTCGTAGCCGGAAATCTGATCCTTAATCGCGCCGGATGCCGTGGTACGACCTAAATCACGGCGGTGATCGTCGAAGCCGATCCAGACCGAGGTCACCACGCCCGGACCGTAGCCGGAGAACCACGCATCTTTCGAGCTGTTGGTTGTCCCCGTTTTACCGCCGATATCATGGCGCTGCAAGTCGCGTCCTGCGCGCCAGCCGGTACCCTGCCAGCCCGGTTCACCGAAGATGTTGGTGTTCAGCGCACTCTTAATCAGGAACGACAGCGGCGTGTTGATCACATGCGGTGCGTACTCCTGCGCGCCGGTCTGCGCCACCAGCGCCTGGTTCGCCTGCTCGAGCTGCGGCTGCGGCACAACGCCGTTCTGCTGCTCCTGCGACACGGCAGGGTCTTCCATGTCCTTATTCTCAAGCACCTCGGATTTCGGCGTATTGCCGTAAATGACCGGGATATCGCAGTCAGGGCAGGCAATTTTCGGCTTCGCTTCGAACAGCACGCCGCCCTGATCGTTCTCGATTTTACTGATGAAGTATGGGTCAACCAGGAAGCCGCCGTTAGCCATCACCGAGTACCCGCGGGCGACCTGAAGCGGCGTAAAGGAGGCTGAGCCTAACGCCAGCGACTCGGTGCGAACGATGTTCTGTGCCGGGAAACCGAAGCGCTGCAGATACTCTGCGGCATAGTCGACGCCCATCGCGCGCATGGCGCGCACCATCACCACGTTTTTCGACTGCCCCAGACCCTGACGGAGACGAATAGGACCGGCATACTCCGCAGGGGAGTTCTTCGGCTGCCAGTCGGAACCGGCACCGGCATCCCAGCGGGAAATTGGCACGTCGTTGAGGATGCTGGCGAGGGTCAGTCCCTTATCCATCGCGGCCGTGTAGAGGAACGGTTTGATATTGGAACCGACCTGACGCAGCGCCTGCGTGGCGCGGTTAAATTTGCTCTGGTTGAAATCAAACCCGCCGACCAGGGCCAGGATCGCACCGTTCTGTGGATTGATAGAGACCAGGGCCGAGTTGACGTCCGGCACCTGTGCCAGCCACCAGGCTTCGCCTACTTTGCGCACCCAGATTTGCTGCCCGGTCTGAACTGCATCGGTCACTTTACGCGGCGTTGCGCCCTGTAGGGTATCCGAGCGGTACGGACGCGCCCAGCGGACACCGTCCATGCGCAGAGAGACGGAGGTGCCGTCCGCGAGCGTCGCAACGGCTTCCTGAGGATCGGCCTGCGTTACCACGGCAGGCAGGAGCGGACCATAGGTTGGCAGCGCCTTCAGCGTACTGGTGATTTTTTTGCTGTCCCACGCGCTTTCGCCCACTTTCCAGAGCACGTTTGACGGGCCGCGATAGCCGTGACGCATATCGTAGTCCATCACGTTGTTCCGTACCGCTTCCTGAGCCGCCTGCTGGACTTTGCGGGTGACGGTGGTGTACACGCGATAGCCATCTTCATAGGCCTTGTCACCATAGCGATTCACCATCTCCTGGCGAACCATTTCGGTCAGGTAAGGAGATGCAAAGGCGATCTCAGGGGCGTGGTAGTTAGCGTCAATGACATCGTTACGCGCCTGGTCGTATTCGCTCTGGCTGATGTAGCCTTCACTCAGCATACGTGAGAGGACGACGTTGCGACGCGCGGTGGCGCGATCGAGCGAGTAGAGCGGGTTAAACGTGGATGGCGCTTTTGGCAGCCCGGCTATGGTGGCCATTTCGCTTAAGGTGAGTTGCTCAACAGGCTTGCCGAAGTACACCTGTGCGGCAGCCCCCACGCCATAGGCGCGGTAGCCCAGGTAGATTTTGTTGAGGTACAGCTCAAGGATTTCGTCTTTGCTCAGCAGCTGCTCAATACGGATCGCAAGGAATACCTCTTTGATCTTACGTATCAGCGTCTTTTCAGGGCTGAGGAAGAAGTTACGCGCCAGCTGCTGCGTAATGGTGCTCGCCCCCTGAGAGGCGTGACCAGAGAACAACGCAATGCTCGCGGCACGGAAAATTCCCACCGGATCGACACCGTGGTGCTCGTAAAAACGGCTGTCCTCCGTGGCGATAAAGGCTTTCACCATCACGGGTGGAATTTGGTTTAAGGTCAGCGGAATACGGCGCTTCTCGCCATACTGCGCCATCAGCTCGCCATCGGCGCTATAGACTTGCATCGGGATCTGTAGGCGCACATCGCGAAGCGTGGCGACATCAGGCAGCTGTGGCTCAATATATTTGTACAAACCGTAAATCGAGCCTGCTCCCAGCAGAATGCAACAGACTGCAAGGATGAATAAATACTTTACGAACTTCACCGGAGATTTCCCATTTGGTTTCACTTGGGCAGTTTCTAAACAATCGCGCGGTAGTATAAAGGCAAGCCTGATTCATTGATATAGCCGTCAAGACGACGGGCGATAAGGAGATCGTGAAGCATGGCTTTCAAAGTATGGCAAACGGGCGTTCATATTCAACAGGATAGGGTGCGAATCGTCTCGTTGGCCCGGGAGAGGTCTGGCTGGTGCTTACGCCGCTGGTGGGCGATACCTCTGGCCGAAGGTATCATTCGTGACGGCAAAATTTGTCAGCCAGAACAGATGGTTGATGCGTTACGCGACTGGCGAAAAACGCTGCCCCACTACCACCGCGTGTTCCTCTCTTTCCCGGCAGCACGCACCCTGCAGCGGTCGCTTCCCCTTCCGGCCGCTGCGCTGCGCGACAGCGAGCAGCTAACATGGCTCGGTGCGGCGCTCGCGCGAGAACTGGAGATGTCTGCCGAAACGCTCTGTTTCGATTACGCGCAGGATACCTTCAGCAATACCTTTCACGTGACTGCCGCGCAAAATAACGAGGTCGACACCCTACTGGCGCTGGCGAAAACGCTGCGTTTGCGGCTGGTAACCATTACTCCGGATGCCAGCGCGCTGGCGAATCTTCTTCCTGCGGTGGCACCAGCGAAATGCATCGCCTGGCGGGACGATCGGCAGTGGCTCTGGGCTATGCGCCACCAGTGGGGACGCCGCTTAACTACCGAAGCAGAAAGCATGGCTGAGCTATCGGCGCTGCTGGCTCTTGGTCCAGATGACATCGCGCTGTTTGATAGCCGACGTGACCCGTGGGAAATCCTGGAACGTTATCATGCTCCATTACCGGACTGCGGCGCTGATTATACTGTTGCGCTGGCTTTGGCCATGAGTGAGGTACCCGCATGAGCATCATGAACTTTCTGCCGTGGCGACAGCAGCGGCGCTCGCGATGCCTGCGCTTCTGGGGCGCAATGTGTGTCGGCACAGTGCTGTTGCTGTTCGTGACCATTTTCTGTCTGCGGATGAACCATCTCGTGAGGCTGCGCGCGCTGCAAACGGATCTGACGGGAATGCAGTCCGTGCAGCACGCGCTTGTCGCCCGGCAAAGACTGACCGCACAGGCGCAGATGCCCGTGCAGACCGTGCAACAACGGGCATGGCAACCGGTGCTGGAATCCCTTTCCCGCGCCGTTCCGGCACAGGTCTGGCTGACGGAGTTGCGCTATCAGCCCCCTGCTCTGATGCTGAGCGGGTATGCCATAACCCTGCCGGCCCTGTCTGCTCTGCGCGATGCGCTTGGCCTAATAGCGGATTTTACGCCCGGGACGACGGGTGAGCTTCGGCAGGACAGCCAGGGGCGCTGGATGTTCACCCTCCATCTTAAAAGCGAGGGGTAACGCGTGGATACCCTGTTAGAACGCTGGTGCGAAAGCCGTCCCTGGAATCGGGTGCTCTTCTGGTTTCTGGCGAGCCTCCTGGCTGGACTGGCAGCGTGGGGCACCATGCTCAGACCGGTAGACGGGCAGAGTGCCGAACGACAACGCCAGCTGATTCAGGACGTGAGGACGAATGCAGCGTTATGGTCTGCCGTCAGAAAGACGCCGTTTCGTCCGAAAATAACGGAAGCACTGGAGAAGACGCCGTTCTCCCCGCTCGATTTTCAGGGCGATGACGCGACGCTCGTTCACTGGAAGCCGCTACAGAACGGAGGAGAACTGATGCTGGAGGTAGAGTGGCAGGCTATCCCGGCGCTTTTTTCCCGGCTGGCGCAGCGGGATGTGCAGATCGCCGCTTTCGCGATTACACCACATGGCACAGCGTTGCGCCTGCGGCTGGAGCTAGAACATGCGAAATAGCACGCGATGTTTGCTGGTTTGCTCTGCGCTGCTACTGACCGGTATGCGCGATCCCTTTCACCCGCCGGACGATCCCTGCGCCATTGGCGAGCTGGCGCAGTGGCACTATCGCGGCATGGTGGGAGGACAGCAGGCTATCGGCATTTTACAGGATGGACAAAAGCGCTGGTATCGGCTGAAAACGCATGAGCGCTTTCCGGAAGGCTGGACGATAACAACCATCAATGAAACGGATCTGGTTGTTGATGTGGGTGACACATGTGAACCAGGAAAATGGACGTGGCAACGAGAAGGAAAGGATAAGAATGAATTTACGGATAATGCTGTGGCTGCTGGCGTTCAGCCATCCGCTGTGGGCCGCCGCGCCAAAACCGGTCACGCTGGTGGTGGATGACGTTCCTGTAGCCCAGGTACTACAGAGTCTGGTTGCCCAGGAGAATAGAAATCTGGTGATATCGCCTGATGTCGGCGGCACGCTTTCGCTCAATCTGAAGCGCGTCCCCTGGCGACAGGCATTACAGACGGTTGTCGCCAGCGCTGGCCTCGTTTTGCGAGAGGAGGGCGGCATTTTTTATGTGTATACCGCGGCCTGGCAGCGTGAACAGCAGGAACGCTCGGAACAGGAGCGGGCCCGAAGACAGCTTGATGCGCCGCTGGTGTCTCACAGCATCGCTTTTTCCTATGCCGATGCCGGAGAGCTGCAGAAAGCCGCGGAAAAACTCCTGAGTCCAAAGGGGAGTTTATCCGTCGACACGCGTACCAACCGGCTGCTGATTCGGGATAACCAGACGGTGGTGGAGACTCTACAGCGCTGGGCCGCCCAGATGGATATTCCCGTCGAACAGGTCGAGCTGGCGGCGCACATTGTGACCATTAATGAAAAAAGCCTGCGCGAGCTAGGGGTGAAGTGGAATCTCGCCGACGCCACCGATGCGGGCAAAGTTGGACAGCTCACCACGCTTGGCAGCGATCTTTCCGTTGCCAGCGCCACCAGCCACGTGGGTTTTAACATCGGACGGATCAATGGTCGGCTGCTTGATCTGGAACTCTCTGCGCTGGAGCAAAAACAGCAGGTCGATATTATCGCCAGCCCGAGGCTTCTGGCCTCGCATATGCAACCAGCCAGCATCAAGCAGGGGAGTGAGATCCCGTATCAGGTCTCAAGCGGTGAAAGCGGGGCGACCTCAGTTGAGTTTAAGGAGGCGGTATTAGGCATGGAGGTCACGCCGGTGGTATTGCCGGGGGGGCGCGTGCGCCTGAAATTGCATATTAGTGAAAATATGCCGGGACAGGTTCTGCAGCAGGCTGACGGCGAAACGCTGGCGATCGACAAACAGGAGATTGAAACCCAGGTGGAGGTAAAAAGTGGAGAAACGCTGGCGTTGGGCGGAATTTTTTCGCAGAAAAACAAAACCGGCAGTGACAGCGTGCCCGGGCTCGGGAAAATCCCCTGGCTTGGGCAGCTTTTTCGTCACGATGGTAAGGATAATGAACGGCGCGAGTTAGTGGTGTTTATTACGCCACGTCTGGTCGGTATTCGCTGACGGGTAACGATCCCCGCAATGATTTTGCATTCAGTTTGTTGCAGATGTTTGACGTGGGGCATGAATTAGCATACAAGGAGTACCGATTTGAGTTGGACTTACGTCTTATTACCTTATGCGCCCGACGCGGTGATTTAATCAGTTGCCAAACAAGCCGGAGTATTGAGATAATTTTTAGTCTGACTCTCGCTCTATTGCATATGAGGTTTCAGTTCATGTCCTGCTACGCTGGGTGTCTGCGAAGCGGGGATTACCATTAACGAATAGTCTTAGTAGTACCGATAAAATGGCAGAGAAACGCAATATCTTTCTGGTTGGGCCTATGGGTGCCGGCAAAAGCACTATTGGGCGTCAGTTAGCTCAACAACTCAATATGGAATTTTACGATTCTGATCAAGAGATTGAGAAACGAACCGGAGCTGATGTGGGCTGGGTTTTCGATGTAGAAGGCGAAGAAGGTTTCCGTGACCGAGAAGAAAAAGTGATCAACGAACTCACGGAAAAACAGGGCATCGTTCTGGCAACAGGCGGCGGTTCTGTGAAATCTCGCGAAACCCGTAACCGTCTCTCCGCCCGTGGCGTAGTGGTCTATCTTGAGACGACTATCGAGAAACAGCTGGCACGTACGCAGCGCGATAAAAAGCGCCCGCTGCTGCAGGTTGAAACGCCACCACGCGAAGTTCTGGAAGCATTGGCCGATGAACGCAATCCGCTGTATGAAGAGATTGCCGATGTGACCATTCGTACTGACGACCAGAGCGCTAAAGTGGTTGCAAACCAGATTATTCATATGCTGGAAAGCAACTGATTCTGGCTTTATATACACTCGCCTGCGGGTAAAAGCATTAAAGGTGGATGTCGCGTCATGGAGAGGATTACAGTTACTCTCGGGGAACGTAGTTACCCTATCACCATCGCGGCTGGTTTGTTTAACGACCCAGCTTCCTTTTTACCACTGAAAGCGGGTGATCAGGCGATGCTGGTCACCAATGAGACGCTGGCTCCGCTTTATCTCGACCGCGTACGCCATCTGCTTGAGCAGGCGGGCGTAAAAGTCGACAGTGTGATTCTCCCCGATGGCGAGCAGTATAAAAGCCTGACGGTACTGGATACCGTCTTTACCGCATTGCTGCAAAAACCGCACGGTCGCGATACAACACTGCTTGCCCTGGGCGGCGGTGTTGTGGGCGATCTGACCGGCTTTGCGGCCGCAAGCTATCAGCGCGGCGTCCGTTTTATTCAAATCCCAACCACGTTGCTGTCCCAGGTCGACTCCTCTGTGGGTGGCAAAACGGCAGTCAACCATCCGCTCGGCAAAAACATGATTGGCGCGTTCTACCAGCCTGCATCGGTGGTGGTGGATCTCGACTGTCTGAAAACCCTGCCGAAGCGCGAACTGGCTTCGGGTCTGGCGGAAGTGATCAAATACGGCATTATTCTGGATGGCGAGTTCTTTGTCTGGCTTGAAGAGAATATGGATGCGTTGCTGGGCCTGGATGAGGCTAAACTGGCATACTGCATTCGTCGTTGCTGTGAGCTGAAAGCAGAAGTTGTCGCTGCAGACGAGCGTGAAACGGGCTTACGTGCTTTACTGAATCTTGGGCATACGTTTGGTCACGCGATTGAAGCCGAAATGGGTTACGGCAACTGGCTGCACGGTGAAGCCGTCGCGGCCGGAATGGTCATGGCAGCCCGCACCTCTGAACGCCTCGGACAGTTCAAACCGGAAGAGACGGCACGTATCATTGCGCTGCTTGAACGTGCAGGTTTGCCGGTGACCGGGCCGCAGGAGATGTCGGCGCAAGCGTATTTACCCCACATGATGCGCGATAAAAAAGTATTGGCAGGTGAGATGCGTCTTGTACTCCCGCTTGCAATAGGGAAGAGTGAAGTGCGCGGCGGAGTGCCGCACGATGTCGTTCTTGGCGCTATCGCTGATTGTCAGCAGGCGTAACAACTAGAAAGGTCAGGCCACTGTCGCAGGTGGTCGTTTAGCTTCAGGTGAAATGCAAAGTCGTTGGCATAAGCCTTTGAGTGGGGTGTTAAATGGATGAATTCAAACCAGAAGACGAGCTGAAACCCGATCCCAGCGATCGTCGTACTGGTCGTTCTCGTCAATCTTCAGAACGTGATAACGAGCCGCAGATCAACTTTGACGATGTTGATCTGGATGCAGACGATCGTCGCCCTTCGCGCAGCCGCAACGCGCACGAAGAGCGAGCAGAAGAGGATTATGAGTCCGAAGAAGATTCAATGGACGAACAGCCTGTAGAGCGTCGCCCGCGTAAACGTAAAAAAGCCGCTGCGCCGAAACCGGCTTCCCGCCAGTACATCATGATGGGCCTTGGCGTTCTGGTGCTTGTGCTGCTGATTGTCGGCATTGGCTCCGCGCTTAAAGCGCCGTCAACGAACTCAACCGAGCAAACGGCTTCCGCTGAGAAGAGCATCAACCTGTCCGGTAACGATGCGACCAATCAGGCGAATGGTGCTCAGCCTGCACCGGGTGCGACTTCTGCAGAGCAGACCGCAGGCAACACCACAGCGCCGCAGGATGTTTCTCTGCCGCCCGTTTCTTCAACCCCTGCTCAGGGCCAGGCACCTGCTACGCCTGAAGGTCAGCAGCGCGTAGAAGTTCAGGGAGACCTGAACAATGCGCTGACGCAGCCGCAGAACCAGCAGCAGGTTGATAACGTCGTGGTTAACTCCACGCTGCCAACCGAGCCGGCAACCGTTGCCCCGATTCGCGGTGGTAACGCCCAGCCACAAACGGCTGCGACGGAAAACAAACCGCGCCAGACGCAAACTGCGACACGTCCTGAACGTAAGCAGGCGGTGATTGAGCCTAAGCGTGAAACCAAACCTCAGTCAGTAGTCAAAGCGCCTGAAGTGAAAGCCGTACCGGCACAGCCGAAACATACTGAAACGGCGGCGGTGAGCGAGCCTGCGAAAGCGCCAGTCACGCAGACGGCGCCGAAAGCAACGGCGACCACAACAGCACCGGCTGCCACAGCTGCGCCTGCAGCAACGACTCCAGCAGCCACGGCAACAGCCTCCAGCAGCGCCGCAGGCAAAACTGCAGGTAACGTTGGTTCGCTGAAGTCTGCGCCATCCAGCAACTACACGCTGCAGCTGAGCAGTTCGTCTAACTATGACAACCTCAACAGCTGGGCGAAGAAATCAAATCTGAAAAACTATGTTGTTTATCAGACGACCCGTAACGGTCAACCGTGGTACGTGCTGGTCAGCGGCGTGTATTCGTCCAAAGATGAAGCGAAACGTGCCGTTGCGGCACTGCCAGCGGATGTTCAGGCGAAAAACCCCTGGGCGAAGCCGATTCATCAGGTTCAGGCCGATCTGAAGTAATGTTTAAAGCGCAGGATGCTGTCGGAGCTTTCTCCACAGCCGGAGAAGGTGTAATCAGTTAGTCAGCATGAAAAAAAATCGCGCTTTTCTGAAATGGGCAGGGGGGAAATACCCCCTGCTCGATGATATTAAAAAGCACCTGCCTGAAGGCGAGTGTCTAATCGAGCCTTTCGTGGGTGCAGGATCGGTGTTCCTCAACACCGATTTTTCTCGTTATATCCTGGCGGATATCAACAACGATCTTATCAGCCTCTATAACATCGTTAAGCTGCGCACCGAAGAGTATGTCGCAGAGGCGCGCAAACTGTTTACGCCAGAGAACAACACCCCTGACGTCTACTATCAGTTCCGCGCGGAGTTTAATCAGAGCCAGGATCCATTCCGCAGAGCGCTGCTATTCCTCTATCTCAACCGTCATGGTTACAACGGCCTGTGCCGGTATAATCTTCGTGGGGAATTTAACGTGCCGTTTGGTCGCTATAAGCGCCCGTATTTCCCGCAGGACGAGCTGTATCACTTTGCCGAAAAAGCGCAGAACGCTGAGTTTCATTGCCTCTCCTATGAAGAGTGTATGGAGCTGGCAGGCGTAAACTCGGTGGTTTACTGTGATCCGCCTTACGCACCATTGTCTGCAACGGCGAATTTCACCGCTTATCACACCAACAGCTTCAGCCCGGCCGAACAGGCTCGTCTGGCTGAGATGGCGGAAAAGCTGGTCAGCAAAAGAATTCCGGTGTTAATTTCAAATCACGACACGCCTGATACGCGCGAATGGTACAAAGCCGCGAAGCATTTTCAGGTTAAGGTGCGGCGTAGCATTAGCAGCAACGGCGGCACGCGTAAAAAGGTGGACGAACTTCTGGCTCTTTATCGCCCCTGAGCCGTTTTGCCCGCCGGTAAACACATTTCAAGGAGAAGCGGATGAAACAGTTTTTGATTGCTCCCTCAATTCTGTCGGCCGATTTTGCCCGCCTGGGTGAAGACACTGCCAAAGCTCTCGCGGCTGGTGCAGATGTTGTCCATTTCGACGTTATGGACAACCACTACGTCCCTAATCTGACCATTGGCCCAATGGTGCTCAAAGCATTACGTAACTACGGCATTACCGCCCCGATCGACGTTCATCTTATGGTGAAGCCTGTTGATCGCATCGTGCCTGACTTCGCCGCAGCGGGTGCCAGCATCATCACTTTCCATCCGGAAGCCTCTGAACACGTAGATCGCACGCTGCAGCTGATCAAAGAGAACGGTTGTAAAGCGGGCCTGGTGTTTAACCCGGCCACGCCGCTGAGCTATCTCGATTATGTCATGGATAAACTGGACGTGATTTTGCTGATGTCCGTTAACCCGGGCTTTGGCGGTCAGTCGTTTATCCCCCACACGCTGGATAAGCTGCGTGAAGTACGCCGTCGCATTGATGAGTCAGGTTACGATATTCGTCTGGAAGTGGACGGCGGTGTGAAAGTGAATAACATTGGTGAAATTGCGGCGGCAGGTGCGGATATGTTCGTTGCCGGTTCAGCCATTTTCGACCAACCGGATTACAAAAAAGTCATTGATGAAATGCGCCGCGAGCTGGCGAAGGTAAGTCATGGATAAATTGCAGGCAATTCGGGGTATCGCATTTGACCTCGACGGCACGCTGGTCGACAGCGCGCCGGGCTTAACGAGCGCCGTAGACCAGGCGCTGTACGCGCTTGAACTCCCCGTTGCGGGTGAAGAGCGTGTCGTCACGTGGATTGGCAACGGGGCCGATGTTCTGATGGAGCGCGCGTTGACGTGGGCGCGTCAGGAGCGTGCGTCACAGCGTTCCGCCCAGGGTAAACCGAGCGTCGATCACGCGGATATCCCGCAGGAAGAGCAGCTGCGTATTCTGCGCAAACTGTTCGATCGTTTCTATGAAGAGACGGTCGAAGAGGGCAGCTTCCTGTTCCCGGACGTTCAGGAAACGCTGAGCGCGCTGTCCGCGAAGGGCATTCCGCTGGGACTGGTGACCAACAAACCGACACCTTTTGTCGCACCTCTGCTGGAAGCGCTCGATATCGCGAAGTATTTCTCCGTGATTGTGGGCGGCGACGACGTGCAAAATAAAAAGCCCCATCCGGAACCGCTGCTGCTGGTGGCAGGAAAATTATCCTTAACGCCTGCGGAGCTGCTCTTTGTCGGCGATTCACGCAATGATATTCTGGCTGCCCGCGCGGCTGGATGTCCTTCCGTGGGGTTAACCTATGGCTACAACTACGGTGAAGCCATCACGCTGAGTGAGCCGGACGTTGTTTTCGACCACTTCAAAGATTTGTTGCCCGCTCTCGGGCTTTCGCACAGTGAAAATCAGGAATTGAACAATGACTAAGCCCATCGTTTTTAGTGGCGCACAGCCTTCAGGTGAATTGACCATTGGTAACTACATGGGTGCGCTACGTCAGTGGGTCAGCATGCAGGATGAGTACCATTGCATTTACTGCATCGTCGATCTCCATGCGATTACCGCGCGTCAGGATCCTGAGAAGCTGCGCAAAGCCACGCTGGACACCCTAGCGCTGTACCTGGCCTGCGGTATTGATCCAGAGAAGAGCACCATCTTCGTTCAGTCTCACGTGCCGGAGCACGCGCAGCTGGGCTGGGCGCTGAACTGCTACACCTATTTCGGCGAGCTGAGCCGCATGACCCAGTTCAAGGATAAATCTGCCCGCTACTCTGAAAACATCAACGCCGGACTGTTCGACTATCCGGTGCTGATGGCGGCAGACATCCTGCTGTATCAAACCAACCAGGTGCCGGTGGGTGAAGACCAGAAGCAGCACCTGGAGCTGAGCCGCGATATCGCCCAGCGCTTTAACGCGATCTATGGCGATGTGTTTAAAGTACCTGAGCCATTCATTCCGAAGTCCGGCGCGCGCGTCATGTCGCTGCTTGAGCCGACCAAGAAGATGTCCAAGTCTGACGATAACCGCAATAACGTTATCGGCCTGCTGGAAGATCCAAAATCGGTGGTGAAAAAACTCAAGCGCGCGGTCACGGACTCCGACGAACCGCCTGTTGTGCGCTACGACGTGCAGAACAAAGCGGGCGTCTCCAACCTGCTCGATATCCTCTCCGGTGTGACCGGTCAGAGCATCCCTGAGCTGGAAAAACACTTCGAAGGCAAGATGTACGGCCACCTGAAAGGCGAAGTGGCAGATGCCGTTTCCGGCATGCTTACTGAGCTGCAGGAGCGTTATCACCGCTACCGTAACGACGAAGCTTTCCTGCAGAAAGTGATGAAAGAGGGCGCGGAAAAAGCCAGCGCGCGCGCGTCCGAAACCCTGAAAGCGGTGTATGAAGCGATTGGGTTTGTCGCGAAACCGTGACAGCGTTAACGTTTTTAGGGTTTGTACCCTCTCCCTGTGGGAGAGGGCCAGGGTGAGGGCATCAGGCCGCACTTCCCTAAACAAAAAACCGGGACATCCCGGTTTTTTTACGCCTGTAAAACGCTTACTGCTGTGCCGCCGGACCGCAACCACCGATGATCTTCGAAATGGAGATCGCCGGGTGCAGCAGGTAATCGTAGCTGCAGTTATTTTTGGTGTTCTGTACATGACCGGTACAGGCAGTCAGAGTCGATAACAGGCCAACCAAAACGGCGGCCTTTGCCAGTTTGAACATACGCATTCCTTGTCTTAAAAACGAAAGTTAGATGTAAATCAAGGGAATAAAGGGGAAAGTTCCACTTCGGGGCAGTATGTTATCGACAGCGGTAAGAGGGGAGTAGTCCGTATAGGGACTACTCCGGAAAGGAAGAATATGCGTTAGTGATTCGAGAACCAGTTCAGCTTATCGCGCAGCTCAACCACGCGGCCCACCACGATCAGCGCCGGGCTTTCGACCTGCTGCGCCAGCTCGCCCAGCTGCGTCAGCACGCCATCCACTACGCGCTGCGTAATGGCGGTGCCGTTTTCGACCAGCGCGACGGGCATATCCGCATTCATACCGTGTTCCAGCAGCTTCGCCTGAATCGTGGCGGCCTGGTTTAGCCCCATGTAGAACACCAGCGTCTGCTTTTCAGCGGCCAGGTTATGCCAGTCCAGCTCGCTGCCGGTTTTAAGATGCCCCGTCACCAGACGCACGCTTTGGGCGTAGTCGCGGTGGGTCAGCGGAATGCCAGAGTACGCTGAACAGCCGGATGCCGCCGTAATGCCCGGCACGACGGAGAAGGGAATACCCGCGTCACAGAGAGTTTCCAGCTCCTCGCCGCCGCGACCAAAGATAAACGGATCGCCACCCTTAAGGCGCACCACGCGTTTACCTTTCTGCGCCTCGCGCAGAAGGATCTGGTTAATCTCCTCCTGCGGCACGCAGTGGTAGCCCGCCCGTTTGCCCACGAAGACGCGGTCGGCATCGCGGCGCACCAGGTTCATAATGTCATCGGAGACCAGGCGATCGTAAACCACGGTATCGGCCTGCTGGATCTGCTGTAGCCCTTTTAGCGTCAGCAAGCCCGCATCGCCGGGGCCTGCGCCCACCAGCACCACTTCACCGCGGTGCTCCAACGGCTCACTCAGCAGCTGTTCGGTGGTCTCTTCAACAGCTTTGGTGTCCTGATTCGCCAGCGACTGCGCCAGCCTGTCGTTCACAAAGAATTTTTCCCAGAAGCGACGACGCTCGCCCACGGTCGAAAAGGTTTGCTTCACGCGGGAGCGGAGCTGCCCGGCATAATGCGCAATCTGACCAAGATGCTGCGGCAGCAGGGCTTCCAGCTTTTCCCGCAGCAGGCGGGCGAGGACCGGGGAGCGTCCGCCGGACGATACGGCTATCATCAGCGGCGAGCGGTCGATAATCGACGGCATGATGAAGCTGGCCTCTTTCGGCGCATCCACCACGTTGCAGAAAATTCTGCGCGCTTCGCAGGCATCGCTCACGCGCTGGTTCACTTCATCGTCATCCGTCGCTGCAATGGTCAGCCAGCAGGTATCCAGCAGGGACTCATCAAACTCTCCCTGTTCCAGCGTGAGCATCCCTTCCTGAGCCCAGACCTCAAACTGTGGTGCGAAGGC
Organism: Enterobacter sp. 148H3; assembly: GCF_034107425.1. Classification (NCBI taxonomy): domain Bacteria; kingdom Pseudomonadati; phylum Pseudomonadota; class Gammaproteobacteria; order Enterobacterales; family Enterobacteriaceae; genus Enterobacter; species Enterobacter sp. 148H3. The sequence goes on along the minus strand of NZ_JAWNEI010000011.1, from coordinate 27,248 downwards.
AATGGCGTTAACGGTCAGTCGGGCGCCAGCCTCTAACAGCAGGCGCGCTTTGCGTTCAGCCACATCGCCGCCGCCCACGAGCAGGCAGTCGCGGTTGCGTAATTGACAAAAAATCGGCAGGTGATCCACGACGTTACCTCACAGCATTCATGGCGGGGGAAGAATTGACGTCAGGATAACAGCAGGAATCGTACAGAACATACGGTTTTTCCTGCCGTTACCCATAAGGGGTCATAAGCCTTTCCTATTGAAAAGGCGAGGGGTTACGCTTTCAGCTGCACCTCGCCGTCCTTCACGCGGACGTCGTAGTGTTTGACCGAGAAGCTTTCATCTTCCATGCAGAGTCCGTCGGTTAAGCGGAAGCGCTGCTTTTTCAACGGGCTGGCGACCCACAGTTCACCCTGATGCTCGGCAATCAGTCCGCGGGAGAGCACGCTGGCCTCGAAGAACGGGTCGATGTTGCTGATAGCAAAGACCTGTTCATCGTGGCGAGGGCGAAAAATCGCCACCTGCTCGTTGCCCAGCAGCGCACAGACGCCGGTTGCGGGGAGAATGTCGTTAATATTGCAGATGTTTACCCACTGGCTCATGCGTTTTCCTCCACCAGCGTAACCGGAATGCGTTCATACGGTGTCGCCGGACGATGCTGTTCACGCTCCGGCACTACCTGCACGTTCGGGTCGCGCTGGGTGCTATTTATGAAGTGTTTGAAGCGCATCTGCGCCGCCGGGGTGTTGACGGTTTCCGTCCATTCGCAGATCACCGCCTCGCGCAGGCGGGCCATCTCGGCTTCCAGATGCTCGTTCAGGCCCAGCTTGTCGTCGATAATGACTGATTTAAGGTAGTCGATGCCGCCTTCCAGGTTATCGAGCCAGGAAGCGGTACGGGTCAGCTTATCGGCGGTGCGGATATAGAACATCATGAATCGGTCGAGATACTGAATCAGCGTGTCGCGATCGAGATCCGCCGCCAGCAGGTCCGCATGGCGCGGTTTCATCCCGCCGTTGCCGCACACATAGAGGTTCCAGCCTTTCTCGGTGGCAATAATACCCACGTCTTTACCCTGCGCTTCCGCACATTCGCGGGTGCAGCCGGAGACGCCAAACTTCATTTTGTGCGGGGTACGGATGCCTTTGTAGCGGTTTTCCAGCTCAACGCCGAAGCCCACGCTATCCCCGACGCCGTAGCGACACCAGGTGCTGCCCACGCAGGTTTTCGCCATGCGCAGCGCTTTGGCGTACGCGTGGCCGGTTTCGAAGCCTGCTTCAATCAGCTGACGCCAGATTTCCGGCAGGTCGTCCTTCTGCGCGCCAAACAGGCCGATACGCTGGGAGCCGGTGATTTTGGTGTACAGGTTAAATTCCCGTGCGATACGGCCCACCGCGACCAGCCCTTCCGGCGTGATTTCGCCGCCGGCGGAACGTGGAATCACGGAGTAGGTGCCGTCTTTCTGGATGTTGGCCAGGAAATTGTCGTTGGTGTCCTGCAGCGGCGTATGCTCGGGCTTGAGCACGTACTCGTTCCAGCAGGAGGCCAGCAGGGAGCCGACGGTCGGTTTACAGACTTCGCAGCCGTAGCCCTGTCCGTGCTTCTCCAGCAGTTCGTCGAAGGACTTAATGCCCTCCACGCGGATCAGGTGATACAGCTCCTGGCGAGAATACGCGAAGTGCTCGCACAGGTTGTTGTTCACTTCGATGCCCTGTTTTGCCAGTTCGGCGTTCAGCACCTGAGTGACCAGCGGAATACAGCCGCCGCAGCCGGTACCGGCTTTGGTTTCGGCTTTCAGGGCCGCAACGGTGTGGCAGCCTTTGTTGATGGCGGAGATCAGCATGCCTTTGGTGACGTCGAAGCAGGAGCAAATCTGCGCGCTGTCCGGCAGTTTATCCACGCCGATTGACGGCTTGCCGCTGGAGGCATGAGCCGGAAGGATCAGCGCGTCCGGGTTTTCCGGCAGTTCGATGGCGTTGAGCACCAGCTGGAGCAGATTGCCGAAGTCGCTGGTGTCGCCCACCAGCACCGCGCCGAGCAGGGTTTTGTTGTCCTGACTGACGATGAGTCGTTTGTAGACCTCTTTGCTTTCGTCGAGATAGACATAGCTGCGGGAATTCGGGGTGCGGCCGTGCGCATCGCCAATACCGCCGACATCTACGCCCAGCAGCTTCAGCTTGGCGCTCATGTCTGCGCCGGTAAAGGCGTTTTCGCTGCCGAGGATATGGTCCACTGCGACCTGCGCCATTTTGTAGCCGGGCGCCACCAGACCGTATACGCGGTTGTTCCAGCTGGCGCATTCGCCAATCGCGTAGATATCCGGATCGGAGGTCTGGCAGGTGTCGTTAATCATGATCCCGCCGCGCTGCGCCACGGCAAGACCGCACTGGGTCGCCAGCTTGTCGCGCGGACGAATACCGGTGGAGAAGACGATGAAGTCTACTTCCAGCTCGCTGCCGTCGGCAAAGCGCATGGTTTTGCGCGCTTCAGTCCCTTCCTGAACGATCTCTTTGGTGTTCTTGCTGGTGTGAACCTTCACGCCCATGCTTTCGATTTTACGACGCAGCTGGTCACCGCCCATGTGGTCGAGCTGTTCTGCCATCAGCATCGGGGCAAATTCGATGACGTGGGTTTCAACGCCGAGGTTTTTCAGCGCGCCTGCCGCTTCCAGACCCAGCAGGCCGCCGCCCACCACCGCGCCGCGTTTGCTTCGACGCGCGCAGGATTCGATGGCGTTAAGGTCTTCAATGGTACGGTAGACGAAGCAATCCTGAGTTTCCGAGCCTTTAATTGGCGGGATCCACGGATAGGAGCCCGTCGCCATGATCAGCTTGTCGTAAAAAACCGTACGCCCGGCGCTGGAGTGGATCACTTTTTCCTGACGGTTGATGGTGATAGCGCGTTCGCCCACCAGCACTTTTACGCCATGCTTCTCGTAGAAACCTTCACGCACCAGAGAGAGCTCTTCGGCGGTATGATGGGAGAAGTAGGAAGACAGGTGCACACGGTCGTACGCCTTGCGGGGTTCTTCACAGAACACGGTAATATCGAACTGCTCAGCATCGGCCTTATCGAGAAGATCCTCAATAAAGCGGTGGCCGACCATGCCGTTACCGATGATAGCGAGTCTGAGTTTGCTCATTATTGCCTCGATTTCTTTTCTATTATTGCCTACCTTAACGATTCAGCAGTGGCGCTTATTGATGCAAATCAAATACGTCTTAGCCTACTCCTTAGGTGGTATGCGACTGATTTGTCAGGATTTTTATAAGTGGCGGAAATCGCAGGCTTTTCGTGCTCGTTGAATTTGTGTACAAATCAGGAGATGGTTTTGCCAAAATCGATACGCCTGAAAATCAGCGGCGTTTTTTAGGGGAAGGGTATGTCTACAACACCGTTATGGCTTGTTCAGAATGTTCGTTTACCGGGTCGGGAAGGGCTGTGGCAGCTCGCCATTGAGAACGGGCGATTTGGTGACATCACCCCGATGGACGACACCCACGCCGAAAGTTATGAAGTATTGAATGCGCGCGGTGGGCTGGCTATCCCGCCGTTCATTGAGCCGCATATCCATCTTGATACGACCCAGACGGCGGGCGAGCCGAACTGGAACCAGTCCGGCACGCTGTTTGAGGGCATTGAGCGCTGGGCGGAGCGCAAGGCGTTGCTCAGTCATGACGACGTGAAAGCGCGCGCCTGGAAAACGCTGAAGTGGCAAATCGCTAACGGCATCCAGTTTGTCCGCACCCATGTGGATGTATCCGACCCGACGCTTACCGCCCTGAAGGCGATGCTGGAGGTGAAGCAGGAGGTGGCCCCGTGGGTAACGCTGCAAATCGTTGCGTTTCCGCAGGAAGGGATTCTCTCTTACCCGAACGGCGCGGCGCTGCTGGAAGAGGCGTTAAAGCTGGGCGCCGACGTGGTGGGGGCGATCCCACACTTCGAGTTCACCCGCGAGTATGGCGTGCAGTCGCTGCATATCGCTTTTGAACTGGCGAAGAAGTATGACCGTCCGCTGGATATCCACTGCGATGAAATCGACGACGAGCAGTCGCGGTTTGTCGAGACGGTGGCAGCGCTGGCGTATGAGGCCGGCATCGGCCCGCGCGTGACGGCCAGCCATACCACCGCCATGCACTCCTACAACGGCGCTTACACCTCGCGGCTCTTCCGTCTGCTGAAGATGTCGGGGATTAACTTCGTCGCTAACCCGCTGGTCAATATCCACCTGCAGGGGCGCTTTGATGACTATCCGAAGCGCCGCGGCATCACCCGCGTGAAAGAACTGCAGGAAGCGGGCATAAACGTCTGCTTTGGTCATGACGACGTCTTCGACCCGTGGTACCCGCTCGGCACCGGCAATATGCTGCAGGTGCTGCATATGGGGCTGCACGTCTGTCAGATGATGGGGTATCCGCAAATCGACAATGGCCTGAACCTGATCACCCACAACAGCGCCCGTACCTTCGGCCTGAGCGATTACGGTATTGCTACGGGAAACCCGGCGAACCTGATTATTCTGCCTGCGGAGAGCGGGTTTGAAGCGGTGCGCTGCCAGGTGCCGGTGCGCTGGTCGATTCGTCAGGGGCGGATTATCGCCACCACGCAGCTGGCGCAAACCTGGATCCAGATGGATACCGGAGGAGAAGAGGTGAGTTTTGCCAGAAACAGCCCCTCTGCGTAATGCAAAGGGGCGCAGGGTTTAGTGCGATGCCGCTACCGCGTTGTGCTGGCGGTGGCGGGTCACGAAGCCCAGAACGAAGCACATGATGAACACCACGGCGTACAGACCGTTCGCGGTGTGCAGCGCGGCCAGCGGGCCGCTGTGGGCAACGATCGGGCCCGTCACCACGAAGGTCAGCATGGTGCCGATGGTGCCGCAGGTCAGAACGAAGTTAACCAGCTTCGGCGAGGCCACTTTGGTCTGCAGGGAGCCCAGGGTAATGATCGAGGTATAAATGGCGCTGGAGAAGAAGCCCAGGGTCAGAATGAACCACGGCATATGTTCCGGGGAGCCGTTGATGAACAGATACATCAGCACGGTCGCCAGGCCCGCCAGCACGGTCAGAATGCGCTGCAGGTCGAAGAAGCGCAGGATGAAGCTAAACGCCCACATGCCGAACATGTAAGACATCCAGAAATCGCTCACCAGTTTACCCGCATCGTTCAGGCTCATACCCAGACCTTTGGCGTATTCCGGTACCCAGGAGATAAAGCCCAGCTGGCCCAGGATGTAGCACAGGGCGGCGATGGAGAGGAACAGTACGCCGATACCCCATTTCTCTTTCGCGACGGGTTTTGCAGTGGTTTGCGCTTTTTTGCCCAGCACCGGGAACTCGCAGCCGAAGGTCAGAATAAAGATCGCCACGTAGACCAGACCAATGCAGGCATAGACCCAGTACCACTCAATGCTGCGGGCCAGCAGAACGGCCGCGACCATTGGGAAAATCATCCCGGCCATGCTGAAGAAGGAGTCGGTAAACAGCAGACGCGCGCCGCGCTGGCGGCCTTCATACATATGGGTAATCAGGAACGTACCAATCGACATAGTGATCCCGCTGACCAGACCGAGAACGAACATGGCGGCGGAGAACAGGGCGATGCTGTGGCTTAGCATCAGACCCGCCACGGCGGCGACCATCAGTACAAAGCCAAAGCGTAACTGGGTTTTCAGCGGGACGATTTCCATCAGCCAGGCATTCAGGAAGATAGAGATCAGGATCCCCGCGTTGAGGAAGGTGAAGGTGTTACTCATGCTGGAAACGGGCAGATGGAAGTAGTCTGCGATATTCCCCATCACCATCCCGGTGACGATCACCAACGCGCCGGTCAGGGCGTAGGAGAAGAAGCTGATCCATGTGAGCTTGATGCGATTGCTGTTAGTCATGTCTGGCCTGTTCAGAAAAAGAAAAGCGCCCAGGGGCGCTGAGAGCGGGCAGATTTTAGTCGTTAAAGTGATCTATTCCTATCTTTTAAGGGCAATGAATGCGTCATTGCAGGTTTTAGTGTGATCTAAATCACATTAATTGGCGGCATAACCAATCGTTTGCGTAGTAATAATTGTTTCAACTTCGTAAAATTAGGTAAAAGGCTGGTCTCCGTTCATACTGCTCTTTAGAATCAAGCCATTCGCTTTTTATACTGCGCTTTGTTAAGGAATTCTCATGCTCAAATCAACACTGGCGGCTGTCGCAGCTGTGTTTGCTCTTTCTGCCGTTTCCCCTGCTGCGCTGGCAGCAAAAGGGGACCCTCACGTTCTGCTGACCACCTCCGCCGGGAATATTGAGCTGGAACTGAATAGCCAGAAAGCCCCTGTTTCCGTGAAAAACTTCCTCGACTATGTGAACAGCGGTTTCTACAACAACACCACTTTCCACCGCGTGATCCCAGGCTTCATGATTCAGGGGGGCGGTTTCAACGAGCAAATGCAGCAGAAACAGCCAAACCCGCCTATTAAAAATGAAGCGGACAATGGCCTGCTGAACAAGCGCGGCACCATCTCAATGGCGCGTACCGCGGACAAAGACAGCGCGACCAGCCAGTTCTTCCTCAACGTGGCGGATAACGCCTTCCTCGACCACGGTCAGCGCGACTTCGGCTATGCGGTCTTCGGTAAAATCGTGAAAGGGATGGACGTGGCTGACAAGATTTCTCAGGTGCCTACTCACGACGTCGGTCCGTACCAGAATGTCCCGTCAAAACCAGTGGTTATCCTCTCCGCAAAAGTTCTGCCGTAACTCTTCTGAGCGCGGGCCTCTACAGCCCGCGTTATCTCGCCCTCCCTGCGAAAGCGCGTTTTGCTGCTTATACTTGTGGCAAACGGACTATTCAGGGAGGCGTTAAGTGAAAAAACTCACCGACAAGCAAAAATCCCGTCTCTTGGAACAGCAGCGTAACGTCAATTTACAGGCCAGTTGTCTCCTTGAAAAAGGTAATGGTCCCTCAGAACCCCATATTGAGACGCTGGAGCTTGGGCCTTCCGCGCCCGGGCTACCCCATCTGTGCCTTATTCATCGTCATTTGTACCGCAGTGAGATGAAGCGGGCAGGTGAGCTCCGTACCGAGGATATTTTTAAAGGTGACATTCCCTTCTGCCATTTTGAGTACATCGAAAAGATGGGGAACGAGCTGATGGCGGCGCTGGAAAGCGAAAAGTATCTTGTGGGTCTTGAGAAAGCGGCGTTTGTTGACAGAGTTAGCCACTACTACTGCGAAATCAACATGCTGCATCCGTTTATGAGCGGCAACGGTATTGCCCAACGCGTTTTCTTCGAGCAGCTGTCGCTCCATGCGGGCTATTCACTGGACTGGCGTAATATCGACCCCGAGCAGTGGGTTGCGGCTAACCGAAGTGGCGCAACGGGAGATTTAACCGCGTTAAACGCTATCTTTGCCAAAGTAGTGAGCGAAGCGCGGGAATCTGAGTAGAATAGGGCGGCATTTTTTTCGGGAGCCGCCATGATTCTGCTGATTGATAACTACGATTCCTTCACCTGGAACCTTTACCAGTATTTTTGTGAACTGGGTGCAGAGGTGGTTGTTCGCCGTAACGACGAGATCGCTCTCGCCGATATCGAGACGCTGGCGCCGCAGAAAATAGTGATTTCACCCGGCCCCTGCACCCCGTCGGAATCGGGTATTTCGCTGGAGGTTATCCAGCACTATGCCGGCAAGCTGCCGATCCTGGGCGTCTGCCTGGGGCATCAGGCAATTGCCCAGGCGTTTGGTGCCACCATCGTGCGCGCCGTGAAAGTGATGCACGGTAAAACCTCTCCGGTCACCCACGCCGGCACCGGGGTGTTTACGGGGCTCAATAATCCGTTAACCGTGACGCGCTACCATTCCCTGGTCATTGACCCGTCGACGCTGCCCGACTGCTTTGAGGTGACCGCCTGGAGCGATACGCAGGAGATCATGGGGATTCGCCACCGCGAATGGGATCTCGAAGGCGTGCAGTTCCACCCGGAAAGTATCCTCAGCGAGCAGGGGCACGCGCTGCTGGCAAATTTCCTCCATCGCTGAATATCTGTTGCCTTGCTGTGATTTTTTATGCATATTTTGTGATTATATTATCACAATCACTGTGACATAAAATGGATGGTCATGACATGGCAACTGAACAACCAGCAATTACCCGCGCGACATTTGATGAAGTGATCCTGCCGATTTATGCACCGGCTGAATTTATCCCGGTGAAGGGAAAAGGCAGCCGCGTCTGGGATCAGCAGGGTAAAGAGTATGTGGATTTCGCGGGTGGTATTGCGGTCACGGCGCTGGGTCATTGCCATCCCGCGCTGGTGGAGGCGCTGAAAACCCAGGGCGAAACCCTGTGGCACACCAGCAACGTCTTCACCAACGAACCGGCGCTGCGCCTGGGCCGTAAGATCATTGATGCCACGTTTGCCGAGCGCGTGCTGTTTATGAACTCCGGCACCGAAGCCAACGAAACCGCCTTTAAGCTGGCGCGCTACTACGCGACAACGCGCCACAGCCCGTACAAAACCAAAATCATCGCCTTCCACAACGCCTTCCACGGACGCTCCTTCTTTACCGTCTCTGTTGGCGGCCAGCCGAAGTATTCCGACGGGTTTGGCCCAAAACCGGCCGACATCGTCCACGTGCCGTTTAACGATCTGCACGCGGTGAAAGCGGTAATGGACGACCACACCTGCGCAGTTGTTGTCGAGCCGATCCAGGGTGAAGGCGGCGTGACTGCGGCAACCCCGGAATTCCTGAAAGGGCTGCGCGCGCTGTGCGACGAGCATCAGGCGCTGCTGGTCTTTGATGAAGTGCAGTGCGGGATGGGGCGTACCGGCGATCTGTTCGCTTATATGCACTACGGCGTGACGCCGGATATTCTGACCAGCGCCAAAGCGCTTGGCGGTGGTTTCCCGGTGAGTGCGGTCCTGACGACACAGGAGATCGCCTCTGCGTTCCACGTCGGTTCTCACGGCTCCACCTACGGCGGTAACCCGCTGGCGAGCGCCGTGGCGGGTGCCGCGTTCGACATTATCAACACGCCAGAGGTGTTGAACGGCGTTAGCGCGAAGCGCGAGCTGTTTGTGAAACACCTGAAAAAGATTGATGAGCAGTACGACGTGTTCAGCGAGATCCGCGGGATGGGGCTGCTGATTGGCGCCGAGCTTAAGCCGCAGTACAAGGGCCGCGCGCGCGACTTTCTGCACGCCGCCGCTCGCGAAGGGGTGATGGTGCTCAACGCTGGGCCGGACGTCATGCGCTTTGCGCCGTCGCTGGTGGTGGAGGATAAGGACATTGAAGACGGGTTAACCCGGTTTGCCGCGGCGGTTGCGAAGATCGTTAAAGGCTAATATTCGGTTCGTTTCAACCGGCGCGTTAACCAAATGCCGTGATGCGGACGCTGACGCCATGCCACCGACGAAATGGTGTGCATGGTGTTCAGATGCCCCAGAACGCGCTGCAAGTGCTGCTCCAGCGTGCTCATTGGCCCGTGAGTCAACGTCTCCGGCGCTTCCAGAATGTTTGAGTCTCCCGACTCGCCCGGCGCGTCATACTCCAGGCGCTGCTGGCACCTCTGCAACGCAATTTCACATGACTGCAGATAGCGCTGCGCCAGGTCCGGCGTCAGCATCGTGTGCTCGCGCGCCAGCGTGGTCATGGCGTTAATGTGCTCGACGATAAACTGGCTGTGCGTCACCCAGAGCTTCATATCGGCAAGATAGTGCGAGTTAAAGCCTGGCTCCTGCATCGCCTGGTTGAGCGAGTTGAAAAGGGCGTTGTGCGCCTGGTTGACCTTCATGCGCTGATACGCCAGCGGGGACGGCTGCGGGTCGTCGCTCAGGATCAGGCGAATGGCCTGCTGGTCGGCCTCCAGCGCGTCGTGGGCGTTCTGTCTCAGCAGCCCGCTCTGCCATTGCGGCCAGAGCCAGACCATGCCGCCAAAGGCAATCAGGCAGCCGATCAGAGTATCAATCAGCCTGGCGACAATAAACTGTTCGCCATTGAGCGTAAGCAGCTGCAGGGTATATACCGCCGTCACCGTAAAGCCCACCATCGCCCAGCCGTAGTTTTTGCGGATAATTAGATAGCTCACCAGCGTGATCGCCAGCATCCCTGCAAGGGTATAGCCTTCCGGCACGTGGAAGTGCAGCGTCACGCCCGCAATGATCAGTCCGGCCATGGTGCCGCCCGCCCGGTGCAGAATACGCACCCGCGTGGCACCGTAGCCGTTCTGGGTGACAAACAGCACGGTCATTAAGATCCAGTAGGGCTTCGGCAGATGCAGCGCCATGCCCATCAGGCTGGCGGTACTGAGCATCACGCTAATCCTTGCGGCGTTGCGCAGGGCGGAAGATTTAAAAGAAAGATAGCTTTTGAGCGCGGGCAATAACGGCAGCCGTTTTTGCTTATCCGCCATCAGGTCTCGTGGATAAAGCGGACGCTGGGTGCGCAACACCCGGGCGATGCGGCTGAAGTGCCAGGCGGCAAACTGTCCGACCGGGTTATCCGGATGCTGGCGGGCGATTTTCTCCAGCGCGCCGAGCTGTTTATCCATGTTAAAGCGCGTGGGGTAGCGGTGATAGAGAATATCATCGGCCAGCACCCGTAGGCGTGCGGAGACGGACTGCGCGTTCCAGCGGATCACCGCTTCGGCATGGCTGCGCTCGACCAGCTTTTGCACCTCCTGCGGATGATGAAGGCTAACGGAGATATGTTCCTGCAGATCGAGCCCGACCTGGAAGGTGCGCAGCAGCCGTTTGTATTCGTGATTCTTGTTGGCGGCGAGCATGTGTAGCTGCTGATAGCACTGGCTTATGAGATCCACCACCTTCTGCTGGCGCGTCAGCAGCGGCGGTAAGGATTTTTCCGGATCGGTATGCTGGGTGAGCAGGGTGTATTTGGCCTCGCAGTAATCCGCAAGCTGCACATAGAGCAGGCTCAGGGATTCGCGCAGCGGCTGTTCCCGCCACAGCCAGAACCAAAACCAGTTAAACAGCCCGTACCACAGCGTCCCCAGAGCGTAGATCAGCAGCGGCTCCCACACCGGCATATTCCCGGCGAGACTCAGCGTGAAGATGGCCGCAATCAGCGACGCGGGAAGCAGGCGAGCGTGCAGCGAACTGATTTCCGCCGTGACGCCGAGGGTCATCGCCAGCACGGTCAGGATCAGCGGCAGCGGGATATCACGAGCCAGTAAAAGCTGTACGGCGAGGCTACAGCCCGCAAACAGGCAGCCGCCAACGATCAGGCGTTTGAAAAAGCGCTTATGCGGCGTGTCCAGACCGGCGATGTTGCAGCAGGCGGGCACGAGGGAAAACAGCAGGCCTTGTTGAAGATGTCCGAGGATCAGGCCTATGGCCACAGGAAGACACAACACCAGCGTTTGTCGCAGTGCGTAGTTAACTTCCGGGTGATAGATCAGCCTGCGCCACATGGGGAATAGAGACAAAAACGGCGTGACACCTTGCGATGGCACGCCGTTTAAGCGGAATTAACGCGTTCCGTAGACCACGATGGTTTTACCGTGGGCGGAGATCAGGTTTTGATCTTCCAGCATTTTCAGGATACGGCCTACTGTTTCACGGGAGCAACCGACGATCTGACCAATTTCCTGACGGGTAATTTTAATTTGCATGCCGTCCGGGTGGGTCATGGCGTCTGGCTGTTTCGCCAGGTTCAGCAGGGTCTGCGCGATACGACCGGTAACGTCCAGGAAGGCGAGGTTACCCACTTTCTCTGAGGTGACCTGCAGACGGCGCGCCATCTGGGAAGAAAGACGCATCAGGATGTCAGGGTTAACCTGAATCAGCTGACGGAACTTCTTGTAAGAAATTTCAGCCACTTCACATGCTGTCTTTGCTCGAACCCAGGCGCTACGTTCCTGGCCCTCTTCAAACAGGCCCAGTTCACCGATGAAATCGCCCTGGTTCAGATAAGAAAGGATCATCTCTTTCCCTTCTTCATCTTTGATCAGCACTGCCACCGAGCCTTTAACGATGTAATACAACGTTTCCGCTTTTTCACCCTGGTGAATCAGCGTGCTCTTAGATGGGTACTTATGAATGTGGCAATGAGACAAGAACCATTCGAGAGTCGGGTCTGTTTGCGGTTTGCCAAGCACCATGCGCTGTTATCCTCTGTTATAAGCTGTCACCAGAGTCATCAGATGCATCCGGACTCTGGGGTTGCAATCGAATTCTCACCCATACCCTGGGAAGTCGGCTACCGTAACGTTTTGCAGCCAGTAAAGTTTGATGTCCTCTGCATACATGTGTAACGTCAATGTATTACTGTAGCATCCAGAGTGTTTTAGCATAGCTTTCGCCGCGTGTCTCCTGGTGTCTCGCTTCAGCATGATGCAGGTCGCCTTCCATTGCGAGAAATGTAACGCACGCGTAATCTGTCACCAAAAATGCAACGTTGGAGTTTAAGAATATGCAAGCGCGCGTGAAATGGGTTGAAGGTTTAACGTTCCTGGGCGAGTCCGCGTCAGGGCACCAGATTTTAATGGACGGTAACTCCGGCGATAAAGCGCCAAGTCCAATGGAAATGGTGCTGATGGCGGCAGGCGGATGCAGCGCCATTGACGTGGTGTCGATTCTGCAAAAAGGTCGTCATGACGTGACGGATTGTGAGGTTAAACTCACCTCAGAACGTCGTGAAGAGGCGCCACGTCTGTTCACCCATATTAACCTGCACTTTGTGGTCACGGGTAAAGAACTGAAAGACGCGGCGGTCTCGCGTGCGGTGGACCTGTCTGCGGAGAAGTACTGCTCTGTGGCGTTAATGCTGGAGAAAGCGGTAAAAATCACGCATTCGTATGAAGTGATCGAGGCGTGATTCATGGGGCATCGTGCGTGTTGATGCCCTCACCCTAACCCTCTCCCACAGGGAGAGGGAACATGCTCATGCAATCTGTTTCCCTTCCATCAACCGCTCCACCAGCGGCGTCATGATGAGCTCCATCGCCAGCCCCATTTTTCCGCCCGGTACGACCAATGTATTCATGTGAGAAATAAACGAGCCCTGCAGCATCGCCAGCAGCCAGGGGTAATCAATACCTTCAAGATTGCGGAAATGAATAACCACAAAGCTCTCATCCAGGGATGGGATACTTTTGGCGGCAAACGGGTTGGAGGTATCCACAGTCGGCACGCGCTGGAAGTTGATATGGGTGCGGGAGAACTGCGGCGTCAGGAAGTTGATGTAATCTTCCATGGAGCGTACCACCGAGTCCATTACCGCCTCTCGCGAATGGCCACGCTCGCTCATGTCGCGCGTCAGCTTCTGGATCCATTCCAGGTTAACGATAGGGACCACACCGACCAGCAGGTCCACGTGGCGCGCTACGTCGTGTTGCGGGGTGACCACGCCGCCGTGCAATCCTTCGTAAAACAGGACGTCAGTGGGTTCCGGCAGCGGTTGCCATGGGGTAAAAGTTCCCGGCACCTGATTCCAGGGAACGGCTTCATCATAGGTATGCAGATACTTGCGGGACTGCCCTTTGCCGCTCTGACCATACTCGATAAAGGTTTGTTCCAGCAGGCCGAAGTCGTTAGCCTCCGGGCCGAAGTAGCTAATGTGTTTACCCAGATCGCGCGCCTTACGGATGGCCATGTCCATCTCCGGACGCGTGTAGCGGTGAAAGCTGTCGCCCTCGACCTCCGCCGCACGGAGATTTAGCTGGGCGAAAATCTTGCGAAATGCGAGGCTGGTGGTGGTGGTTCCCGCACCACTCGACCCCGTAACGGCTATAACCGGATGTCTGGCAGACATAGCAACTCCCTGACTGAAAAGGGTGGAAGATCAGCCGTGAAACGCGTTGCGGGGCATGATATTGACCGTCTCATGCAGTTCTGACCACACCAGCACCACGTCGCCGCTTTTCAGCTGGCGCTTTACATCGTTGACCTTTTGCTCAAGTGAGCGTTCCTGTTCACCATAATCGGTGCCTTCGCGTAATACAAAGCTTTCAATCAGATTATCGAGCGTTTCGGGAGCCAGATCCTGCCAGGGAATAATCATTTTGCACCGTCCAGATAAGGGGTTAGCCAGTCAGGAATACGCGCCTCAAGCCACATTTTCGGGCGGCGCAGCGTGCCGCCGATAAACCCGACGTGGCCGCCGTGCTCGGTCAACTGATAGTGAACGTTGTCGGGCAGGAATTCCTGCGCGGGGATCGAGTGATGATCCATAAACGGGTCATCTTTGGCATGAATAATCAGCGTTGGCTGCGTGATCTTGCTGAGCAGCGGCATGGCGCTGCACTGACGATAATAGTCAATCGCATCGGCGAAGCCGTGAATTTTCGCGGTGATCAGGTCGTCGAACTCGCGAATGCGGCGCACCTTTTTCAGCTGCCGCAGGCTGACCGGCAGCGTATCCGGGTAGGCCTTCAGTTTACGTGCCGCGTTGGCCTTCAGGAGGTTGAGCAGGTAGCGCTGGTAGACGCGGGAGAAGCCTTTATCCATATGGTAGCTGCACTGCTCGAGCATAAACGGCGCGGAGACAATGACGGCGGCCTCCAGCGGCACGCTTTCGCCCTCTTTGGCCAGCAGACAGGCCAGCATATTGCCGCCCAGCGAGTAGCCCACGGCGGCCGTTGGCACGGTGCCATAATTTTCCCGCAGCCAGTGTAAAAACCACGTCCCGTCTTCTGTTTCACCCGAGTGATAAATGCGTTTCTGACGATTCGGTTCGCCGCTACAGCCGCGAAAATGCATCACCACGCCGAGCCAGCCGCGCGCTTTTGCCGCTTCAATTAGCCCATGGGCATACGGGCTGTGCAGGCTGCCTTCCAGGCCGTGAAAGACCACCAGACGCGGCTTATGGCGAGCCTGTTCCGGCGCTTCGCTCCAGGCGAGATCCAGAAAATCACCGTCTGGCAGGTCAAGCCGTTGCCAGTGCGGGGTGAACTGAACCTTGCGGCGGATCAATCGCGGCAGCATGGTCTGCAAATGGGGATTTGCCACGCCGCGCATAGGCACGAACTCAGTGCTGTCTTCGGCCGCAATGTCGAAGTCTGATGGAATGATTTGGGTCATAAGCGCGATGCTGATTCTTGTCGGAAATTTACGATACTTTCCGAATTGTACCCCGTTTAAGCTGGATTTCCGAACCCGGTACGGATTCTGTTCTTAAAACGGGGTAAACAGGTCAGTCAGCCTGCAGCATCGCTTCCAGCTGTTCCTGCGCGTCGAGCCACGCCATCTCACACTCTTCAAGGCTGGATTTGGTCTTCGCCTGGGTTTGCAGGCAGTCCGTCAGTTCAGCTTTACGGCTCTGGTCATACAGGCCGCTGTCGCCGAGCTTCTCTTCAACATCGGCAAGCGTGGCGTTGAGCTTTTCCATCTCTTTTTCGAGACGGGCAATCTCTTTACGCAGCGGCTGCGTCTGGGTGCGCAGCTCCGCTTCACGGCGTTTCTGGTCTTTACGTGCCTGCGCGCTGTTGGCGTTGTCTTTCGCTGACTCTTCCGGCTGGTTCTCCTGCTTCTGCACGTCCGTCAGCCACTGCTGATAGTCTTCCAGATCGCCATCGAACGGTTCCACTTTGCCATCGTGCACTAAGTAGAGATCGTCCGTGGTGGAGCGAATCAGGTGACGGTCGTGCGAAACCACAACCAGCGCACCTTCGAACTCAATCAGCGCTTCGGTCAGCGCCTGACGCATATCGAGATCCAGGTGGTTGGTCGGTTCATCGAGCAGCAGCAGGTTCGGACGCTGCCAGACGATCAGCGCCAGCACCAGACGGGCTTTTTCGCCCCCGGAGAAGCGCTCGGTGTTTTCAGTGACCTTATCGCCCTGGAAGCCGAAGCCGCCGAGGTAGTCGCGCAGCTTCTGCTCCATCTCCTGCGGCGCCAGACGCGCGAGGTGCTGAATCGGCGATTCATCCGCGCGTAAAAATTCCAGCTGATGCTGGGCGAAGTAACCCAGCTTGATGCCCTTCGCCAGGCCGATTTCACCGCTGGCCGGGCTAAGCTCGCCCGCCAGCAGCTTGATCAGCGTCGATTTACCGGCACCGTTGCGTCCCAGCAGACCAATACGTGAACCCGGCACCAGGTTGAGCTTGATGGAGTCGAGAATAATGCGGTCGGCATAGCCCGCGCTGACTTTTTCCATCTTCAGCAGCGGGTTCGGCAGGCTTTCCGGGGCGCGGAAGCTGAAATGGAACGGGTTGTCGACGTGCGCCGGGGCGATCATCTCCATGCGTTCCAGCATCTTGATGCGGCTCTGGGCCTGCTTCGCTTTTGAGGCTTTGGCCTTGAAGCGATCCACGAAGCTCTGCAGGTGCGCCACGCGCTGCTGCTGGCTTTCGTACATGGACTGCTGCTGGGCAAGGCGCGTCGCGCGCTGGCGCTCGAAGGAGCTGTAGTTGCCGGTGTACTCGAACATCGTTTGCTGTTCGATATGAATGATTTTATCCACCACCGGGTCGAGGAAGTCTCGGTCGTGGGAGATCAGAATCAGAGTGCCCTGATAGCTCTTGAGCCACTTCTCCAGCCAAATAACCGCATCGAGATCGAGGTGGTTAGTCGGTTCATCGAGCAGCAGCAGGTCAGAGCGGCAGATCAGCGCCTGCGCCAGGTTGAGGCGCATTCGCCAGCCGCCGGAGAAGTCGCTGACCGGGCGTTCCAGCTGTTCATTGCTGAAGCCCAGGCCGTGCAGCAGGCTGGAGGCGCGGGAGCGAATGGTCCACGCGTCAATGGCGTCCAGCTTGCCGTGAACGGTGGCAATGGCGTGACCGTCGTTGCGCTCGTTAGCAGAATGAAGTTCCGCTTCGAGCTTGCGGTATTCACGGTCGCCGTCGATAACATAGTCGAGTGCCGGTTCGCTCAGGGCTGGCGTCTCCTGGTTCACCCAGGCGAGTTGCCAGTTTCCCGGGAAGGTAAAGTTACCGCCATCCGCGCTAATCTCGTTTTTCAGCAACGCCAGCAGGGTGGATTTACCACAGCCGTTTTTGCCGACCAGACCCACTTTTTGGCCTGGGTTGATAGTAGCAGTGGCGTTATCCAGCAGGACGCGCACGCCGCGACGAATTTGTAACGAGGAGAAAACAATCATAGAAGCGCCGTATGTTCCGACTATGTTAATTTGTCATTATGATAATGTAAGGTGTGGGCCATTTTCCGCACCGGGCCGTCATGGTAGCCCAAAACAACAACGATACACAAAAACAGAAACAAGACCGGGAGGGGAATGATGTCTCAGACAGCAAAAGTGCTGCTGCTGTATGCCCATCCGGAATCTCAGGACTCGGTGGCAAACCGGGTGCTGCTTAAGCCGGCCACACAGCTCAGTAACGTGACGGTGCACGATCTCTACGCGCACTATCCTGATTTCTTTATTGATATCCCTTACGAGCAGGAACTGCTGCGTCAGCATGACGTGATTGTGTTCCAGCATCCGCTTTATACCTACAGCTGCCCGGCGCTGCTTAAAGAGTGGCTGGACCGCGTGCTGAGCCGGGGTTTCTCCAGCGGGGTAGGGGGCAACCAGCTGGCGGGAAAGTACTGGCGTAGTGTGATTACGACCGGTGAACCAGAAAGCGCTTACCGCCACGACGGGCTGAACCGCTATCCGATGAGCGACATTCTGCGGCCTTTTGAGCTGACGGCGGCCATGTGCCGTATGCACTGGATGAGCCCGATTATTGTCTACTGGGCCCGTCGTCAGGATCCGAAAGAACTGGCCAGCCACGCCAGAGCCTACGGTGAATGGCTGGCGTCACCGATTCCGGCAGGAGGTCGTTAATGGAAGGATCGAATTTGCTCCTCGCCGGGGTGCTGTTTTTGTTTGCGGCCGTCGTCGCGGTGCCGCTTGCTGCACGTATTGGTATCGGTGCGGTACTGGGGTATCTGCTGGCGGGGATCGCGATTGGCCCCTGGGGACTGGGATTCATCAGCGATGTAGATGAAATTCTTCACTTCTCCGAACTGGGCGTGGTGTTCCTGATGTTCATCATCGGCCTTGAGCTCAACCCTTCTAAATTGTGGCAGCTCAGACGCTCTATCTTTGGCGTGGGTGCCGCGCAGGTGTTATTCAGCGCCGCGATTCTGGGTGGCCTGTTAATGCTGACGAATTTCTCCTGGCAGGCGGCGGTGATCGGCGGAATAGGCCTTGCGATGTCGTCGACGGCAATGGCCCTGCAGCTGATGCGCGACAAGGGGATGAACCGCAACGAAGCCGGTCAGCTGGGTTTTTCGGTACTGCTGTTTCAGGATTTAGCGGTGATCCCGGCGCTGGCGTTGGTGCCGCTGCTGGCGGGCTCCGGCGACGACCACTTTGACTGGGCGAAAATTGCCATGAAGGTGCTGGCCTTCGCGGGGATGCTGATTGGCGGACGTTTTCTTTTACGTCCCGTGTTCCGCTTTATTGCCGCGTCGGGCGTGCGCGAGGTCTTTACGGCCGCGACGCTGCTGCTGGTGCTGGGGTCGGCGTTGTTTATGGATGCGCTGGGGCTGTCGATGGCGCTCGGGACCTTTATCGCCGGGGTGCTGCTGGCGGAGAGCGAGTATCGGCACGAGCTGGAAATTGCCATCGATCCCTTCAAAGGGCTGCTGTTAGGCCTGTTCTTTATTTCGGTGGGGATGGCGCTCAACCTTGGCGTGCTCTATACCCATCTGCTGTGGGTTGTGGTGAGCGTAGCCATCCTGGTAGCGGTGAAAACGCTGGTGCTGTACGCCTTGGCGCGCATTTACGGCTTGCGCAGTTCGGAACGCATGCAGTTTGCCAGCGTGTTAAGCCAGGGAGGTGAGTTTGCGTTTGTGCTGTTCTCTACCGCCTCCTCCCAGAAGCTGTTTAAAGACGATCAGATGGCGCTTTTGCTGGTGACGGTCACGCTGTCAATGATGACCACGCCGCTGCTGATGAAGCTGGTGGATAAACTCCTGTCGCGCCGCCTGAACCCGTCAGACGATGAAGACGAAGCGCCGTGGGTGGAAGATGATAAGCCTCAGGTTATCGTGGTGGGCTTTGGCCGCTTCGGACAGGTGATCGGACGTTTGCTGATGGCGAACAAAATGCGCATTACGGTGCTGGAGCGTGATATCAGCGCGGTCAACCTGATGCGCAAATATGGCTATAAGGTTTACTACGGCGATGCGACCCAGCTCGAGCTGCTGCGCTCGGCGGGGGCAGAAGCGGCAGAGTCCATCGTGATTACCTGTAACGACCCGGAAGACACGATGAAGCTGGTGGATCTGTGTCAGCAGCATTTCCCGCATCTGCATATTCTGGCGCGTGCGCGGGGACGTGTTGAAGCTCACGAATTATTGCAGGCGGGTGTGAAACACTTCTCCCGTGAGACGTTCTCCAGTGCGCTGGAGCTGGGGCGCAAGGCGCTGATCTCGCTTGGCATGCATCCGCATCAGGCGCAGCGAGCCCAGATGCACTTCCGCCGGCTGGATATGCGGATGCTGCGCGAGCTGATGCCGGTACATACCGATACGGCGCAGATCTCCCGCGTGCGGGAAGCGCGTCGCGAGCTGGAGGAGATCTTCCAGCGCGAGATGCAGCAGGAAAGACGCCAGCTCGATGGCTGGGATGAATTTGAATAAAGGGTAACGAAAGATGGCTGTACGTAAACGCTTTATCGCGGGTGCAAAATGCCCGACCTGCCAGGCGCAAGATACCCTGGCGATGTGGCGGGAAAATAATATTGATGTTGTTGAGTGTGTTAAGTGCGGTCACCAGATGCGTGAGGCCGACAAAGAGGCCCGCGATCACGTTCGCAAAGAAGAGCAAGTTATCGGCATTTTTCATCCAGACTAGCGATATGCTCTGAGTTTTTTTAAGCTTAAGGGTACACGGGTGCAGATTTCCGCTACAATCTGCGCCAGCAATTTTCCCACGCTCAGGAGATATCATGAAAGTAGCAAAAGACCTGGTGGTCAGCCTGGCCTATCAGGTACGTACAGAAGACGGTGTGTTGGTTGATGAGTCTCCGGTGAGTGCGCCGCTTGACTACCTGCATGGTCACGGTTCCCTGATTTCCGGCCTGGAAAACGCGCTGGAAGGTCATGAAGTTGGCGACAAATTTGACGTTGCTGTAGGCGCGAACGACGCTTACGGTCAGTATGACGACAACCTGGTTCAGCGCGTTCCTAAAGACGTGTTCATGGGCGTTGACGAACTGCAGGTTGGCATGCGCTTCCTGGCTGAAACTGACCAGGGTCCAGTTCCTGTTGAAATCACCGAAGTGGAAGATGACCACGTCGTGGTTGACGGTAACCACATGCTGGCTGGCCAGAACCTGAAGTTTAACGTCGAAGTTGTTGCGATCCGTGAAGCAACCGAAGAAGAGCTGGCTCATGGCCACGTTCACGGTGCGCACGGTCACGACCATGACCACGATCACGGCCACGACGGCTGCTGCGGTGGTCACGGCCACGACCATGGTCATGATCACGGCCACGGTAAAGGTGGTTGCGGTAACGGCGGCTGCGGCTGTCACTAATTCCGCCATGCGGAAAATAAAAAAGCGGGATAATCCCGCTTTTTTTACGCCTCAATAATGAGGAGGTGGCGTCTCTTCTGACTGAGAGGCAATGTTCGACGGCTGCGTAGCCTTCAGCTTTTCCGTCAGCAGGCGCATATGATCCCGCAGTTTTGCCATTTCGAGTTCATGTGCGGTCACGGTCTGGTTTAGCTCTTCGATGGTGATGTCCTGAAAAGCCAGGCGGCTTTCCAGCTCAGCCATTCTCGCTTCTATCGTTGTATCCTTCATCATTCACCTCGTTTGTTTCAGATTCACCATAATGGCACTGCGGCGGCGCAGTTTAACTGAGTTTATCCTTAAGTACAGTCTGCATCCCCTTGGCAGGAAACTTATTTAAACAAAAATAGTCTGAAAAGTGGCGAGAATTGGAAGTGTCTGTCTGTAGATTTCTTCCGCAACGTTTTATAGTACGTAACTCATTTACGTTTAACGCTGGGGTGAGAGTCCCCAGGCCCTGGAGATATGGATGAAATCACTGTTTAAAGTAACGCTGCTGGCGACGACGATGGCTGTTGCGCTGAACGCGCCGCTGTCATTCGCTGCTGATACTGCTGCGAAGCCTGCTGCCACTGCAGACAGCAAAGCGGCGTTCAAAAATGACGACCAGAAATCCGCCTACGCACTTGGCGCATCTCTGGGTCGTTACATGGAAAACTCTCTGAAAGAACAAGAGAAGCTGGGCATCAAACTGGATAAAGCTCAGCTGATAGCGGGCGTTCAGGACGCATTTGCAGATAAGAGCAAGCTGTCTGATCAGGAAATTGAGCAGACTCTGCAGGCGTTCGAAGCGCGTGTGAAGGGCGCCGCGCAGACTAAGATGGACGCGGACGCTAAAGACAACGAAGCGAAAGGCAAAGCCTACCGCGATACCTTCGCTAAAGAGAAGGGTGTGAAAACCTCTTCTACTGGCCTGGTGTACAAAGTTGAGAAAGAAGGCACCGGCGATGCGCCTAAAGACAGCGACACCGTTGTTGTGAACTACAAAGGTACGCTGATCGACGGTAAAGAGTTCGATAACTCTTACACCCGTGGTGAGCCGCTCTCCTTCCGTCTGGATGGTGTGATCCCTGGCTGGACTGAAGGCCTGAAAAACATCAAGAAAGGCGGCAAGATCAAGATGGTCATCCCACCGGATCTGGCCTATGGCAAAACCGGCGTTCCGGGAATCCCAGCTAACTCGACGCTGGTCTTTGACGTAGAGCTGCTGGACATCAAACCGGCACCGAAAGCGGATGCTAAAGCGGACGCACCTGCTGAAGAAAAAGCAGCGACAGACGCTAAGAAGTAATGTGATAAAAACCGCCGCCTTTCAGGCGGCGGTTTTTTTATTGTGGGGCAGATATAATTAACACTGGAAAGCGCTATACACGCTGTATTAATTTAGTTGTCCGTGTAGATAATGAGCCTGCCCTGAAAACCTAACGACAGGCTCCTGAAAAGGAGTGTTTTTTTCATGTCCAGGTCGCTTTTAACCAACGAAACCAGTGAACTTGATTTACTGGATCAACGTCCTTTCGATCAGACCGACTTCGATATTCTGAAATCCTATGAAGCGGTAGTGGACGGGTTAGCGATGCTCATTGGCTCCCACTGCGAAATCGTATTGCACTCCCTGCAAGATCTGAAGTGTTCCGCCATCCGCATTGCAAATGGTGAGCATACTGGCCGTAAAATTGGTTCGCCAATCACCGACCTTGCATTGCGTATGTTGCATGACATGACCGGCGCGGACAGCAGCGTCTCCAAATGCTATTTCACCCGTGCCAAAAGCGGCGTGCTGATGAAATCAGAAACTATCGCGATTCGAAACCGCGAGCATCGTGTGATTGGGCTGCTGTGCATCAACATGAACCTTGATGTGCCTTTCTCGCAGATCATGAGCACCTTTATTCCACCAGAAACGCCGGATGTTGGCTCTTCTGTTAACTTTGCCTCTTCCGTCGAAGATCTCGTCACACAGACGCTTGAGTTCACCATTGAAGAAGTGAATGCCGATCGCAACGTCTCGAACAACGCCAAGAATCGCCAGATCGTGCTCAATCTCTATGAGAAAGGGATTTTTGATATTAAAGACGCCATCAACCAGGTGGCCGATCGTCTGAACATCTCCAAGCACACGGTCTACCTCTATATTCGCCAGTTCAAAAGCGGTGATTTCCTGGGACAAGACAAGTAATGCGTTTTGCGTTAATGGTGACAGGACCTGCGTACGGGACTCAGCAGGCCAGCAGCGCGCTGCAGTTTGCGCATGCGCTGCTGGCGGCCGGACATGAGCTGGCGAGCGTCTTCTTCTATCGGGAAGGGGTGTACAATGCGAACCAGTTTACGTCGCCGGCGAGCGATGAGTTCGATCTGGTGCGCGGCTGGCAGGCATTAAACGAAAAGCAGGGCGTAGAACTGCACATCTGCGTGGCGGCGGCACTGCGCCGCGGCGTAACCGATACAACCGAAGCTGCGCGTCTTGGTTTATCGGGTTCTAACCTGCAGCCCGGTTTTTCGTTAAGTGGTCTGGGCGCGCTGGCACAGGCGGCGTTAACTTGCGACAGAGTGGTGCAATTCTGATGAAGCGCGTGGCATTTGTTTTTAAGTCTGCGCCGCACGGCAGCGCTTCTGGCCGAGAAGGGCTGGATGCGTTACTTGCAACGTCCGCGCTGACCGAAGATATCGGCGTCTTCTTTTTGGGGGACGGGGTGTTTCAGCTTCTGGCTGGGCAACAGCCTCAGGCCATTCTGGCGCGGGATTACATCGCTACCTTTAAAGTGCTGCCGCTGTACGACATCGAAACCCTTTATGTCTGCGCCGATTCGCTGGCCGCTCGCGGTTTGGATGATAAGACGCCTTTCGTGCTGGATGTGACAGTCCTGTCTTCTGCTGCATTGCGCGAACACCTTTCCCACTACGACACCGTTCTGACTTTCTGAGGCTAACATGCTCCATACTCTGAGCCATTCACCGTGGCAATGTGATATCGACGCGTTACTGAGTATGCTGCGCGACGGTGATGACCTGCTGCTGATTCAGGATGGCGTACTTGCTGCACTGGAAGGCAGTCGTTTCGTTGAAATTCTCACGAATGCCCCCATAACAGTCTCTGCGCTGAAGGACGATCTGGATGCGCGGGGTCTTTCTGGTCAAATTTCAGCCAAAATTGACGTGGTTGGCTATACTGATTTCGTCAATCTTACTGTGACGCACGCCAGTCAAATGAACTGGTGATTTGAGATCGCTGTATATTTCTTGACACCTTTTCGACGTAGCCCTAAAATTTCGCGTCCTCATATTGTATGAGGTCGTTTTATTACGTGTTTACGAAGCAAAAGCTAAAACCAGGAGCTATTTAATGGCAACAGTTAACCAGCTGGTACGCAAACCACGTGCACGCAAAGTTGCGAAAAGCAACGTGCCTGCGCTGGAAGCCTGCCCGCAGAAACGTGGCGTATGTACTCGTGTATATACCACCACTCCTAAAAAACCAAACTCCGCACTGCGTAAAGTATGCCGTGTGCGTTTGACTAACGGTTTCGAAGTGACTTCCTACATTGGTGGTGAAGGTCACAACCTGCAGGAGCACTCCGTGATCCTGATCCGTGGCGGTCGTGTTAAAGACCTTCCGGGTGTTCGTTACCACACCGTTCGTGGTGCGCTGGACTGCTCAGGTGTTAAAGACCGTAAGCAGGCTCGCTCCAAGTACGGCGTGAAGCGTCCTAAGGCTTAATGGTTCTCCGTTAAGTAAGGCCAAACTGATTTATCTTAATGTCACACTAAACTCTTTGAGTTTTGGACAATCCTGAATTAACAACGGAGTATTCCCATGCCACGTCGTCGCGTCATTGGTCAGCGTAAAATTCTTCCAGATCCGAAATTCGGATCAGAACTGCTGGCAAAATTTGTAAATATCCTGATGGTAGATGGTAAAAAATCTACTGCAGAAGCAATCGTATACAGCGCGCTTGAGACCCTGGCTCAGCGTTCTGGTAAAAATGAACTGGAAGCTTTCGAAGTCGCTCTCGACAACGTTCGCCCAACTGTAGAAGTTAAGTCCCGCCGCGTTGGTGGTTCTACTTATCAGGTTCCAGTTGAAGTTCGTCCGGTTCGTCGTAATGCCCTGGCAATGCGTTGGATCGTTGAAGCTGCTCGTAAACGCGGTGATAAATCCATGGCTCTGCGTCTGGCGAACGAACTTTCTGATGCTGCAGACAACAAAGGTACTGCAGTTAAGAAACGTGAAGACGTTCACCGTATGGCAGAAGCCAACAAGGCGTTCGCACACTACCGTTGGTAATCCCTTCGGAGTCTTAGTCACCAGGCGGGCGCTTCAGAGAAGCCGCCCGCTCTGGGTAACTTAACTGAACGCCTAAAGATATAAACGAGGAATCAAATGGCTCGTACAACACCCATCGCACGCTACCGTAACATCGGTATCAGTGCGCACATCGACGCCGGTAAAACCACTACTACCGAACGTATTCTGTTCTACACCGGTGTAAACCACAAAATCGGTGAAGTTCATGACGGCGCAGCCACCATGGACTGGATGGAACAGGAGCAGGAGCGTGGTATCACTATCACCTCCGCAGCGACTACTGCATTCTGGTCAGGTATGGCTAAGCAGTACGAACCGCATCGCGTAAACATCATCGACACCCCAGGGCACGTTGACTTCACCATCGAAGTAGAACGTTCCATGCGTGTTCTTGACGGCGCGGTAATGGTTTATTGCGCAGTTGGTGGTGTTCAGCCACAGTCTGAAACCGTATGGCGTCAGGCGAACAAATATAAAGTTCCACGCATCGCGTTCGTTAACAAAATGGACCGTATGGGTGCTAACTTCCTGAAAGTTGTTGGTCAGATCAAAACCCGTCTGGGCGCGAACCCTGTTCCGCTGCAGCTGGCAATTGGTGCTGAAGAAGGCTTCACCGGCGTTATCGACCTGGTGAAAATGAAAGCCATCAACTGGAACGATGCAGACCAGGGCGTTACCTTCGAATACGAAGATATCCCAGCTGCAATGCAGGACCTGGCTGACGAATGGCACCAGAACCTGATCGAATCCGCTGCTGAAGCTTCTGAAGAGCTGATGGAGAAATACCTGGGTGGTGAAGAACTGACTGAAGAAGAGATCAAAAAAGCTCTGCGTCAGCGCGTTCTGAACAACGAAATCATCCTGGTAACCTGTGGTTCTGCGTTCAAGAACAAAGGTGTTCAGGCGATGCTGGATGCGGTAGTTGACTACCTGCCATCCCCGGTTGACGTTCCTGCGATCAACGGCATCCTGGACGACGGTAAAGATACTCCGGCTGAGCGTCACGCAAGCGACGAAGAGCCATTCTCTGCACTGGCGTTCAAAATTGCTACCGACCCATTCGTGGGTAACCTGACCTTCTTCCGCGTTTATTCTGGTGTGGTTAACTCCGGTGACACCATCCTGAACTCCGTGAAAGCGGCGCGTGAGCGTTTTGGCCGTATCGTACAGATGCACGCTAACAAACGTGAAGAGATCAAAGAAGTTCGTGCGGGCGACATCGCTGCAGCTATCGGTCTGAAAGACGTGACCACTGGTGACACCCTGTGTGACCCGGATCACCCGATCATTCTGGAGCGTATGGAATTCCCTGAGCCGGTAATCTCCATCGCAGTTGAACCAAAAACCAAAGCTGACCAGGAAAAAATGGGTCTGGCTCTGGGCCGTCTGGCGAAAGAAGACCCATCATTCCGCGTATGGACTGATGAAGAATCTAACCAGACCATCATCGCTGGTATGGGTGAACTGCACCTGGACATCATCGTTGACCGTATGAAGCGTGAATTCAACGTTGAAGCGAACGTGGGTAAACCTCAGGTTGCTTACCGCGAAGCGATTCGCGCGAAAGTTACCGACATTGAAGGTAAACACGCTAAGCAGTCTGGTGGTCGCGGTCAGTACGGTCACGTTGTGATCGACATGTACCCACTGGAGCCGGGCTCTAACCCGAAAGGTTACGAGTTCATCAACGACATCAAAGGTGGTGTAATTCCTGGCGAATACATCCCTGCCGTTGATAAAGGCATCCAGGAACAGCTGAAAGCGGGCCCTCTGGCTGGCTATCCGGTTGTTGACATGGGTGTTCGTCTGCACTTCGGTTCTTACCACGACGTTGACTCCTCTGAACTGGCGTTTAAACTGGCTGCGTCTATTGCCTTTAAAGAAGGCTTTAAGAAAGCAAAACCAGTTCTGCTTGAGCCAATCATGAAGGTTGAAGTAGAAACTCCTGAAGAGAACACCGGTGACGTTATCGGTGACTTGAGCCGTCGTCGCGGTATGCTGCGTGGTCAGGAATCCGAAGTAACTGGCGTTAAGATCCACGCTGAAGTTCCGCTGTCTGAAATGTTCGGATATGCGACTCAGCTGCGTTCTCTGACCAAAGGTCGTGCATCATACACCATGGAATTCCTGAAGTATGATGATGCGCCTAACAACGTTGCTCAGGCCGTTATTGAAGCCCGTGGTAAGTAATCCACAGGATTAAAACCTAAGTCCCGTGCTCTCTCCAGAGGGGAGAGCACTATAGTAAGGAATATAGCCGTGTCTAAAGAAAAATTTGAACGTACAAAACCGCACGTCAACGTTGGTACTATCGGCCACGTTGACCATGGTAAAACTACCCTGACTGCTGCAATCACTACCGTTCTGGCTAAAACCTACGGTGGTTCTGCTCGTGCATTCGACCAGATCGATAACGCACCAGAAGAAAAAGCTCGTGGTATCACCATCAACACCTCTCACGTTGAGTACGACACCCCGACT
>NZ_JAWNEI010000010.1:0-192907 GCF_034107425.1 Enterobacter sp. 148H3 | reverse complement strand
GCGCGGTGGTCCCACCTGACCCCATGCCGAACTCAGAAGTGAAACGCCGTAGCGCCGATGGTAGTGTGGGGTCTCCCCATGTGAGAGTAGGGAACTGCCAGGCATCAAATTTAGCGTGCTGATATGGCTCAGTTGGTAGAGCGCACCCTTGGTAAGGGTGAGGTCCCCAGTTCGACTCTGGGTATCAGCACCACTTTATACTTAGGTTAAAGTTCGGCAAGAAGTAAAAGAATTTGTCTGGCGGCTTTAGCGCGGTGGTCCCACCTGACCCCATGCCGAACTCAGAAGTGAAACGCCGTGGCGCCGATGGTAGTGTGGGGTCTCCCCATGTGAGAGTAGGGAACTGCCAGACATCAAATAAGTGAGAAGGCCATCCGAAAGGATGGCCTTTTTGCGTTATGATTCTCGTGAAAACCGTAAGCCCGGTAAGCGCAGCGCTACCGGGAAAAAACTGCTGATTAATGAATTACCTGCGACAGGAATGCTCGCGTACGCTCTGACTTCGGATGCGCAAAGAACTCATCCGGTGGCGCCTGCTCAACAATCTCCCCGCGGTCCATAAAGATCACCCGATCGGCGACGGTTCGTGCAAAACCCATCTCATGCGTCACGCACAGCATGGTCATGCCGGATTGTGCCAGCCCAATCATGGTGTCCAGAACCTCTTTCACCATTTCCGGATCGAGGGCAGATGTCGGTTCATCAAACAGCATAATTTTCGGTTTCATACACAGTGAACGGGCGATAGCCACACGCTGCTGCTGGCCACCCGATATCTGGCCAGGGAACTTATTGGCATGCTCTGCGATGCGCACTCGCTCCAGATAGTGCATTGCCAACGCCTCGGCTTCCTTTTTCGGCATCTTCCGTACCCAAATCGGTGCAAGCGTACAGTTCTGCAGAACGGTCAGGTGCGGAAACAGATTAAAGTGCTGAAAGACCATACCCACTTCCTGACGCACGCGTTCGATATTGCGGATATCTTCATTCAGCTCGATACCATCAACCACAATGCGTCCTTGCTGATGTTCTTCAAGATGATTAATACAGCGAATGGTTGTGGATTTCCCGGAGCCAGAAGGGCCGCAAAGGACGATGCGTTCTCCCTGCTTTACCTTAAGATTAATGTCCTTCAGGACATGAAACTGTCCGTACCATTTATTCACACTTTCCAGCGTAATCATCGCGTCGGCGGGTGTCATAGTTATTTGGCTCATAATTTCCTCAGTGCGGTGTACGCCCGGTGTTAAAGCGCTTTTCCAGATGCTGGCTGTAGCGCGACATGCTAAAACAAAAGATCCAGTAGATCAGGGCAGCAAAGACATATCCTTCGGTGGACATACCCAGCCAGACAGGGTCAACGGTTGCCTGCTGCACGCTGCTAAAGAGATCGAACAATCCGATGATGATCACCAGGCTGGTATCCTTGAAGAGGGCAATGATCGTGTTGACCAGACCCGGAATAACCAGCTTGAGTGCTTGTGGAAGAATGACCAGTCCCTGCGTTTTCCAGTAACCGAGAGCCAGTGATTCCGCCGCTTCGTACTGCCCTTTAGGCAACGCCTGCAGACCACCACGTACAACTTCAGCGACATAGGCGGACTGGAAGAGAATTACCCCGACCAGGGCACGGATCAGTTTGTCGATTGTTGTACCTTCTGCCATGAATAGCGGCAGCATGACCGACGACATAAAGAGAACGGTAATAAGCGGGACGCCGCGCCAGAACTCAATGAAGATAACGGAGAGCACGCGTACAATCGGCATTTTTGAACGCCGTCCCAGGGCCAGTAAAATCCCCCACGGTAGTGCACCGGCTATGCCCACAGAAGCGATAATCAGCGTCAGCGTCAGCCCGCCCCACTGGCGTGTTTCAACGCGTTCCAGCCCAAGGAAACCGCCATACAACAGCACCCAGACAATAATCGGATAAACCACCGCCCAGACGGCAATATAGCGTCCACGGTGAGGCAGCTTGTTCCAGAACATGACTGCGACAGAGAGCAGGCCGATAACCAGCGCCAGATTAATCCGCCAGCGCTGTTCATGCGGATACAACCCATACATGAACTGACCGAAGCGTTCATGGATAAACACCCAGCAGGCACCGGCTTTTGTACAGTCTGCCCGAGTTGAACCGACCCAGTTGGCCTGTAAAAACGCCCAGTTCAGCAGAGGAGGAATCAATTCCCACATGAGCCACAGGCAGACAATCGTCAGCAGGCTGTTACTCCAGCTGGAGAACAGGTTCTTGCGCGCCCAGAGAATGAAACGTCCACCTGTCGAGTTGGCAGGGCGCGAGGAGTGCGACAGTATCGCTTTTGTCATCATAAATCCTTAGCGCTCGACCAGTGCTATACGACGGTTATAGAGGTTCATCAGCAATGAAATCACCAGGCTGATGATGAGATAGACAGACATCGTGATGGCGATGGTTTCAATGGCTTGTCCGGTCTGGTTAAGCACGGTTCCGGCGAAGAGTGACACCATATCCGGATAACCAATAGCGGCGGCCAGCGACGAGTTTTTAACGATGTTGAGATACTGGCTGGTCAGAGGCGGAATGATGACCCGTAAAGCCTGCGGGATAATGACCTGGCGAAGCGTCACGGTATGGGGTAATCCCAGCGAGCGTGCCGCCTCGTGCTGTCCGTAAGGTACGGCCTGGATCCCGGCACGAATAATCTCGGCAATAAACGCGGACGTATAAATCGACAGCGCCAATGTTAGAGCTGCCAGCTCGGGAATTAACACCATTCCACCCTGGAAGTTAAAGCCTCGTAGGTGTGGAACATCCCAGTGCAACGCGGCCCCAAACAGCCAGTGTGCCACCAGCGGCAGGCTAACGAGCAGGATAACTGCCGTGGGCCAGGTTCTGCGAAGCTGACCGGTTTTGATCTGATGCTTGCGGTTAAAACGGAATACCCCGGCAGACAGAGCAAACGCTATCACAATCGCGCCGATAAAAGCGTACAGACCTTCACCCGGCAGAGGAGAAGGGATAGACAACCCACGGTTGCTCAGGAAAAAAAGCTCAAACGCGTCGACGGCCTGACGGGGGCCGGGTAGGTTACGCAATACGGCAAAATACCAAAAGAAGATCTGCAGGAGCGGGGGGATATTGCGGAACGTTTCAATATAAACAGTCGACAGCTTCCGCAGGAGCCAGTTTTCAGAAAGACGCGCCAGGCCAATAAAGAAGCCCAGTATCGAGGCGAAGACGATACAAAGCGCCGATACCAGCAGCGTATTCAGTAAACCGACCACGAACACGCGTCCATACGTGTCACCTTCCTGGTAATCAATAAGATGCTGAACAATACCAAACCCCGCGCTGCGGTCTAAAAACGCGAAACCGGAGGTAATGCCGCGATTATTCAGGTTGGTGATGGTGTTATGGATGAGATACACGGCGATGAGAACAACCGCAACAATAGCAATAATCTGGAATAGCCAGGCGCGGACCGCGGGATGAGAAAAGGATAGCGATCCTTTTACGGCTGAGCGGCGATGGGACATAAGAAACCTCAGTAACCATGACTCTGGAGTGGGCACTGCCGCAGCAGTGCCCGTTACAGCTATGACTTAACGTACTGGTGGTGCGTACTGAATACCGCCGTTGTTCCAGAGATTGTTCTGGCCGCGTTTGATCTTCAGCGGGCTTTCCGATCCCACGTTGCGTTCAAAGATCTCAGAGTAGTTGCCCACCTGTTTGATGATGTTGTAAGCCCACTTGTTATCCAGCTTCAGATCCTTGCCGAAATCACCTTCTTTACCGAGCAGGTGCGCCATATCCGGGTTGGATGGTTTAGCAGCTTTCTCGTCCACGTTTTTCGAGTTGATGCCCATCTCTTCTGCGTTCAGCATGGCGAACAGCGTCCAGCGAACAATGGAGAACCAGTCTTCATCGCCACGACGAACGACAGGGCCGAGAGGTTCTTTGGAGATCACTTCAGGCAGAACAATCCATTCTGCCGGGTTGCTCAGCTTAATGCGTAAGGCATACAGCTGTGACTGGTCAGAGGCCAGCGTGTCGCAACGGCCGGATTCCAGCGCTTTAGCCGATTCATCCGAGCGGTCGAATGTCACTGGCGTATATTTCATGTTATTTGCTTTGAAATAATCGGCGACGTTCAGCTCGGTATCGGTGCCCGCCTGGATACAAACGGTGGCCCCATCCAGCTCCTTAGCGCTTTTCAGGCCGGCTTTGTTGTGGGTCAGGAAGCCGATGCCGTCATAATAGGTCACGCCCGTAAATGACATCCCCATGCCTGCATCACGGGATGACGTCCAGGTGGTATTACGGGAGAGCATGTCGACCTCGCCGGACTGCAGTGCCGTAAAGCGTTCTTTCGCCGTCAGCGGGGTGTATTTTACTTTGCTGTCATCACCAAAAACGGCGGCTGCAACGCCACGGCAGACATCCACATCAATACCGGTAAATTTGCCGTTCGCATCGGCATAAGAGAAGCCAGGCAAACCGTCACTGATACCGCATTGAACAAAACCTTTCTTTTTAACGGCATCCAGTGTCGTTCCCGCATGGGCTTGACCAGCTACGGCAAACAACATGCCTGCAGCGGCCAGGCTGGCTATCATCGTCTTTTTCATAATGCATCCTGTGTGGCGAAATTTATCGTTATAGAGGCGTTTTTAAACGCTTTACCTGTCTGTGGCTTTGGCCAACGTTTATAAAGCAAACGTAATGCCAGTTTTGCGTCCGACAAAATTAGAGATGAGTGAACGCTTAATGCTGAGTGTAGACAGACTTAAATAAAACGAGCGCCCTGAAACGGTGCGAAATTACAACCTGTGCCACAAATTGGAGCAAAAGTTTTGAGTCGAGTCAGGAAAAAGAAGAGATAGTTTTCAGCGTGAATATTGGCAGGGTATTCAATAATATTAATGTGTGAAAATCATCACGATAGGCCAGGTAATTTGAGTGACTATACGAAAAAGTTGTGACTGGCGTCAGGCTTAAATTAATTACGCGAATAAATGCGGGGCTATTTTTTTACTTATTTGAAAATGCTGCACTCATTAAAAGCAAAAGCGCGGACAGAGCCGCGCTTTCTCAACAGATGTTACTTCGTCAGGGCAACAATACCCAGCGTCAAACCCGCCACTGCGGCAGCACCGCCGGCGATAGCACCTGCAGTTTCCCAGTTATCCTGGGTGGTGCCTTTCATACAGGTATTGGTATGAACCAGTCGGCCCTGGTCGTCGTAAACCGGTACACATGGAGAGTCGTGCGCGCAACCAGCAAGCAGCGCAGCGAGGAGTGCAACGGAAATGAATCTTTTCATGATGTTACCTCAGTATTATTTCTCGTCCGCTATAAAGCCAGGAGGGCAATTAACGAACTGGAGGTTATTTTACCACCGGGGTAAGTCCACGTTACACGAGGAATAATCTCAAATTATGTAGTTTGTAAAAATCGTGGAGAAAAGCCGGTTTCAGGACGAATTAATGGAGACATTATGAAGGGGTAATAGAGTGTTTTTACTTAATACAAATCATCGTATTTTTAACATGACTTTTGCTTAATGCCTAATTCATTGTTTATCTTAAAAATAAAAAGGCACCTGAGGTGCCTTTTTAGGGAAATGTTAATCTTTATGACGGGTAAAGCGTCGACGGACAACCACAAAGAAGACGGGCACGAAGAAAATCGCCAGAAGCGTTGCAGAAAGCATTCCCCCCATCACACCCGTACCGACGGCGTTTTGTGCGCCGCTCCCGGCCCCGGCGCTGATTACCAGCGGCATGACACCAAGGATAAAGGCCAGGGAAGTCATCAGGATCGGTCGAAGGCGCATCCTTGACGCTTCCAGTGTGGCTTCAATGATGCCTGAACCTTCTTTCTCCATCAGGTCCTTAGCAAATTCGACGATCAAAATGGCGTTTTTCGCCGATAAACCAATCGTCGTCAGCAGGCCGACCTGGAAATAGACGTCATTGTTTAATCCACGCAGTGACGCTGCGAGAAGCGCCCCAATGACCCCCAGCGGCACAACCAGCATAACGGAGAACGGAATGGACCAGCTTTCATACAGCGCTGCCAGACACAGGAACACCACGATCAGTGAAATGGCGTACAGGGCAGGTGCCTGGTTACCCGAAAGCCGCTCCTGATAAGACATCCCCGTCCAGTCATATCCGATACCGGAAGGCAGTTTTGCCGCGAGACTTTCCATCATAACCATAGCCTCACCGGTACTTTTACCCGGGGCTGACTCACCGAGGATCTCCATAGAGGGCATCCCGTTATAGCGCTCCAGTCGGGGTGAACCATAGACCCAGCGAGCGTTGCTAAAAGCTGAGAAAGGGACCATTTCTCCATTCGCGCTGCGCACGTAAAGGTTGTTAATATCTCCTGGCAACATACGGAATTTTGCGTCGGCCTGTACGTAGACTTTTTTCACGCGCCCATGATCGATAAAGTCGTTCACATAGGTGCCACCTAAGGCCGTCGAAATCGTCTGGTTGACGTCAGAAAGACTGACGCCCAGCGCCTGCGCTTTCTCCTGGTCGACATCAAGCTTGAATTGAGGCGTATCTTCAAGACCGTTAGGACGCACGCTAACCAGCAGGTCAGGGTGCTCTTTTACCATGCTAAGCAGTTGGTCACGCGCCTGCGTTAGCTGGGTATGCCCCAGGTTAGCCTGATCGATTAATTCAAAATCGAAGCCCGTGGCGGTACCCAGTTCGATAATTGCAGGCAGGTTAAACGGGAACACGAGTCCATCTTTAATCTGACTGAAGGCTTTGGTCGCGCGACCGACAATCGCCTCAACGCCGTTTTTCTGTCCCGGGCGTTCCTCCCAGGGCTTCAGGCTGACGAAGGCAATGCCGGCGTTCTGACCCTGGCCGCTAAAGCTAAAGCCATTTACGGTAAAGACGGATTCGACGTTCGCCTTCTCTTTGTTCAGGTAATAGTCCTGTACCTGGTCGAGCACCTGTTGAGTACGCGTCTGAGTTGCACCTGCCGGGAGTTGAACCATCGTCATGAACACCCCCTGATCCTCTTCGGGCAGAAAGGAGGTAGGTAAGCGCAGGAAGAGCACCGCCATCCCACCGACGATGATGACGTACACCACCAGATAGCGCCCTGTCTTGCGCAAAATACCGCTCACGCTGTTGCTGTAGTGCTCCACGCTTTTATCAAAGAGCGCATTAAACCAGCTGAAAAAGCCACCTTTTTTCTGACGATGGTCGTCGGATACGGGCTTAAGCAACGTTGCGCAGAGTGCGGGCGTCAGGATTAGCGCAACCAGTACCGACAGCGCCATAGCGGACACGATAGTCAGTGAGAACTGGCGATATATTGCTCCAGTCGAGCCGCCAAAAAAGGCCATTGGAATAAAGACCGCCGAGAGCACCATGGCGATCCCTACCAGCGCACCCTGGATCTGCTCCATCGACTTCTGCGTGGCCTCTTTGGGCGGCAGGTTATCCTCGACCATGACGCGTTCAACGTTCTCAACGACCACGATAGCGTCATCGACCAGCAGACCTATCGCCAGCACCATGCCGAACATCGTCAGGGTATTGATGGAGAAACCAAATGCCGCCAGAACCGCGAAGGTACCCAGCAGAACGACCGGCACCGCGATAGTCGGGATGAGCGTTGCCCGCAGGTTTTGCAGGAAGAGGTACATGACCAGGAAGACGAGAATGATTGCTTCAAACAGGGTCTTCACCACTTCGTGGATAGAGATTTTTACAAAAGGCGTGGTGTCATAGGGATAGACAACTTTCAGACCCTGTGGGAAGAACTGCTGCAGTTGCGTCAGCTTGCTCTTAATGGCAGCCGCAGTGTCCAGCGCATTTGCTCCGGTTGCCAGCTTGATCCCGAGACCGGTTGCCGCCTGCCCGTTGATTTTAGTGACCATGTTGTAGTTTTCGCCACCGAGCTCAATGCGAGCCACATCCTTCAGATGAACCATCGAGCCGTCCTGATTCACCTTGAGCGTCACGCGGCCAAATTCCCCCGGTGATTTCAGGCGAGTTTGCGCGATGATCGAGGCATTCAGCTGCTGACCGGGAATGGACGGCGTTCCGCCCAGCTGGCCTGCCGCTATCTGGTCGTTCTGCGTTTTCAGCTGGCTGATAATATCCAGCGGCGTCAACTGGTATTTGTTCATCGCGTTGCTGTCGAGCCAGATGCGCATCGCATACTGAGCACCAAACAGCTGCACGTCGCCAACGCCAGACGTTCGGCTGATGGCATCTTTGACGTTTGAGGCGACGTAATCAGAGATGTCGTTCTGCGTGAGATTTTTGTTGTCAGAAACAAAACCGGCGACCAGCAGGAAGCTGCTGCTGGATTTCTCCACGCCGATCCCTTGCTGCTGCACCTCTTGCGGCAGCAGCGGCATGGCGAGCTGCAGCTTGTTTTGCACTTGTACCTGAGCGATATCCGGATCGGTTCCTGACTCGAAGGTCAGAGTGATGGTGACGTTGCCCGCTGAATCGCTGGTGGATGACATATACATCAGGTTATCGATACCGTTCATGTTCTGTTCGATAACCTGAGTCACGGTATCCTGTACCGTTTGAGCGTCAGCTCCAGGGTAGGTCGCGGATATCGCCACGGCGGGAGGTGCAATGGTTGGGTACTGTGCGACGGGGAGTTTGAGAATGGCCAGCCCGCCAGCAATCATCAAAATGATAGCAAGTACCCAGGCGAAAACCGGTCTCTGAATAAAGAAATTAGCCATGTCGTCGTCCCTTAACCGGCTGGAGTCGTTGTGGTATCCGGCGTGGCGACGACGGTTACCCCCGGTCTGACTTTCTGTAGCCCGCTGACGATCACGCGGTCACCGTTTTTCAGCCCTTCGGTTACCAGCCAGCGGTCCCCAATCGCCTGAGGCGCAACGACGGTACGCGACTCAACCTGGTTTTTATCGTTCACCACCATCACGGTGGCTTCGCCTCGCGGTGTGCGGGTCACGCCTTGCTGGGGAACCAGAATCGCATCCGGCTGCGTACCTTCATCAATGCGGGCGCGAACGAACATGCCGGGTAACAGCAGATGTTGAGGATTCGGGAAAATAGCGCGCAGGGTAATCGAGCCGGTACTTTCGTCCACCGTGACGTCAGAGAACTGCAATCTGCCTTTCAGCGGATAGGGCTGTCCGTTCTCCATCAGTAGCTCAACGCTGCTGGCGTTATCGCCTTTTTGCAGGCTCGTTTGTTTAAGGCGCATAAAATCATTGCTGGACTGGGTGACATCGACATAAATAGGATCGAGCTGCTGGACCGTTGCCAGCGCAGCGGTTTGTCCGTTCGTCACCAGCGCCCCTTCCGTCACGCTGGATTTGCCGATGCGACCATCGACGGGAGACGTCACCTTGGTATAAGCAAGATTGATTCGTGCACTTTCAACGCCCGCTTTGGCGGCGACGACGCTGGCATCTGCCTGCTGGGCCGTGGCGACGGCCTGGTCATACTCTTGCTTGCTGACATACTGTGTGCCGACCAGCGGGAGATAACGTTTCACCGTCAGGTGCGCAATATTGGCCGCCGCCTGGGCCTTCGCCAGCTCGCCTTTCGCGTTATCGTATGCCGCCTGATAGGTTGCAGGATCAATCTGATAAAGCGAATCCCCGGCTTTTACATCGCTACCTTCCGTGAAGTTGCGGCGCAGGATGATACCGCTAACCTGCGGACGAACCTCTGCAACGCGGAACGCATCTGTTCTTCCCGGGAGTTCAGTGGTGACAGCCAGAGGCGCGCTTTGCACAATATGCACGCTGACCTGAGGTGCCTGCAGGTGTTGTTGATTTTCCTGACCATCGCATCCAGTGAGCAGTACCGCGCAGACAATGAAACCGGATAAGGGCAAGCGTCTGAAATGATTCGTCATTACTGTTCCTTTAAATACCCATAAACCGATATATGCCGCGAATCGGTAGCGGGGCAGAGGGATAAAAAATAAAATGTAGCTGCGTATAATAATGAGGGTATTTAATCTTTTTTAATTTATAAGTGCGAATGACCATGCTTGCAGAAAAAATCAGAATCAGACCATGTCCATTCAGGGGTATACTTCATGTATATTAATCAGGTAAGTGAGTTTAATGCTTCTTGTTATTCATGCCGCCAATTTAATTGATTTAATGTATTTGTATTAATTATAAATTAATAGAGGTGACTTTTTTTGTGCAAAATTAAAACGGATTTTAGTGAATACTTACATTTGCATGAACGCAATATTACCTTTAAACCTTCTGAGTCACGAGTAGTTGCCTATGGCGCGTAAAAAGAAAGAAGAAGCTCAACAAACCCGGCAGAAACTGATTGAGGCGGCTATCGGACAGTTTGCGATGCGTGGCGTAGCCAGCACGACGCTGACGGATATCGCTGATGCTGCTAAGGTGACGCGCGGCGCTATCTACTGGCACTTCACCAGTAAATCTGAAATATTTAATGCCATCTGGGAACAGCAATTACCCCTTCGCGACATTATCCGCGACAGGCTTTCCCTTTCCGATAGTGACGATCCCTTGTTAAAACTTCGTGAGCAATTTATTACTGCGCTGCAGTATATTGCCCATGAACCCCGGCAATGTGCGCTTTTACAAATTCTGTATCATAAGTGTGAATTTAGCGGTGATATGATTTCAGAGCATGAAATCAGAAAACGTATTGGATTTAATGATGACACGCTCCGTGCCACGCTGGAGACCTGTATTTCGCGGAATATCATTTCGCCAAAGGTGAATGTTGATCTCACCTTGATTGTATTCCACGGGTTTTTTAGCGGAATAATTAAAAACTGGCTAATGAATACCGACAGTTTTAATCTTTATCAGCAGGCCCCCGCCCTGGTTGATAACATTCTGGCGACACTTCCTGTCATTCGCGTGTCGCCTGATGATGCTTACTACTCAGCGGCAGGTAACATTTCTCCTCGGGCACAAAGTGCTTCGATGGTTTCCGCGCTGACGGGTTTACCTAACAGATAACCCTGAAGGGTGTTACAGCCTAGCTCGGTCAAAAAGGCCTGCTGCGCTTCGGTTTCTACACCTTCAGCCACGACTTTCAGGTTAAGTGTTTTTGCAAGGGCTACAATCGCTGAGACAATAGTCGCATCCTCACTCTCCCCGCTAAGCTCTTGTACAAACGCCCTGTCGATTTTTAGTTCGCAGGCCGGTAAGCGTTTGAGGTACAGCAGGCTTGAATATCCGGTGCCAAAATCATCAATGGAGGCTTTCACCCCCGCATCCGTCAGCTCTGTCAGCACTCGTACGCTCTCATCCGGGTTGCTCATCGCCGTGGTTTCCGTCACTTCGAGGATCAACAATTCCGGTG
Source organism: Enterobacter sp. 148H3 (assembly GCF_034107425.1). NCBI lineage: Bacteria > Pseudomonadati > Pseudomonadota > Gammaproteobacteria > Enterobacterales > Enterobacteriaceae > Enterobacter > Enterobacter sp. 148H3. The sequence continues at coordinate 181,588 of NZ_JAWNEI010000010.1, read as the reverse complement.
GCACCTGGTGAAGTGCCAGGCAGTCGAGAACCGTTTTAACCAGCGAAGGTTGTTCAAACTGCAGTGTCGACAGGTTTACCGCCATTGACCAGCTTTGATGCCCCTGCAGATGCCATTCCCGCAGCTGGCGACAGGCTTCATTAATCACCCAGTTGCCTATGGGGATGATCAGCCCCGTTTTTTCCGCCAGCGGCAGGAAAAGGTCAGGGGTCAGTAACCCCTGCTTAGGATGCTGCCAGCGTAATAACGCCTCGAATCCGAGGACAGGACCCGCGGGGGCGTTGAATTTTGGCTGATAGAGCAGGCGCAGCTCATTGCGCTCGATTGCCATCCACAAATCGTTCATTAACTGGAGATGGGTCTGCGCCAGGGTGTTCATGGAGGGCTGGAAAAAATGGTAACCGTTACGGCCCATATGCTTCGTGTGATACATCGCCGCGTCGGCGTTAAACATCAGCTCACGCTCGGTTTTGCCGTCGTGAGGGTACAGCGCAATACCAATGCTGAGGGTAACCACCAGTTCATAGGGACTGAGATTGAATGGACTATCGATCGCGCGTACCAGCGAATTCGCCAGCGACGCCGCGTCGTCCGGACCTTCTCCCTCTGCCAGCAGAACAAACTCATCACCGCCAATACGTGCAAGGGTGAACTGGCCTTTCAGGAGAAGCAGCAGACGCTGTGTAACGGCGACCAGCAGCCTGTCACCGACATCATGGCCGTAGGCATCATTGATGGCTTTAAAACCGTCAAGATCCATGAACATCAGGGCAAAATGGGTTCTTTCACGATCGGCTTTGCTGATGGCCTGATCGAGTCTGTCTTCCAGCAGGATACGGTTGGGCAGACGCGTGAGGGTATCGTGTAGAGCCAGTTGAGCGAGTTCCCGGTTAGCTTCTGCAAGCGACGAGGCCAAAAGGGCGGTACGAGCCTGAAGGCGGGCATCCAGCATCGAGACCAGCAGGGTGATCCCAAGAATAGAGAGCGCGACGACGCTAACCAGCACCGCCAGCCAGCTCCCGTTGATACCCTCATGATGAACCATTGTGGACATCGGAAACTGCGCCGCTTTCATCCCGGCATAGTGCATACCGGCAATGGCAATTCCCATCGTGATGGCGGCACCCATGCGCATCAGCACGACCTGCGCTGCTTCGTGGCGCAGGCGGAAGGTCAGCCATAACGCCGCGAGTGAAGCGGCAAGCGCAATCGCGACCGAAATGGCCACCCAGACCTTGTCCCAGATAATCCCGGGCATCACTTCCAGCGCCGCCATACCGGTGTAATGCATTGCAACAATACCGCTTCCCATCACCAACGCTCCGGGCAGCAGTCGGCGCAGGCGTAATTGCTCGCAGCTAACGAGCCATAGCGCAAATAGCGACGACCCCACGGCGATGACCATAGATAACACCGTCAGGGTGGCGTTGTAGCTCATGCTCATGGAGAGGTCCATCGCCAGCATACCGATAAAATGCATGGCCCACACGCCAATACCCATAGCAATACCGCCGCCAGCCAGCCAGACGCGGGCAGCGACGCCCTCGCTTCCGGCAACGCGTGCAGCCATATTCAATGCGGTATACGCAGCAAGGATGGCAACAACAAAGGAGAGGACGACAAGGATATGGTTGTATTGGCTGACCAGCATGGACGGTTCTACTCGAGTGTGGGGTTACGCTAGAGCGGTTGAGAAGGGCGAGACATTATCACCGTCAGGTAATGGCTCAAAGGGATTTAAATCCCCGTTTTTAGTGGGTAATAACAGGTGATTTGCGCAATCGAGCGCTTAGTCGAGCTCTGAGCAGTTCACGAGTTTAAGGGGATTCACGGAGTTCATATTGCGACACTTATCGGTTTCGGTGCTCATCAGTTCAATCCACTGCATCAGGAGTGCATCGAAAATGAGAACGGAGATTGCAAAGACAACCAGCCACCAGTATTTACGAATCATTGTGTCATTCCGCGAGAAGAGCGCCAGTAAGGTGGGGGAAATATACACCAAAATCTTCGGTTTCAAAGCGGGATAAGTGAAGGTTTACAAAGCGTTGACGGACTGAAGCAGGGGAATAAAAAAGGCGCTTCCCCATGCCGAAGAGCGCCTTTTTACACAAGCATTTAACTGATTAGTATCAGTTCATGCCGTATTTTTTCAGTTTCTTACGCAGAGTACCACGGTTGATACCCATCATCAGCGCAGCGCGGGTTTGGTTACCGCGGGTGTATTGCATCACCATGTCCAACAGTGGCTGTTCAACTTCAGCCAGTACCAGCTCATACAGGTCATTAACATCCTGACCATTCAGTTGAGCAAAATAGTTCTTCAGTGCCTGTTTAACCGAGTCACGCAGGGGTTTTTGAGTTACCTGGTCCTGAGAGTTAACGGTAGAAACGGTCAGTACGTCAGAATTTACGCGTTGTTCGAACATAGTTCTGTCAGCTCTTTATTTCATTACGCAAGATTTTCGAAGTATGCCTCCAACGCCTCCAGCTGTACGCTGGCATCCTCTATGGCGTTGAATGTGCGCCGAAACTGGTCATCTGGAGCGTGCTCCTGGAGATACCAGGAGACGTGTTTACGCGCAATTCGGTACCCTTTTGCCTGACCGTAGTGGTCATGCAGTTCCCGAACATGCGAACAAAGCAAGCGCTTAACCTCTGCCAGAGGCAGCGGGGCAAGCAGCTCCCCAGTGTCCAGATAATGCTGGATTTCCCGGAAGATCCAGGGTCTTCCCTGAGCTGCACGTCCTATCATCAGAGCATCAGCTCCCGTATAGTCGAGTACAGCCCTGGCTTTAAGCGGGTCAGTTATGTCGCCATTCGCGATAATCGGAATGGAAACTTTCTGCTTAACTGCCCGAATGCTGTCGTATTCAGCTTCGCCGTTGAACAAACAGGCGCGAGTGCGTCCATGAATGGTCAGGGCCTGAATGCCACAGTCTTCGGCCAGTTGGGCAATCTCTACACAGTTACGGTGTTCCGGCGACCAACCCGTGCGAATCTTCAACGTAACAGGAACGTCCACCGCGCTGACAACCGCCGTCAGGATAGCTTTCACCTGGTCGGGGTATTGCAGAAGGGCTGAACCTGCAAGCTTGCGATTCACCTTTTTGGCCGGGCACCCCATATTGATATCAATAATCTGGGCACCACTTTCCACGTTAATTCGCGCGGCATCTGCCATCTCTTCAGGCACGCTTCCGGCAATTTGCACGGTGCGAATACCTGGTTCATCAACGTGCACCATCCGAAGGCGGGATTTATCGCTTTCCCAAACCTGCGGGTTAGACGACATCATCTCGGATACGGTTAAACCGGCTCCCATCTCATAGCACAGCGTCCTGAACGGCCGGTCTGTAATACCTGCCATAGGGGCTGCGATCAGGCGATTTCTAAGCTGGTGGTGTCCGATGCGCATGAGTTAAGAAATGACCATACTGTGACTGCAAGGCGGCGTATATTACGCATTTTTTGCACGAGATGAAAGGCCAAACTTTGAACAATCCACTGTTGTAGATCAAGGAATCGCCGCTCAATCTTTCCGTTAAGAATTATTCACTATTTAAATCATTGTGTTATGCGGGAATGACTATTTTATGGGCGCTTACAATTTCCCGTAACTTCTCATCATTTCTGAATAAAGGGCTTACCTGAGCGGGATAATCTGCTGTTTTTAGCAGCAGATTTCCCGTCTTCTTTGCGATCTGCGTCGCATTTTAGAACATGATCTTTAGCCTCTGGATGGGCGTTATTCGACCACAACACGCCCATGCAGAGACTGTACCGGACGGTTATTATCGTGATGCATTGTCCCGGTGAATCTGGCAAGTTGTTCAGCAGAAACCGTCAAGGGTTGCTTAAGCACAATCCAGGTGACGCCTTCTGAACACGGCGGGGTGGTCAGTGAACCGCTAAAGCGCCAGTACGTTTTATCTTTCGGCAGCAGTTTGTTCAGGTTGAGATCCTGTTTGATGGAGACGTTCTGCTCGGCCTGCTGAGGCATAACGCGCCACAGTTTTTCAAGCTCCGGGTTTGCGGCCCCTTTATCAAACATGACCGCCACCACCGTCAGTTCCCCGCCGGCATTTTTATGAACCAGATGCATTTCCATCGCGTACCTTTTTCCATGCACGGTATTTTCGCTCGGCGCGTGAAAATGGAACTGTTGTAACGTCCAGGTTTGCTTATCAAGAGTAAGGGTATCGCGGGTGTCAGCCTGTTCATCAGCCTGAATGGTATGGCCATTGTTTGTCAGTGTAACAGGGCCATCAACGTAGTGGGTTTGCAGCGGGGAAAGATGGGCGTTAGCGGTCGAATCAATATTAATTGGAGACTGGTTCATTCCGCTTTGACAGGTCTTGTAGGCCTCGTCCAGCTCGCCCCAGTGTTCCGGTGAACCTTCCCCTTCGTAGTTCCAGTGTGATGCAAATGCTGAAGCCGAGATCATGCTCAGCGCCAGCAGCGCTGCCTTGCCTGTAATGTGTTTCATCATATTCTTCCGGTGAATTTTTGTAATACAAACCAACGTGATTTGTGGGGTTATTTTACCGAAGAATGACCGGGGGAGAGAGGATTATCAAAGGGAGAAAGGCGTGGTCAGATGACCACGCCAGATTCTTATTTTTTATGGCCGGTGATGCGGCACCACTCTTCTTTTTCCACGACCGGATCGAGGGCAAAGAGATCGGCGTAGGCTTCACATACGCTGTCGGCCTGGTTTGCCAGGATACCGGAAAGCCCCAGCAGACCGCCCTCAACGGGCAGCACGCTGATTAGCGGGGCCAGCTCGCGCAGTGGGCCCGCCAGAATGTTTGCGACCACCACGTCGGCTTTCATCGCTTCTGGCTGCGCATCCGGCAAATACAGTTCCAGTCGATCGGAAACGCCATTACGCTCGGCGTTATCGCGGCTGGCCTGAATGGCCTGCGGATCGATATCGATCCCGATGGCTTTTGCCGCGCCCAGCTTCAGGGCGGCAATCGCGAGGATCCCGGAGCCACAGCCGAAGTCGATCACTGTCTTACCGTCCAGATCCAGACCATCCAGCCACTGCAGGCAAAGGGACGTGGTTGGGTGAGTGCCGGTACCAAACGCCAGACCCGGATCGAGCATGACGTTAACCGCGTTTTCATCAGGAACCTCGCGCCAGCTCGGGCAGATCCACAGGCGTTTGCCGAACTGCATCGGGTGGAAGTTATCCATCCACTCGCGTTCCCAGTCTTTATCTTCCAGCTGTTCGATTTTGTGGGCAAAACCCGCACCCAGCAGAGGATGATTCTCCAGAATTGCGACAACCTCTTTCATGTCGGTTTCGGCATCAAACAGGCCAATAACGTCGGTATCACCCCACAGGCGGGTTTCGCCCGGCAACGGCTCAAAGACCGGCGTGTCATGCGTGTCCTGGAAGGTGATAGAGACCGAACCGGCCTCCATCAGCGCATCGCTCAGTTCCTCGGCGTTAGCGCCGGTTGTGTTCAGTTTTAGTTGGATCCACGGCATGGCAAAACTCTTTATTTATCAGTAGAAATCACAGCGGGCTGTGGGACGGGCTGACCGAAACGGTTTCCCACCACAAACGCCAGTAAACTCAGCAGTAACGAAGGCACAATCGGATGGAAGCCCAGGTACTGAATCTTAAACGTTGCAAGGACGGCGTACAGCACACCGCCGACAATCATGCCGCTCAGCGCGCCCGCAGCGTTTGCGCGTTCCCAGTAGAGCCCTAACACCAGCGGCCACAGGAATACCGCTTCAAGCCCACCAAACGCCAGCAGGTTCAGCCAGATGATCATCTCAGGCGGGCGCCATGCGGCTAACAGCAGCAATGCCCCTAACGCCAGAGTAATAATGGCCGACATGCGCTTCAGGCGCCGTTCATTCTCTGCCTGCTCAGGACGCAGGTTCAGATAGAGATCTTTAATGATCGTAGCGGAACTTTGCAGCAGCTGAGCGTTGATTGTCGACATAATGGCGGCCATCGGGGCGGCGAGGAAGATCCCGGCGGCAAATGGCGGCAGCACTTTAACCATCAGGGTTGGGATAACCAGATCGGGTACGGTAAGGTCAGGAATAACTGCCCGACCTAACGCGCCCGCCAGGTGCATACCAAACATCAGGATCGCAACCACGATAGTGCCGATAATGATACCTCTGTGCACGGCTTTGCTGTCTTTGTAAGAGATACAGCGCACGGCGGTATGCGGCAGGCCAATCACTCCAAAGCACACCAACACCCAGAACGAGGTCATAAAGGTTGGCGAAAGGATGTCATCTGCGCCCTGCGGAGAGACCAGTTTCGGGTCGATGGTTTCCAGCGTTTCGACTGCGTGGCTCAGGCCACCAGCAGCATGCACAATGCCCACCAGCAGAACAATGGTGCCAACAAGCATCACCAATCCCTGCATCGTATCGTTCAGCACGCTGGCGCGGAATCCGCCAAACGCGGTATACAGCGCAATGCTGACTCCGAAGATGATCAAGCCTGTCTCGTAGGGGATCCCGGCCGCCGTTTCCAGCAGGCGTGCCCCGCCGATAAACTGCACCGTCATTGCGCCAATAAAGGCCACCAGCAGGCTTATGCTGGCCAGCCACACCAGTAAACGGCTCTGATAGCGGGCAAAAAGCATATCATTGAGCGTCACGGCATTATAACGGCGCGCCAGAATGGCAAATTTTTTGCCCAGTATGCCCAGTGAGAGCCAGACGGCTGGAAGCTGGATCATCGCCAGAAGCACCCAGCCTAACCCGTATTTATAGGCTGCTCCGGGTCCGCCGATAAACGAACTGGCACTGATGTAGGTCGCGGTAAGCGTCATGGCCAGCACGACGCCGCCCATCGAGCGGCTACCAAGAAAATACTCGTTCAGGAAGGTGCCCGTCGTTCTTTTACGCATGGCGTAAACGGACAAACCAAACACCACTAACAAGTAAGCGATAAGCGGCAGAATGACTTCAAGCTGCATCATCGTCCTCCAGCGGGATATCGCGATAGATGAATTTCACCATTGCCCAGCACAGCAGGATGAAGACCAGCGGTACCAGCAGGCACGCCATTTCGAACCAGTGCGGCAGGCCGGTGAAGCCAATAGCGGAGTCAGGTAAGTAAGCAGTTACCAACCATGCTGCGAGATAGAGAAGGGTCAGCCACAGCGCCCAGCGCGCTTCTTTATGGGCCTGAACAAAACGTTTGTCCATTTATTGTCCCTTGTGGATGAAGAAAGCGGGGATTGTACATGATGAGCCTTTCCTGGCCCCAGAAATAAAAAAGGCCGGATAATCCGGCCTTTTAGCAACACAGGTCTCTTACTTCTCGTTCAGACCGAGTTTTTTCTCCAGATAGTGGATGTTAGTTCCACCATTCTGGAAGTGCTCGTCGCTCATGATGCGCATCTGCAGATCAACGTTGGTTTTGATACCGTCGATGATCAGCTCCTGCAGGGCATTCTTCATGCGGGCAATCGCCACGTCACGATTTTCGCCGTAGCAGATGAGCTTGCCGATCATTGAGTCATAGTACGGCGGTACGGTGTAACCGGCGTAGATATGAGACTCCCAGCGCACGCCAAAGCCACCCGGCGCGTGGAAACGCGTGATTTTGCCCGGGCTTGGCAGGAAGGTGTTCGGGTCTTCGGCGTTGATACGGCATTCTACCGCATGGCCTTTCACCACAACTTCTTCCTGCTTGATGGACAGCGGCTGGCCTGCAGCGATTCGCAGCTGCTCTTTGATCAGGTCAACGCCGGTGATCATTTCGGTAACCGGGTGCTCAACCTGAATACGGGTGTTCATTTCGATGAAATAGAACTCGCCGTTCTCGAACAGGAACTCAAAGGTACCCGCTCCACGATAGCCGATATCGACACACGCTTTAGCGCAACGCTCGCCGATGTAGCGACGCAGTTCCGGAGTAATGCCCGGCGCTGGTGCTTCTTCGACCACTTTCTGGTGACGGCGCTGCATAGAGCAGTCACGTTCTGCCAGATAGATTGCGTTACCCTGACCGTCAGCCAGCACCTGAATTTCGATGTGGCGTGGGTTTTCCAGGTATTTTTCCATGTACACCATGTCATTGCTGAAAGCGGCTTTCGCTTCTGCTTTGGTCATGGAGATGGACTGCGCCAGTTCAGCATCGCTACGCACAACGCGCATACCGCGACCACCGCCGCCGCCGGACGCCTTGATGATAACCGGGTAGCCAATGCGTTTAGCATGAGCACGGTTAGCATCCATGTCGTCGGTCAGAGGGCCGTCAGAGCCTGGTACGGTTGGAACACCGGCTTTTTTCATGGCGGTGATTGCAGACACTTTGTCGCCCATCAGGCGGATGGTGTCGGCTTTCGGGCCGATGAAGATGAAGCCAGAGCGTTCAACCTGCTCAGCAAAGTTGGCGTTCTCAGAGAGGAAGCCATAACCCGGATGAATTGCCACCGCGCCGGTGATTTCAGCGGCGCTGATGATAGCCGGGATGTTTAGATAGCTTTTTACGGACGGAGCCGGGCCAATACAGACCGTCTCATCCGCCAGCAATACGTGTTTTAAATCGCGATCCGCGCTTGAGTGCACAGCGACGGTCTTGATGCCCAGTTCTTTACAGGCACGAAGAATACGCAGTGCGATCTCGCCGCGGTTGGCGATAACAATTTTATCCAGCATGTACGCCTCGTTACTCGATGACGACCAGCGGCTCGTCAAATTCAACCGGCTGACCACTTTCGACCAGAATCGCTTTCACAGTACCTGATTTGTCTGCTTCGATCTGGTTCATCATTTTCATCGCTTCAACGATGCACAGGGTATCGCCGACGTTGACTTTCTGACCCACTTCGATGAACGCCTTCGCGTCAGGGCTCGGGGTGCGGTAGAAAGTACCAACCATTGGGGAACGTACGATGTGACCACTGATTTCTGCTGCAGCGGCAGGTGCGGCTTCAGCTGCTGGTGCAACGGCTGCGGAGAGCGCAGGCTGCTGCACTGGCGCAGCATAAGCCTGCTGCATTACCGGGAAGCTAGCGGCTGGGGCTGCACGGCTGATGCGTACAGACTCTTCGCCTTCAGAAATTTCCAGTTCGGAGATGCCTGATTCTTCAACCAGCTCGATCAGTTTTTTAATCTTACGAATATCCATGAGTGGGTTCCGTACTCTTGTTTAGTGTGATTGTGACAAGCGTTTTACCGCTGTCTGTAAAGCGTATGAATAGCCGTCTGCGCCCAGTCCACAGATAACGCCAGCAGCGATATCCGACAGATACGAATGGTGGCGGAACGGCTCTCGTGCGTGCACGTTACTCAGGTGGATCTCGATAAACGGGATACTCACCGCGAGCAGTGCGTCGCGGATAGCAACACTGGTGTGCGTAAACGCGGCCGGATTGATCAGGATATAGTCCACATTGTCTTTAGCCTGATGAATACGGTCGATGAGTGCGTACTCCGCATTCGACTGAAAATGATCCAAATCCACATTCAGCGACGCTGCTTCCGTTCCAAGACGGTTAACAATTTCACTCAATGTCAGCGTGCCGTACTTCTCTGGCTCACGGGTGCCGAGCATGTTCAGGTTCGGTCCGTTCAAAACTAAGATATGGAACTTATCAGTCATTATGCCGCTATCTCCTGCGATTTTCGGGTAAAAAACAAAATATACCTTCGAAACGCAAATGTCACCTTTTCAGAGGCTTAAAACCGCTGTCAGGCGAACCAAGGTCGCACATTATAACGATTTCGTAGCATTTAGCAGCTAAATACTGGTCTTATCAGGGAAGATTATCAACCGCTATCCGAAAAAGATTTGCGGTTGACGGGTAATCTGCGGGAAAACGCACAGTTTCGCGAACTATCGCAACCACTGACGGAACTTCTTGTAACGCCATGCTAAAAGCGCCACGGCGGCCAGTGCGTACAGGACCGGCTGCGGGGAGAGGATCTTCACCGACCACAGGTAATGAATGGGAGCGAGGATCGCGACAAGATAGACGAAGTTGTGCAGCAGCTGCCAGCGCCTGCCCAGTTTTCGCTGTGCATATTGCGTGGAGGTTAGCGCTAACGCCAGTAAAACCACCCAGCTCACGATGCCCAGCGTCAGATAAGGGCGTGTCACCAGTTCGCGGCCAAGCAGCGCCAGATTGTTAATTCCCAGTTCCAGCAGGGCATAGCTGGTAAGGTGCAGCGTTGCCCAGGCAAAACACCATAGCCCTAACAGCCGACGGGTGCGTATCAATAAGGGTTGTTTAGCGTAGCGCGCCAGCGGCGAGACGAGCAAGGTGGCCAGCAAAAATTTCAGAGCCATCCGACCGGTAAAATGCTGGATATCCTTGGCCGGGTCTGCGCTAAAGAGCCCCTGACTGGCGGCCCAGAACAGCCAAATAAAAGGAAGTACCCCGGCCAGGTGCAGCAGCACTTTCAGCCAGGTAATCTGTTTTGCCGTTAGACGCACTCAGAAGTTCTCCCGTAAGTTGAGACCACGATAAAGCGAGGCCACTTCATCCGCATAACCATTAAACAGCAGCGTCGGCTGGCGCTTCACGTCCAGCGCACCGCCGGAACCAATAAACCGCTCGGTCGCTTGCGACCAGCGCGGATGATCCACATGCGGGTTCACGTTGGCGAAGAAACCGTATTCGTCCGGGGCCGCCAGATTCCAGGTGGTTGGCGGCCGCTCACGGGTAAGCTTAATGCTGACGATAGATTTAATCCCTTTGAAGCCATATTTCCACGGTACGGTTAAACGGATGGGGGCACCGTTTTGCGGCGGAAGCGCCTTACCGTAAACGCCGACGGTCAGCAGGGTGAGGGGGTGCATAGCTTCGTCGAGACGTAACCCTTCTACATACGGATAATCAAGCCCGCCGCCGATAAACCGATCTTTCTGCCCGGGCATTTCGTCCGGCGCATAGCGCGTCTGGAAGGCGACATATTTTGCATTGCTGGTGGGCTCAACCATCGCCAGCAATTTATGCAGCGGGAAGCCGACCCAGGGCACAACCATCGACCAGGCTTCCACGCAGCGCATGCGATAGATACGCTCTTCGAGCGGGAAACGGGTGGTGAGATCGTGGTGGTCCAGCGTCAGGGGTTTCGCCACTTCGCCATCAATCTTCAGCGTCCACGGATCGGTTTTGAGGCTTCCCGCGTTGGCGGCAGGATCGGCCTTGTCTAGACCAAATTCGTAGAAGTTGTTGTAGCCGGTGACTTTATCTTCCGGCGTAAGCGTCAGTTTGTTTTGCCATTCAGCCGGTTTCGTAAAGGTGAGCGGGGCGCCGGAAGGAGCCTTTGGCCGATCGTTGCCTTTAAACCAGTCGAGCAGGTCGGCGTGAGCCGAAGGCGAGAGCGAGAGCGCGGTGGCGCTGATGCCAAGCATTTTCAGGATCTGGCGGCGCTGTAGCATAAAGACAGACTCAGACGTTACGTCGGCTTCCGTCAGTTTTCGGTTTTTCATGGCATCCTCCGTCATGCGTTTTCCTAAGCATGACGGAGGAGAGTGATTCGCGCGAATATGTCACGAAAATTTGAAGATTAGGCGATTTTCACCAGCGCGCGACCGTGGAACTGGTTATCCATGATCTTAGAGGCATATTCCGGCGCCTGGCTCAGGTTTATCTCCGTCGCGCTCTGGGTATAGAAAGATTCCGGCAGATCGCGCACCAGCCGTTCCCAGGCTTCATGGCGACGAGCCGCAGGGGTCATCACGGAATCCACGCCCTGCAGGCGGACGTTACGCAGAATAAACGGCATCACGGTGGTTGGCAGGGCAAATCCGCCCGCCAGACCGCAGGCTGCCACGCAGCCGCCGTAGTTCATCTGCGCCAGGATTTTTGCCAGCACCTTATCACCTACGGTATCCACAGCCCCTGCCCAGACCTGTTTTTCCAGCGGACGGGTTTCAGCGAATTCGTCACGGCTGAGAATGCGGTTTGCACCGAGCTGGCGCAGATAGTCATGGGTGCTTTCACGGCCGGAAACCGCAGCGACCTGATAGCCCAGCTTGTGGAGCAGCGTGACAGCCGTGCTGCCCACGCCGCCGCTGGCGCCGGTGACGACAATTTCACCCGACTCAGGGCGGATACCCGCTTCTTCCAGCGCGATCACGCACAGCATGGCGGTAAAGCCTGCCGTACCGACGATCATCGCCTTGCGGCCATCCATGCCTTTCGGCATCGGCACCAGCCAGTCGCCCTTCACGCGCGCCTGCGTGGCCAGCCCACCCCAGTGATTTTCACCCACACCCCAGCCGGTGAGCAGCACCTGCTGGCCCGGATGGAAGCGCGGATCCTCGCTGGTATGAACCCGGCCCGCGAAATCAATACCTGGCACCATAGGGAAATTTCGGATGATTTTACCCTTACCGGTAATAGCCAGCGCATCTTTATAATTTAAACTGGACCAGTCGATGTCGACGGTTACTTCGCCTTCCGGCAGGCGGCTCTCTTCTACCGGCTGCACTGAGGCGAGCGTTTTGCCGTCCTGCTGTTCTAAGATCAAAGCCTGCATACGGGGTCCTCTCAACTCATATGATTGGAAAATAATTTCTGAAGACTATACTCGCTCAGGGAAACGCAGTGCCGATTTAACGCAATAAATTGCCAGATACACCCGATTTGGTAGTATGCCGCATTTGAAATGCAAGTTAGCGCTTACTCGCTACCCCCATCAACCCACGGAGTAATCTCAAGGATGCGATTAACGACGAAGTTCTCAGCTTTTATCACCTTGCTGACGGGTCTTACTATTTTTGTCACCCTTCTGGGCTGCTCTCTCAGCTTTTACAACGCCATTCAGGACAAACTGGTCAATCGGGTACAGTCTGTCGCGTCGGTGATTGATACGCGTCTGCTAACGACGCCGCTACCAACGCTTACCAGTGAGCTTGATGAGTTGATGGTACCTGTTGATATTGTTCAGATCGACATTCAGCAGGGAAAGCATCGTGTTTTAAGCCATGAACGGCCGGGGAGCTATCGACCTGCGGGCGTGGTGAGCCAGTATCGGGAAGTAACGGTGCATTCCCTCAAAAATCCAGGGATGACCATACGCATGGTCTATCTCGATCCGATGGCCAGCTATTTCCGATCCATGATGACCACCGCGCCGCTCACCGTCGCGGTGGCGTTTATCGTCCTGCTGATCTTTCTCGCGGTCCGCTGGCTGCGCCGCCAGCTCTCCGGCCAGGAGCTGCTGGAGATGCGCTCCGTACGTATCCTGAACGGTGAACGCGGCCCGCAGGTGCGCGGCTCGGTTCATGAATGGCCTTCACGCGCCAGCAGCGCGCTGGATACCTTGCTCTCCGAAGTCCAGTTTGCCAGCGACCAGCGCAGCCGTATGGATACGCTGATCCGCTCTTATGCTGCGCAGGATAATAAAACTGGCCTTAACAATCGTCTTTTCTTTGATAATCAGCTGGCCACGCTGCTCGACGATTCAGAAAAAGTGGGGACACATGGGGTAGTGATGATGATTCGCCTGCCCGATTTCGATCTCCTGCGCGACACCTGGGGACAGCGGGCCGCGGAAGAAAATCTCTTTACGCTAATCAACCTGCTCTCCACCTTTATTATGCGCTACCCGGGCGCATTACTGGCCCGCTATCACCGCAGTGACTTTGCCGTGTTACTGCCGCACCGTACGCTGAAGGAGTCGGAAAGCATCGCCAGCCAGCTGCTGAAGGCGGTGGATGCGCTGCCGCAGAGCAAAATGCTCGACAGGGACGATATGGTCCATATGGGGATCTGCGCCTGGCGTGGCGGACAATCGACAGAACAGGTAATGGAACATGCGGAAGCCGCTACCCGCAACGCTGTCTTACAGGGGGCGAACGGATGGGCGGTGTATGATGACTCGCTGCCGGAAAAAGGGCGCGGCAACGTGCGCTGGCGAACGCTGATTGAGCAAATGCTTAGCCGCGGCGGACCGCGTATTTATCAAAAACCCGCGGTGATGAAAAACGGCAATGTTCATCACCGTGAACTGATGTGTCGTATTTTTGACGGTACCGAAGAGGTCATTTCGGCGGAATATCTGCCGATGGTGCTGCAATTTGGGCTGTCAGAAGAGTATGACCGCCAGCAAATTACCCGGCTGATTCCGTTTTTATCCTTCTGGCCTGAAGAAAACCTGGCGTTACAGGTCACTGTTGAGTCGTTAATACGCCCACGTTTTCAGCGCTGGCTACGTGATACATTAATGCAATGCGAAAAATCACAGCGCAAACACATTATTTTTGAACTTGCTGAGGCCGATGTAGGTCAACACATCAGCCGGTTACGTCCGGTGGTACGTTTGATCAATGCGCTCGGTGCGCGTGTAGCGGTGACGCAGGCTGGTTTAACGCTGGTCAGTACCAACTGGATCAAGGAACTGGATGTGGAGTTATTAAAGCTACATCCGGGGCTGGTAAGAAATATTGAGAAGCGTACGGAAAACCAGCTTCTGGTACAGAGTCTGGTAGAAGCATGCAAGGGAACGCGAACACAAGTGTTTGCCACGGGCGTGCGCTCCAGAAGCGAATGGCAGATGTTAACAGCGCGCGGCGTGATGGGTGGTCAGGGGGATTTTTTTGCTGCCTCTCAACCGCTTGACACCAACGTGAAAAAATATTTGCAAAGATACTCTGTTTGACCTGCCGTTTACGCTGTTTTCACGTAGAATATCGCGCCTGTAGCTTTGAGTATGTCGAGCAAAAAGCCAGTGAACGACCTTTAATGGGTTACAAACGTCAGTGGGGAACGCAACTGTTTACTCAGCCCTGAAGGAGTCAGGGGATGATTTTGTAACATCAGGAAACGTACTGCATAAATTTTCACCGTTGCAGATGATTTTTGCGCCTTGTCGCTGCTGCGTGTGGTTGGTAAAGTAAGCGGATTTTGTTTTCCGCCCCAGCTTTCAGGATTATCCCTTAGTATGTTGAAAAAATTTCGTGGCATGTTTTCCAATGACCTGTCCATTGACCTGGGTACCGCGAATACCCTTATTTATGTAAAAGGACAAGGCATCGTATTGAATGAGCCTTCCGTTGTGGCCATTCGTCAGGATCGTGCAGGCTCGCCAAAAAGCGTGGCCGCAGTGGGTCATGACGCGAAGCAGATGCTGGGTCGTACCCCTGGCAACATCGCCGCTATCCGCCCAATGAAAGACGGCGTTATCGCCGACTTCTTCGTGACTGAAAAAATGCTTCAGCACTTCATCAAGCAGGTTCACAGCAACAGCTTCATGCGTCCAAGCCCGCGTGTTCTGGTGTGTGTGCCGGTTGGCGCAACCCAGGTTGAACGTCGCGCAATCCGTGAATCTGCCCAGGGTGCAGGTGCGCGTGAAGTGTTCCTGATTGAAGAGCCAATGGCGGCGGCAATCGGTGCAGGTCTGCCTGTGTCTGAAGCGACCGGTTCCATGGTGGTGGATATCGGTGGTGGTACCACTGAAGTGGCCGTTATCTCTCTGAACGGCGTGGTGTACTCCTCTTCCGTACGTATCGGTGGTGACCGCTTCGACGAAGCCATCATTAATTATGTGCGCCGTAACTACGGCTCTCTGATCGGTGAAGCCACCGCAGAGCGTATCAAACATGAAATCGGCTCTGCGTATCCGGGCGATGAAGTGCGTGAGATCGAAGTACGTGGGCGTAACCTGGCTGAGGGTGTTCCACGCGGTTTCACCCTGAACTCCAACGAAATTCTGGAAGCACTGCAGGAACCACTGACGGGCATCGTGAGCGCGGTAATGGTCGCGCTGGAACAGTGTCCACCAGAGCTGGCGTCCGATATCTCCGAGCGCGGTATGGTTCTGACCGGTGGTGGTGCGCTGCTGCGTAACCTCGACCGCCTGTTAATGGAAGAGACAGGTATTCCTGTCGTAGTTGCAGAAGATCCACTGACTTGCGTCGCCCGTGGTGGTGGCAAGGCGCTGGAAATGATCGACATGCACGGCGGCGATTTGTTCAGCGAAGAGTAGTCGAGTTTGAGAGGGTAGCAATTTGCTACCCTTTCTCTCTGACGCGAGAATACGCATAGCCTATGAAGCCAATTTTTAGCCGTGGCCCATCGCTACAGTTTCGCCTTATTCTGGCGGTTCTGGTTGCGCTTGGGGTCATTATTGCCGATAGCCGCCTCGGTACGTTCAGCCAGATCAGAACGTACATGGATACCGCCGTCAGTCCTTTCTATTTTGTTTCAAATGGTCCCCGTGAACTGCTCGACTCCGTTTCTCAAACGCTGTCTTCACGCGACCAACTCGAACTCGAAAACCGGGCATTACGTCAGGAACTGTTGCTGAAAAACAGCGAACTGCTGATGCTGGGGCAATACAAGCAGGAAAACGCGCGACTGCGTGAACTGCTCGGCTCGCCGCTGCGTCAGGATGAGCAGAAGATGGTTACCCAGGTGATCTCCACCGTGAACGACCCTTACAGCGATCAGGTTGTGATCGACAAAGGGAGCGTCAACGGGGTGTATGAAGGCCAGCCAGTTATCAGTGATAAAGGCGTAGTTGGCCAGGTTGTTGCCGTCGCCAAACTGACCAGCCGCGTGCTGCTGATTTGCGACGCCACGCATGCGCTGCCGATCCAGGTCCTGCGCAACGACATCCGCGTGATCGCGGCCGGTAACGGCTGTACGGACGACCTGCAGCTGGAACACCTGCCGGCTAACACGGATATCCGCGTAGGCGACGTGCTGGTGACGTCTGGTCTGGGTGGACGCTTCCCTGAAGGTTATCCGGTTGCGGTGGTCTCTTCCGTCAAGCTGGATACCCAGCGTGCCTATACCGTGATTCAGGCGCGTCCAACTGCTGGTTTGCAGCGTCTGCGCTATCTGTTGCTGCTGTGGGGTGCCGATCGTAACGGGGCTAACCCGATGACGCCTGAAGAGGTCCATCGCGTAGCAAACGAGCGCCTGATGCAGATGATGCCGCAGGTTCTTCCGCCTGCGGATTCCATGGGGCCGCCTGCGCCAGTCCCGGCGCCGGCAACCGGGTTAACGCAGCCGCTGCCGGATGCGCCGCCACCGCCTAAACTCTCTTCGGGAGGGCAGTAGTGGCAAGCTATCGTAGCCAGGGACGCTGGGTCATCTGGCTCTCGTTTCTTATTGCACTGTTACTGCAGGTTATGCCCTGGCCGGATGACATTCTCGTTTTCCGGCCAAACTGGGTATTGCTCATTTTACTCTACTGGATCCTTGCCCTGCCGCATCGCGTAAATGTCGGCACGGGTTTCGTGATGGGTGCCATACTGGATCTCATTAGCGGCTCTACGCTTGGCGTGCGCGCCTTGTCCATGAGCATTATTGCGTACCTCGTCGCACTCAAATTCCAGCTCTTCCGTAACCTTGCGCTCTGGCAACAGGCCCTGGTTGTGATGTTGTTGTCGCTCGCTGCGGATATCGTTGTTTTCTGGGCAGAGTTTTTAGTGATCAACGTCTCTTTCCGACCGGAAGTGTTCTGGAGTAGTGTAGTAAACGGTGTGCTCTGGCCATGGCTATTCCTGCTGATGCGTAAGGTTCGCCAGCAGTTTGCTGTGCAATAAAAGGTTTCTATGACGTCTTTGTATCTCGCTTCCGGCTCCCCGCGCCGTCAGGAACTCCTGACGCAGCTAGGGGTCTCTTTTGAACGCATCGTGACCGGCATTGAAGAAAAACGTGCTGAGGGCGAAAGTGCTCAACAGTACGTGTCACGTCTGGCGCGGGAGAAAGCGCAGGCGGGCGTGGCCAGTGTGCCACGCGATCTTCCCGTGCTGGGGGCAGATACCATCGTTATCCTGAACGGTGAAGTGCTGGAGAAACCGCACGACGCCGATCATGCAGCGCGCATGCTGCGCAAGCTGTCCGGACAAACGCATCAGGTGATGACGGCCGTCGCGCTGGCTGACAGCCAGCACGTGCTGGACTGCCTGGTGGTGACGGAAGTGACCTTCAGAGTACTTACCGACGACGACATCGCCGCTTATATTGCCAGCGGTGAACCGATGGATAAAGCAGGTGCATACGGTATTCAGGGGCTGGGTGGCTGTTTTGTCAGGAAGATTCATGGCAGCTATCACGCCGTAGTCGGCTTACCGCTGGTGGAAACGTATGAGTTGCTGAGCAATTTTAACTCACTGCGTGAGGGAAGGGATAATTATGACGGCTGAATTGTTGGTAAACGTAACGCCCTCGGAAACCCGTGTGGCCTATATTGATGGTGGCATTCTTCAGGAAATTCATATTGAGCGTGAAGCGCGGCGCGGAATAGTAGGCAATATCTACAAAGGTCGTGTCAGTCGTGTACTACCGGGTATGCAGGCGGCTTTTGTAGATATTGGACTCGATAAGGCGGCATTTTTACATGCCTCCGATATCATGCCGCACACCGAGTGCGTCGCGGGCGAAGAGCAAAAGCAGTTTGCCGTACGCGACATTTCTGAACTGGTGCGTCAGGGACAGGATCTGATGGTGCAGGTGGTGAAAGATCCCCTCGGTACCAAAGGCGCTCGTCTGACCACCGACATCACCTTACCTTCCCGCTATCTGGTCTTTATGCCCGGCGCGTCGCACGTGGGCGTTTCGCAGCGTATTGAGAGTGAAACCGAGCGCGAGCGTCTGAAGAAAGTGGTCAGCGCCTACTGCGATGAACAGGGCGGATTTATCATCCGTACCGCCGCGGAAGGGATCAGCGAGGAAGACCTGGCGTCGGATGCGGCTTACCTGAAGCGCGTCTGGACAAAAGTGATGGAGCGTAAAAAACGCAACCAGACCCGCTATCAGCTTTATGGTGAGCTGGCGCTGGCGCAGCGCGTTCTGCGTGACTTTGCCGACGCGCAGCTCGACCGCATTCGCGTGGACTCTCGTCTGACGTACGAGGCCCTGCTCGAGTTTACCGCCGAATATATCCCTGAGATGCCTGGCCTGCTGGAGCACTACACCGGGCGTCAGCCGATCTTCGATCTCTATGATGTCGAAAACGAGATCCAGCGTGCCCTGGAGCGTAAGGTCGAGCTGAAGTCAGGCGGCTATCTGATCATCGATCAGACCGAAGCGATGACTACCGTCGATATCAACACCGGCGCTTTTGTCGGTCATCGCAACCTGGATGACACCATCTTCAACACCAACATCGAAGCCACTCAGGCCATTGCGCGCCAGCTTCGTCTGCGCAATCTGGGCGGCATTATCATTATCGACTTCATCGATATGAGTAATGAAGACCACCGTCGCCGCGTGCTGCACTCGCTTGAGCAGGCGCTGAGCAAAGACCGCGTGAAAACCAGCATTAACGGCTTCTCACAGCTGGGGCTGGTGGAAATGACGCGTAAGCGTACCCGCGAGAGCGTGGAGCATGTGCTGTGCAATGAATGCCCAACCTGCCATGGACGCGGAACGGTAAAGACGGTTGAGACCGTCTGCTACGAAATTATGCGTGAAATCGTCCGTGTTCATCATGCCTACGACTCCGATCGTTTTCTGGTCTATGCTTCCCCTGCGGTGGCTGAAGCGCTGAAAGGCGAAGAGTCACACGCGCTGGCGGAAGTGGAAATCTTTGTCGGCAAACAGGTAAAAGTACAAATTGAACCGCTCTATAACCAGGAGCAGTTTGACGTCGTAATGATGTAAGCGCAGTACGCTGCGTGACGAAGCTGACAAGGAGAGATGCGTGAGGCGATTGCCGGGGATTTTATTGCTTACAGGGGCAACGCTGGTCGTGATTGTCGCGTTGCTCGTGAGCGGGCTACGCCTCGTTTTACCGCATCTGGACAGCTGGCGTCCGCAGCTGCTGGCGAAAATCGAATCCACCACCGGCGTGCCGGTGAACGTAAGTCAGGTTAGCGCTAACTGGCAGAATTTTGGCCCGACGCTCGATGTCCGTGATATCAACGCCAGCCTGAAAGATGGCGGCTACCTGAAAATCAAACGCGTGACCCTGGCGCTGGACGTCTGGCAAAGCCTGCTGCATTTGCGCTGGCAGTTTCGCGATCTCACCTTTTATCAGCTTCAGTTTCTGACCAATACGCCGCTGTCTGGCGGCGATAGCGGTCAGGGTCTTGAAGCTAACCGCTTCAGCGATCTTTTCCTCCGCCAGTTCGATCATTTCGATCTGCGCGACAGCGAAGTGAGCTTTATTACCCTTTCCGGGCAGCGCGCCGAGCTGGCGATCCCGCAGCTTACCTGGCTTAACGGTAAGGATCGGCACCGCGCCGAGGGGCAGGTCAATCTCTCAAGCCTGAACGGCCAGCACGGCGTGATGCAGGTGCGCATGGATCTGCGTGACGATGACGGCCTGTTAAATAACGGCAAAGTCTGGCTTCAGGCCGACGATGTGGACGTCAAGCCGTGGCTTGGCGACTGGCTCCAGCAAAACATGCAGCTGGAAACGGCCCGCTTCAGCCTTGAGGGCTGGTTGACCCTGACGAAAGGCGAATTTGCCAGCGGTGATATCTGGCTCAAGCAGGGGGGCGCGAGCTGGAAAGGCGAAAAACAACAGCATCAGCTTTCCGTCGATAACCTCACCGCGCACGTGACGCAGGAGAAAGAGGGCTGGCAGTTTGCCATTCCCGATACGCGCATCACGATGGACGGCAAGCCGTGGCCGCGCGGTGCGCTGACGCTGGCCTGGATGCCGGAGCAGGACGTTGGCGGCACGGCCAGTAAACGCAGCGACGAGCTGCGCATCCGTGCCAGTAACCTGGATTTGGCCGCCATTGAAGGGCTACGCTCGATGGCGGCAAAGCTCTCTCCTGACCTGGGCGAGATCTGGCTGGCTACGCAGCCGAGCGGAAAGATAGATTCTCTGGCGCTGGATATCCCACTTCAGGCGACCGAAAAAACCCGTTTCCAGGCGACATGGAAAGATCTTGCCTGGAAGCAGTGGAAGCTGCTGCCGGGGGCGGAGCACTTTAGCGGCAAGCTGGAAGGCAGCGTGGAGAACGGCAGGCTGACGGTTGATATGCACGACGCCAAAATGCCTTACGAGACGGTCTTCCGTGCGCCGCTGGAAATCGAACAGGGCAACGCAGTGCTTAACTGGCTCCGTAACGATAAGGGTTTCCAGCTCGATGGCCGGCATATCGACGTCAAAGCGAAAGCGGTGCACGCGCGCGGCGATTTTCGCTATCTGCAGCCTGAAGGCGATGAGCCATGGCTGGGGATTCTGGCCGGGATCAGTACCGATGATGGCTCCCAGGCCTGGCGCTATTTCCCGGAAAACCTGATGGGGAAAGCGCTGGTAGACTATCTCAGCGGCGCGATTCAGGGCGGTCAGGCGGATAATGCCACGCTGGTCTACGGCGGTAATCCCCATCTGTTCCCGTACAAACACAATGAAGGTCAGTTCCAGGTTCTGGTCCCGCTGCATGACGCTACCTTCGCGTTCCAGCCGGGCTGGCCCGCGCTGAAAAAGCTGGATATCGAACTTAATTTCCTCAATGACGGACTCTGGATGAAGTCCGACAGCGTGGCGCTGGGCGGCGTGACGGCCAGCAATCTGACGGCCAACATCCCGGATTACTCCAAAGAGAAGCTGCTGATTGATGCCGAGATCAACGGTCCCGGTAAGGCGGTAGGACCGTACTTTGAGGAGACGCCGCTGAAAGAGTCACTGGCGGCGACGCTTCAGCAGCTGCAGCTTGATGGCGATGTGAATGCTCGCTTACATCTTGATATCCCGCTGGACGGAGAGATGACCACCGCCAAAGGTGATGTCCGCCTGAAGAATAACAGCCTGTTCATCAAACCCCTTGAAAGCACGCTGAAAAATCTCAGCGGGCAGTTCAGCTTTGAGAACGGTAACCTGAAGAGCGAGCCGCTTACTGCCAGCTGGTTTAATCAGCCCGTGAATATCGACTTCACGACCACAGAGGGTGAAAAGGCTTATCAGGTGGCCGTCAATCTGGACGGTAACTGGCAGCCAGCGCGTATGGACGTCCTGCCGAAGCCCATTGAGGCGTCGGTGGATGGCGCGGTCGCCTGGCAGGGTAAAGTGGCAATCGACCTGCCTTATCACGCGGGAGCCCAGTATAAGGTCGACATCACGGGTGACCTGAAGAATATTCGAAGCCAGCTGCCAGCGCCGCTGGATAAACAGGCCGGACAGCCGCTGCCGGTAAAGCTGAACGTCGATGGCAACCTGAACAGCTTCGCACTGACCGGCAGCGCGGGCGGGACAAACCACTTCAACAGCCGCTGGTTGCTTAACCGCAAGCTCACCCTCGACAAAGCCATCTGGACAACGGATAGCCGCTCCACGCCGCCGCTGCCGGAGCAGACGGGCGTTGAGCTGAATCTCCCACCGATGGACGGTGCAGAGTGGCTAGCGCTGTTCCAGAAAGGCGTTGGGCAAAACGTTGATGAAACCGCCCAGTTCCCGCAAACCATTACCGTACGTACGCCTTCGCTGATGCTGGGCGGGCAGCAGTGGAACAACCTGAGCATCGTCTCGCAGCCTGGCGCTAACGGCACGAAGGTAGAGGCCCAGGGCAGAGAGATCAACGGTACTTTGACCATGCGCAATCACGCGCCATGGCAGGCGGCGATTCGCTATCTCTACTACAACCCGGCAAGCGCCACGAGCGGGAAAGATAAACCGGCGGAAGCGTCTCCGCTGAGTAATGCCTCCCGCGTCGATTTTAGCGGCTGGCCCGATCTCCAGCTGCGCTGCGCTGAGTGCTGGCTGTGGGGGCAGAAATATGGCCGTATTGACGGTGATTTCACTATTCAGGCCAACACGCTTACGCTCTCCGGTGGCCTGGTTGATACCGGCTTTGGCCGCATGACGGCCGCAGGGGAATGGGTGAATAACCCGGGCGAACAGCGAACGTCCCTCAAGGGTGACATTAAAGGCAACAAGCTGGATGCGGCAGCCAATTTCTTTGGTATCAGCACGCCGCTGCGCGGCTCGTCATTTGACGTCGATTACGATCTTCACTGGCGTGACGCTCCGTGGAAGCCGGATGAGGCCTCGCTGAACGGCATTCTGAAAACCCACTTTGGTAAAGGTGAGATCGCCGACGTGAGCACGGGGCGCGCCGGGCAGATCCTGCGCCTGCTGAGTTTTGATGCGCTGCTGCGCAAGCTGCGCTTCGATTTCAGCGATACGTTCAGCGAAGGTTTCTACTACGATTCCATCCGCAGTACGGCATGGATTAAGGACGGCGTTCTGCATACGGACGATACTCTGGTGGATGGCCTGGAAGCGGATATCGCCATGAAAGGCTCGGTCAACCTCGTGCGCCGCGAACTGGATATGGAAGCCGTGGTGGCACCGGAAATTTCCGCGAGCGTGGGCGTTGCGGCGGCCTTTGTGGTGAACCCGATTGTCGGTGCGGCGGTGTTTGCCGCCAGCAAAGTGCTGGGGCCGCTGTGGAGCAAGGTCTCCATTCTGCGCTACCGCATTACCGGTCCGGTCGATAAACCGCAGATTAACGAGGTGCTGCGCCAGCCGCGCAAAGATGCACAGCAATGATTTGACGTGGGCAGGTAATTGCCTCACTCTCAATAAATACGATCTTTATACCGCCACGGGCGGCAACGAACGAGTAGCAATACGATGAGTCTGAACCTGGTAAGTGAACATTTGCTCGCAGCGAACGGCCTGAATCATCAGGACCTGTTCTCCATTCTTGGTCAACTGACCGAACGCCGTCTCGACTACGGCGACCTTTATTTCCAGTCGAGCTATCACGAATCCTGGGTTTTAGAAGACAGCATCATTAAAGATGGCTCTTACAACATCGACCAGGGCGTCGGCGTCCGCGCCGTCAGCGGCGAGAAAACCGGTTTTGCCTATGCCGATCAGATTAGCCTGGCTGCACTTGAGCAGAGCGCGCAGGCCGCGCGTACCATTGTGCGTGATACCGGCGATGGTCGCGTGAAAACCCTTGGAGAAGTGCAGCACTCTGCGCTCTATACCAGCATCGATCCTCTGCAGAGCATGAGCCGTGAAGAGAAGCTGGATATCCTGCGTCGCGTGGACAAAGTCGCCCGCGCGGCGGATAAACGCGTGCAGGAAGTTTCAGCCAGCCTGAGCGGTGTGTATGAACTGATTCTGGTGGCGGCAACGGACGGCACTCTGGCGGCAGACGTTCGCCCGCTGGTACGTCTCTCCATCAGCGTGCAGGTCGACGACGATGGCAAACGCGAGCGCGGCTCAAGCGGTGGCGGCGGTCGTTTCGGCTATGACTGGTTCCTGGGCGACGTTGACGGTGAAGCGCGCGCTGACGCGTGGGCAAAAGAAGCCGTGCGCATGGCGCTGGTGAATCTGAATGCCGTCGCGGCGCCGGCGGGCTCATTCCCGGTGGTGCTGGGTGCTGGCTGGCCGGGCGTGCTGCTGCACGAGGCGGTAGGCCACGGCCTGGAAGGCGACTTTAACCGTCGCGGGACGTCGGTCTTCAGCGGTCAGATCGGGCAGCTTGTCTCCTCTGAACTGTGCACCGTGGTGGATGACGGCACGATGCGCGATCGTCGCGGCTCGGTGGCTATCGACGATGAAGGTACGCCCGGCCAGTACAACGTGCTGATCGAAAATGGCGTGCTGAAAGGCTACATGCAGGACAAACTCAACGCGCGCCTGATGGGCGTCGCGCCGACGGGCAACGGACGCCGTGAATCTTACGCGCATCTGCCGATGCCGCGTATGACCAATACCTACATGCTGCCGGGTAAATCCACGCCGCAGGAGATTATCGAATCCGTAGATTACGGTATCTTTGCGCCTAACTTTGGCGGCGGCCAGGTGGACATTACCTCCGGTAAGTTTGTCTTCTCTACTTCAGAGGCATACCTGATCGAGAAGGGCAAAGTGACCAAAGCGGTGAAAGGTGCGACGCTGATTGGCTCCGGTATTGAAGCCATGCAGCAGATCTCGATGGTCGGTAACGATCTGAAACTGGATAACGGCGTGGGCGTCTGCGGTAAAGAGGGCCAGAGCCTTCCGGTTGGCGTGGGCCAGCCAACGCTGAAAGTGGACAACCTGACGGTGGGCGGCACGGCGTAAGTTTTCCCGTCACTCTAACCCTCTCCCAAACCGGGAGAGGTGTCTCGAATTACAAAACCTATTCTTTCCTTCTTCCCCGCATCCCCTGAAACAGCTCTGCTACGTCCACAAAATACTCGGTCAGATAGTTAATACACACCTGCACCTTTAGCGGGAGTTTGTCTTTTTCGGTATACAGGGCGTACACCGGACGCGGATCGGACTGGTAGCGCGGGAAGAGGATCTCAAGCACGCCGCTGTTGATCTCGTTGATCACCCACATTAACGGCACGTAGGCAATCCCGGCGCCGGCCACCAGCCAGCGCGAAATGGTCATCGGATCGTTAGTGACAAATCGCCCTTCCGGCAGCAGTTTGGTGGAGATCCCTTCCGGGGCAATCAGCTCAAATTCATTGTCGGGCCGCACGCTGTATTCCAGCCACGAGTGGTTGGTGAGATCGGCGGGTTTCTCCGGAACACCGTACTGGGCCAGATAGCTCTTGGAAGCGCAGACGACCATCGGCATGCTGCCCAGCCGACGCGAGAACAGGCTGGAATCCTGCAGCGCGCCGACGCGGATCACCACGTCCAGACCGTCGGCAATCAGGTCCGGCGCCGGGATACCCGTCACCAGATTAACGGTAAGCCCGGGATACTCTTTCAGCATATCCGCCGTCATGGCAGCGAGAACATTTTGTGCCATAGTTGAAGAACACCCGATGCGCAGCGTGCCGATGGGGGTGTTGTTGAAGGCGTAGAGCTGTTCGTGAACATCCTGCACTTCCAGCAGCATACGGCGACAGCCCTGATAGTAAATTTTGCCCGCTTCCGTCAGGCCAATGCTGCGGGTGCTACGGTTGAGCAGCTTGACCTGAAGCTCATCTTCCAGTTTGGACACCGTCTGGCTGATGGATGAGACGCTCATCTGAAGCTGGCGTGCAGCGGCAGTAAAGGAGCCCAGTTCAACCACTTTGGCGAAGACCGACATGCGTTTTAAACGTTCCATTGTTCACTCTGGCTTAAAAGTGATTTAGATCACATATTATAGATAACAGCATAACAGTTACGTTAATATATTATTTATTACATAACGGCTGCGCCATTCTCGCCCGGCGTTTCTTGCTCTCCTGCGATGGCGTGCGCTAAAAAAATTCTGAAGCCTGCACTCTCTCTAATCAAGGTCAACATGAGTCTGTTTCCCGTTATCGTGGTGTTCGGTCTGTCCTTCCCACCGATATTTTTCGAGCTTCTCTTATCACTGGCGATCTTCTGGCTGGTGCGCAAGGTGCTGGTCCCTACCGGGATCTACGATTTCGTCTGGCACCCTGCATTGTTCAATACCGCGCTGTATTGCTGCCTGTTTTACCTGATATCGCGCATGTTTGTCTGAGGTTGATGTGAAAACGCTAACAAGAAAAATCTCCCGCACTGCCATCACCATGGCGCTGGTTATCCTCGCCTTCATCGCTATTTTCCGCGCCTGGGTTTATTACACCGAATCACCGTGGACGCGTGATGCACGCTTCAGCGCCGATGTGGTGGCAATAGCCCCTGACGTGGCCGGTCTTATCACGGCGGTCAACGTTCACGATAACCAGCTGGTGAAAAAAGATCAGGTTCTGTTCACCATCGACCAGCCTCGTTACCAGAAAGCGCTGGAAGAGGCGGAAGCGGACGTGGCCTATTACGAGGCGCTGGCTGCGGAGAAACGCCGCGAGGCTGGCCGCCGTAACCAGCTTGGCGTTCAGGCAATGTCCCGTGAAGAGATTGACCAGTCCAACAACGTGCTGCAAACCGTGCTGCACCAGCTGGCGAAAGCGCAGGCAACGCGCGATCTGGCGAAGCTCGATCTCGAGCGTACCGTGATCCGCGCGCCGTCCGATGGCTGGGTGACCAACCTTAACGTCTATGCCGGGGAATTCATTACCCGTGGCTCAACCGCCGTGGCGCTGGTGAAACAGAACTCCTTCTACGTACTCGCCTATATGGAAGAGACCAAGCTGGAAGGCGTACGCCCGGGCTACCGGGCAGAAATTACGCCGCTGGGCAGCAATCGCGTCTTTAAAGGAACTGTCGACAGCGTCGCCGCAGGGGTGACTAACTCCAGCAGTTCGAATGATGCTAAAGGGATGGCAACGGTGGATTCCAACCTCGAGTGGGTGCGTCTGGCCCAGCGCGTGCCGGTCCGTATCCACCTGGACGAACAGCAGGGCAATCTGTGGCCTGCGGGTACCACGGCGACGGTGGTGATTACCGGTGAAAAAGATCGGGATGCCAGCCAGGACTCGTTCTTCCGTAAAATCGCCCACCGCCTGCGCGAGTTTGGTTAATCGCTATGGGCATCTTTTCCATCGCCAGCCAGCACATTCGCTTCGCCGTGAAGCTGGCGTGTGCCATTGTGCTGGCGCTGTTTGTTGGCTTCCACTTCCAGCTTGAAACCCCTCGCTGGGCAGTGCTGACGGCTGCTATTGTCGCGGCGGGTCCGGCCTTTGCCGCGGGTGGGGAACCCTATTCAGGCGCGATCCGCTATCGCGGGATGCTGCGTATCATCGGGACGTTCATCGGCTGTCTCGCGGCGCTCACCATTATTATTCTGATGATCCGCACGCCGCTGCTGATGCTGATGGTGTGCTGTATCTGGGCGGGCTTCTGCACCTGGATCTCGTCTCTGGTGAAAGTGGAGAACTCCTACGCCTGGGGGCTGGCGGGCTATACCGCGCTGATTATTGTCATCACCATTCAGTCCGAGCCGCTGCTCGCCCCGCAGTTTGCAGTTGAGCGCTGCAGCGAGATTGTCATTGGTATCGTGAGTGCGATTGTCGCGGATCTGCTGTTCTCTCCGCGCTCCATCAAGCAGGAAGTCGACCGTGAGCTTGACGCGCTGATCGTTGCTCAATACCAGCTGATGCAGCTGTGTATTAAACACGGCGACAGCGAAGAGGTGGATAAAGCTTGGAGCGGGCTGGTTCGCCGCACGCAGGCGCTGGAAGGGATGCGTAGCAACCTTAACATGGAGTCCTCGCGCTGGGCCCGCGCAAATCGTCGCCTTAAAGCCCTCAATACTGTCTCTCTGACGCTGATTAC
This sequence comes from Enterobacter sp. 148H3, assembly GCF_034107425.1. NCBI lineage: Bacteria > Pseudomonadati > Pseudomonadota > Gammaproteobacteria > Enterobacterales > Enterobacteriaceae > Enterobacter > Enterobacter sp. 148H3. The sequence continues at coordinate 153,586 of NZ_JAWNEI010000010.1, read as the reverse complement.
CCAGGCATGTGAAACCTATCTGATTCAGAACACCCGGCCGGAAGCGGTCACTGACACGTTCCGCGAACTGTTCGCCGAGCCGGTGGAAACCGTGCAGGACGTGCATAAGCAGCTTAAGCGTATGCGCCGGGTGATTGCCTGGACTGGGGAGCGCGACACGCCGGTAACGATCTACACCTGGGTCGGCGCTGCGACGCGCTACCTGCTGCTGAAACGCGGCGTGATTGGTAACACCAAAATCAGCGCGGCAGAAGAAGAGGTACTGCAGGGCGAAGTGGTGATCAAGGCGGAATCCGCTGAGCGCCATCACGCGATGGTCAACTTCTGGCGTACGACGCTTGCCTGTATGCTCGGCACGTTGTTCTGGCTGTGGACGGGCTGGACGTCCGGCAACGGCGCGATGGTGATGATTGCCGTCGTTACCGCACTGGCGATGCGTCTGCCTAATCCGCGTATGGTCGCCATCGATTTCCTGTACGGCGCCATTGCCGCCCTGCCGATAGGCGCGCTCTACTTTCTGGTCATCATCCCGTCGACGCAACAGAGCATGCTGCTGCTCTGTATTAGCCTGGCGGTAATGGCGTTCTTTATCGGCATTGAAGTGCAAAAGCGGCGCCTGGGATCGCTGGGTGCGCTGGCGAGTACGATTAACATCATCGTGCTCGATAACCCGATGACCTTCCATTTCAGCCAGTTCCTGGACAGTGCGTTAGGTCAGCTGGTGGGCTGTTTCCTGGCCATGATGGTGATACTGCTGGTGCGGGATAACTCGCAGGCAAGAACGGGCCGCGTGCTGTTGAACCAGTTCGTGTCGGCTGCCGTGTCGTCTTTGACAACCAATACCGCGCGCCGTAAAGAGAACCACCTTCCCGCGCTCTACCAGCAGCTGTTTTTACTGCTGAACAAGTTCCCGGGCGACATCGCGAAATTCCGCCTGGCGTTAACCCTGATCATCGCGCACCAGCGTTTGCGTAACGCGCCCGTGCCGATCAACGACGATCTGTCGGCCTTCCACCGCCAGTTACGTCGTACCGCCGATCATGTGCTTTCCGCCGGCAGCGATGACAAACGGCGTCGTTACTTTACGCAGCTGCTTGAAGAGCTCGATGTCTATCAGGAAAAGCTCAAGCACTGGGAAGCGCCGCCTCAGGTGACCGAGCCGGTAGGAAGGCTAGTGTTTATGCTGCATCGCTACCAGAATGCCCTCACGGATAACTGACTGAAGTAAAAAAAACCGACGCCAAAAGCGTCGGTTTTTTTGTGGCTATACTTATTCCAGCACGTTCTTACATTTCAGAAAGGGAGGACACATGACGACCCAGGCGCTTCAGGACCACATCCTTTTTCAGACCGGCTATCTGGTCAACGGAATCTGGAAAACGCTGGATACGACCTTCGATGTGTTTAACCCCGCTACCGGGGAAGTCATCGCGAAAGTTGCCAAAGCGGGTAAATCACAAACCGAAGAGGCTATCGCAGCGGCTACCAAAGCCTTCCCGGCATGGCGTGCCAAAACCGCGAAAGAACGCTCGGCGATTCTCTACCGCTGGTATGAATTGATTATTGAGAATAAAAGCTGGCTCGGGCGGTTAATGACCACCGAACAGGGCAAACCCCTGAAAGAAGCGGAGGGCGAAGTGGAGTACGCCGCCAGCTTTATCCAGTGGTTTGCCGAAGAGGCTAAACGCGCGAACGGTGAAATTATTCCACCGATCAAACCTGGCTCACGCATTCTGGCGACCCGTGAACCCATTGGTGTGGTCGCTGCGATTACGCCGTGGAACTTCCCAATGGCCATGCTCACCCGCAAGTTAGGCCCGGCGCTGGCGGCCGGATGTACCGGAGTTATTAAACCGGCCAATAACACGCCGCTCAGCGCCTTTGCGCTGCTTACATTGGCTAAACAGGCGGGTGTGCCCGATGGCGTTCTCAACGCCGTTGCCGGGAATACGCATGAAATCAGCGATGCGATTATGGCAAGTCGCGACGTGCGTAAGATCTCCTTTACCGGCTCAACCTCCGTCGGCAAAACGCTGGTGCGTAACGCCGCCGAAACCATGAAGAAAGTCTCGATGGAGCTGGGGGGAAATGCCCCGTATATCGTTTTTGAGGATGCGGACATCGACGCAGCGGTTAAGGGCGCGATCGCCAACAAGTTCCGCAATGCCGGGCAGGTCTGCGTCAGCGTGAACCGTTTTTATATTCAGGAAACCGTCTACGACAAATTTGTGAATAAACTCGCCGATGCGGTGAATGCGCTGAAGGTGGGTAATGGTCTTGAGGAGGGGGTGGTCGTCGGGCCGCTGATTGAACCTACTGCGGTGAACAAAGTGCGTGAGCATGTCGACGACGCCGTTGCCCGGGGCGCAACCGTACTGGCAGGAGGTAAGCCTCATCCGCTTGGCGGGAATTTCTGGATGCCTACCGTATTGGGCGACTGCCATGAAGGCATGAAGCTGGCAGAAGAAGAGACGTTTGGCCCGGTGGCGGCGTGCTTCCGTTTCACCTCGGAAGATGAAGTCATCCAGTGCGCCAACAACACGCCCTATGGGCTGGCGGCTTACTTCTATACCCAGAATCTCTCACGGGTCTTCCGCGTTTCACAGGCTATCGAGAGCGGGATGATTGGCATTAACGAGTGCGCCGTCTCCACGGAGCTCGGGCCTTTTGGCGGCGTAAAAGAGTCAGGTCTTGGACGAGAAGGCTCCGTGCTGGGACTGGAAGAGTATCTGGAAGTTAAAACCCTGCATATTGGGGGATTATAATAGACAGGGCGGCAGCTGCCGCTCGCCTGGACTGGGTGGCTGGCAATGAAAACCTATACGTTTGATTTTGACGAGATCGACAGTCAGGAAGACTTCTACCGGGAATTTATCCGGGTGTTTGATCTTGAAAGGGAAAGCGTGACGAATCTGGATACGCTTTGGGACGTGGTCACCGGCAGTCTGTTGCCGCTCCCGCTGGAGATTGAGTTTATCCATTTGCCCGATAAGCTGCGAAGACGTTTTGGCGCGCTGATATTGCTGTTCGATGAAGCGGAAGAAGAGCTTGAAGGGCAGTTGCGCTTTAACGCGCGGCATTGAATGAAAAAAGCCCCTGACCATGAGGCCAGGGGCAAGTCGTATGATGAGATACGACGAGGGTTTATTTATACAGTTCTGCAGTTGCATGCCAGTGGTCACCCTGATTCAGTTCGGTGACGCGATAGCTGCTGGCACCTGCTTTTTCAGCTTTGGCGGCCAGTTCGTGACGGATATCCATCGGTGAGCCAGTGACAGACGTCACGGAGACGCTGCCCATACTCTGTAGATTTTGTGCCTGGTCGGCATTCACCTGCTGTACGGCTGCACTTGCGCCGAAAGAGAGAACGGATGCCAGACCAAGGGTTGCGATGATCAATTTGGTTTTCATAGTCTTTACTCCTGAATAGGGTTTTTACTCAACGGCGAGAAGGGTTGAACTGCTATTTTTATGCCTGGTGCCGTTGAGTGGAGATTTACGTTTTCAGCTATTACTAAAACTTATTTGTAGAGCTCAGCGGTGGCGTGCCAGTGGTCACCAGAACGCGCTTCGATGATGCGATAGGATGATGCACCCTGTTCTTCCGCTTTTTTGTTCAGCATCTCATGCATGTCCATTGGCGATGTGCCGACCGCGCCGACAGAAACCGTACCGATGGCCTGGCGGGATTGCGCCTGGTCAGCATTAATAGAGTCAGCCGCGAAAGCACCAAATGACAGGACAGACAGGACGCTCAGAGCCGCTACAGTTGATTTGATTTTCATGATTCTTACCTCGTCGAATTTTTTAGTGGGGTCTTGTTTCGTGACCCTCATCACAAAATCAAGTATACACTAATAACGGTAAAAATTAATACCAGACTAATGGTTTCTTTTGTTATTACGTGTTAACCAGTCCTTTTTTTATAACCAAACTGCATAATATTGGGTATTTTTGCACGCCTTAGTTGGTTATAACTAATAAAATCATATGGATATCAACTTTTGATTTTTTGTGCGATTCTTTGATTTAGCATTCACCATGTGAATGTTAATGGGTGGTAAAAAGCACTATTTGTCAAAGTGAAGGGCAGTAGAAAAGAGGGGAGAACGCAGCGGAAGCAGAACGATCCCCGCAGCGGCGCTACGGGGAGAGGGGATTAGAGTTCCTGTTCGAACAGAACCAGAATCGCTTCGTGGAGATCTTTCACGGAAAAACCGCTAGCCGGTGTGGTAAAGATGGTGTCATCGCCGGCGATAGTCCCGAGGATACCCTCCGTTTTACCCAGCGAGTCCAGCATGCGGGCAATCAGCTGTGCGGCGCCGGGGCTTGTGTGGATCACCACTACGGCGTCGTTATGATCGATATCCAGAACCAGATTTTTGAGCGGGCTGGAGGTGGTCGGCACGCCAAGTTCTGCTGGCAGGCAATAGACCATCTCCATCTTGGCGTTACGGGTACGCACTGCGCCAAATTTCGTTAACATGCGGGAGACTTTCGACTGATTGATGTTATCGAAGCCTTGTTCCTGCAGCGCCTGAACAATTTCTCCCTGAGAACTGAATTTCTCTTCTTTAAGTAGCGCTTTAAACGCCTTTACTAATTCTTCTTGCTTAGACGAGCTTCGCATAAGTCACCCGGAATATGACGATAGAAACAACATTATTATGCATGTGGATGAATTTTTATGCAAATTATCTACTCAGCGCCAGGCTGAAATAATGTTATGAAAGGGAGTGATTTTATCAGATTTCGTTATCAGAAAACATGCCTGGGTCACGCCGCGCAAATAAGCTTAAAAGTAAATTAAATGTTATCAAAATGATGTTGTTTTGGTGGCGGGGCAGGGTGTATTGTAACCACCTCTTAATGCGTTGCCCTCTGTCGTCAGATAGTTTTCTGGTGAGAGATAAAGTCGCGTGACCTCAAATTCTTTAGCTACGAAAATTGTAATTATTTACTTGCTGAATTATGGTCGCCGCAACGGATTTACAGATACTTAAGTTAACCATAATAAGGAGTTTAGGATGAAAGTCGCAGTCCTCGGCGCTGCTGGTGGTATCGGCCAGGCGCTTGCCCTACTACTGAAAACCCAACTGCCTTCAGGCTCAGAACTCTCCCTGTACGATATTGCTCCGGTAACCCCAGGCGTGGCGGTTGACCTGAGCCACATCCCAACTGCTGTAAAAATCAAAGGCTTCTCCGGTGAAGATGCACGTCCTGCACTGCAGGGTGCCGACGTGGTGCTGATTTCTGCAGGCGTGGCGCGTAAGCCGGGCATGGATCGTTCAGACCTGTTCAACGTCAACGCGGGCATCGTGAAAAACCTGGTGCAGCAGATTGCTGAAGTGTGCCCGAAAGCGTGCATCGGTATCATCACTAACCCGGTGAACACCACCGTTGCTATCGCGGCAGAAGTGCTGAAGAAAGCAGGTGTTTACGACAAAAACAAACTGTTCGGCGTAACCACGCTGGATATCATCCGTTCTAACACCTTTGTTGCTGAGCTGAAGGGCAAACAGCCAACAGAAGTCGAAGTTCCGGTCATCGGCGGTCACTCTGGCGTCACCATCCTGCCTCTGCTGTCGCAGATCCCAGGCGTGAGCTTCACCGAGCAGGAAGTGGCTGACCTGACTAAACGCATCCAGAATGCGGGCACCGAAGTGGTGGAAGCGAAGGCGGGTGGCGGTTCTGCAACCCTGTCTATGGGCCAGGCGGCTGCACGTTTCGGTCTGTCACTGGTTCGCGCTCTGCAGGGCGAGAAAGGCGTTGTTGAATGCGCTTACGTTGAAGGCGATGGCGAACACGCTCGCTTCTTCTCTCAGCCGCTGCTGCTGGGTAAAAACGGTATCGAAGAGCGTAAATCCATTGGTACCCTGAGCGCGTTTGAACAACACGCGATGGAAGGCATGCTGGATACGCTGAAGAAAGATATCACCCTGGGCGAAGAGTTCGTTAACAAGTAATACGAACCGTCTCCCGGCAAAAAACGGAGCTTATCGCTCCGTTTTTTTATGCCTGTCAGTTTGTTGCCGGGTATTCCTGAATCGTTACGTGCAGCGTCAGTTTCTTATCGTTGCGCATGACCTCAACAGGGATGATAGAACCCGGGCGAATTTCCGCCACCTGATCCATCGTCTCCAGCGCAGAGACCGCCGGCGTGCCGTTGACCGACACAATCACATCGTTTACCTGAATTCCCGCGTTGGCAGCCGGACCCCCTGGCGCCACCTCGTTAACCACGATGCCCTGGATCTGATCGATTCCGCCGCCCTGGGTATGCATCGGCGCAATTTCGCGCCCGCCGATACCGATATAGCCGCGGATCACGCGTCCGTCGCGGATCAATTTATCCATAATTTTGGTCGCCAGCTGGAACGGAATGGCAAAGCCGATCCCTTCCGGCGTCTCACCGTCGTTGCTCTTGTCGAACGAGAGGGTGTTGATGCCCATCAGTTCGCCCAGCGAGTTGACCAGCGCACCGCCGGAGTTACCGTGGTTGATGGAGGCATCGGTTTGCAGGAAATTCTGCCGTCCGGATGGGTTGAGGCCGATACGACCGGTCGCGCTGATAATCCCCTGGGTGATGGTCTGGCCCAGGTTGTAAGGGTTACCAATCGCCAGGACGACATCACCAATATGCGGGGTACGTTTACGGTTGATCGGGATGACCGGCAAACCGCCCGTGGCGTTAATCTTCAGGACGGCCAGATCGGTCAGGCTGTCAGACCCAACGAGTAATGCCTCAAACACGCGGCCATCCTGCAGGGCGACGATGATCTGGTCGGCGTCATTTATCACGTGCTTGTTAGTAATAATGTAGCCGCGCTCGTCCATGATCACGCCGGAGCCGAGGGTGCGGATCTCCAGCTGGTTGTGGGCTGAGCTATTCAGGCCACGGTTATAGACGTTAACTACGGCGGGGGCGGCTCGGCGGACGGCCTGGTTATAGGTGGCCGGCGTTTCATCCGTGCTATCAAACTGGGGAGCAGACAGTTTATTGAACTGACGTAAAGACGGCAGCGCCAGCAGCAGCAGGCCAGCGACAATCAAACCGATGACAATAGAACGTAAGAGCTTTGAAAGCATGATGCGCGTTTCGTTAAAAAAGGAACGATTTGCAGCATAACATGAGTTATCCGGACATCACATGCAGCGGTGATGTCCGGATCGCAAATGCTTAGCGCAACAGAATATAGATAGACTCATTGCCGCGCATGACCTGCAGGGCAACAACCGCCGGTTTGCTTTCCAGCACCTTGCGCAGTTCGGCAATAGACTGCACGCGATTGCGGTTTACACCGATGATCACGTCATCCTGATGCAATCCGGCCTGCGCGGCAGGGCTGCTCTTCTCGACGGTGTCGATGCTAATGCCTTTCGTACCGTCTTTCAGCTGCCCGTCGCTCAACGTAGCCCCTTGCAGCGCCGGGGCAATAAGCTCCGCGCTGGCCGAGGAAGAGGTGCTCTTATCCAGCGTCACTTCAACGTCAAACGGCTTACCGTCACGTATCAGGCCCAGCTTCACTTTGGCGCCAGGTTCGGTTGTGGCAATCCGCGAACGCAGTTCTGCAAAGCTGTTCAGCGGTTTGTCGTTCAGGCTGACGATCACATCCCCCGATTTCACGCCCGCTTTTGCGGAACCGGAGTTTGGCAGCACTTCACTGACAAACGCCCCGCGCTGTACATTGATGTTGAACGCTTTTGCGATATCAGCGCTCATCTCCATACCTTTAATGCCCAGCAGCCCGCGTTTGATTTCACCGAACTGGATCAGCTGCTGCGCCAGGGTTTTGGCCATATTGCTGGGGATAGCAAAACCGATCCCGATGCTGCCGCCGCCCGGTGCCAGAATCGCCGTGTTAATCCCAATCAGCTCGCCGTTAAGGTTGAGCAATGCCCCGCCGGAGTTTCCACGGTTGATTGAGGCATCGGTCTGGATAAAGTTTTCCAACCCCTCCAGATTCAGGCCGCTACGCCCCAGCGCGGAGACGATCCCGGAGGTGGCGGTTTGCCCTAAGCCAAAGGGGTTGCCCACGGCGACGGCAAAGTCGCCGACGCGCAGTTTGTCAGAATCCGCGATGGCAATCTGGGTCAGATTGCTCGGGTTTTGCACCTGCAGCAGCGCGATGTCGCTCTGGTCATCGCCGCCAATCAGTTTGGCATCAAATTCGCGGCCATCGTTTAGCTGGACGCTTATTTTATCGGCCTGGCTGATGACATGGTTGTTAGTCAGAATATAGCCTTTAGCTGCATCAATAATGACGCCAGAGCCCAGGCCTTCAAAAGGCTGCGCCTGCTGGTCGGGAGACTCATCGCCAAAATATTTTTTCAGTTCTTCAGGGACGCGTTGGCTTTGTACCGCCGTGCCTTCAACCTGAACGCTGACGACCGCAGGCAACACTTTTTCCAGCATGGGCGCGAGGCTGGGAATGGCCGCCTGGCCAGGCACCTGGGAGGGGAGAGCAGCGAATACAGGGACGGACGCCGAGAGAGATAACCCGACACTTAACGCGATAGCGCTCAACAGCTGGTTTTTTTTCTTCATCGATGTTGACTCTCGTAACCTGGAATAAAGGAAAAACGGCCCCAAAAACACGTTGATGTTATTGAATTTTAAACCGCTGAACAATGAGGTGTTTAACTAAATGATAGCTGGGGTCATGAAGAAAGGACGGGCGCAATCGCTGCGCCCGTAAAATAAATTCAGGTTGTGCGATTAATCGCGTTTTACACCGCCGCGCAGCAGGCCGGACGCGCCATCGGAGTAGTCGCGAGGCATCTGAACGGGCGCCTGATCGTTACCGGCCTCAGAGTCAGCCAGACGGTTGCGGAATGGGTTAGTTTCAGCGGTCATTTCCGGCAGCAGGCTGCTGGAGCTTTTTGCCATATGTTGATACAGCTGACGATAGTCGGTCGCCATGTTGTCCAGCAGCTCGGCGCTGCGGGCAAAATGGCTGACCAGCTCTTCACGATACTCTTCCAGCTCGGCTTTGTTCTTTTCCAGTTCGTATTGCAGTGACTGCTGCTGACGCAATTTGCGATTACCGAAACGCATGGCCACAGCACCGATGACGATGCCGACGACTAAACCGATTAGCGCATATTCCCAGGTCATGAACTTCTCCCGTTGTCTTGTTGTTCCGTAGGGTGTTGGCTCGGCTCCTGCCTGTGCCTGATAATGCCACTATAACCGCTATTTCTGCAGAAGTGGAATCCTGACGTATCATCGCGTAGTGTAGAACGGCCTTTTTTTCATCAGTCACGTCTGCTGGTGAGCGTTAATTGAAGGAATAACAATAAAATTATGCAAAACCTGTCCCCTGCATCGCGATATCAACTGGCCCTTAGCGAGGGCACTCATCAGCCTGATGACGTTCAACGTGAGGCGGTAAACCGTCTGGAGATGATTTACCAGGAGCTCACGGCAAAACCCGCTGAAACCGAACAGAATGGCGGGCTAAAGGCGGCGTTTGGGCGGTTGCTCGGTAAAAAAGCGCCACAGGCTCACGCGCCGGCGCGCGGTTTATACATGTGGGGCGGGGTCGGTCGCGGAAAAACCTGGCTGATGGACATGTTCTACCAGAGCCTGCCGGGGGGGCGTAAACAGCGTCTGCACTTTCACCGCTTTATGCTGCGGGTGCATGAAGAGCTGACTGCGCTGCAGGGTAAAAGCGATCCGCTGGAGATTGTGGCCGACCGGTTCAAGGCGGAAACGGACGTACTCTGCTTCGATGAGTTTTTTGTGTCTGACATCACCGATGCCATGCTGTTAGGCGGCCTGATGAAGGCGTTATTTGCCCGCGGGATTACGCTGGTGGCCACGTCGAATATCCCGCCGGACGATCTGTACCGCAACGGCCTGCAGCGGGCACGCTTCCTGCCCGCCATTGACGCTATCAAACAGCATTGTGACATTATGAACGTCGATGCCGGTGTCGATTATCGTCTGCGCACGCTGACCCAGGCGCACCTGTGGCTTTCGCCGCTAAATGCCGATACCACCCGCGAGATGGATACACTTTGGCTGGCGCTGGCGGGGGCAAAACGCGAGCACGCCCCGGAACTCGAGATTAACCATCGCCCGCTCCTCACCCTTGGCGTCGAAAACCAAACGCTGGCGGTCTCCTTTACGACGCTTTGCGTGGATGCCCGCAGCCAGCACGACTACATTGCGCTTTCACGTCTGTTCCACACCGTGATGGTGCTGGATGTGCCGGTGATGACGCGGCTGATGGAGAGCGAAGCACGACGCTTCATTGCGCTGGTGGACGAGTTTTATGAGCGCCACGTCAAGCTGGTGGTCAGCGCCGAGGTACCTTTATATGAGATTTACCAGGGAGAGCGGCTGAAGTTTGAGTTCCAGCGCTGCCTGTCTCGCCTGCAGGAGATGCAGAGCGAGGAGTACCTGAAGCTGGAGCATATGCCGTAATAAATACCACCCTCTCCCTGAGAAGGGAGCCTTGTAGGCCGGGTAAGGCGCAGCCGCCACCCGGCATTTTCCGTGGCCCCGAAAAACCCATTCCAAATCACATTTAAGGGTCGATCTTTGACCTCAACTTCTCTATAATCTTGCGACCCCACGTTACGAGAAGGTTTTTTTCCCGAAACTTTCTATGTGTCGGCATGTGCTATTCGAAGGGGTAGGTTTGCCGGACTTTGTCGTGTGAACCTCAACTGACTAAACGTTTGGGTGTTCACCAACGTGTAACTTATTATTTGGGTAAGCTTTTAATGAAAACTTTTACAGCTAAACCAGAAACCGTACAGCGCGACTGGTATGTTGTTGACGCGACCGGTAAAACTCTGGGCCGTCTGGCTACTGAACTGGCTCGTCGCCTGCGCGGTAAGCATAAAGCGGAATACACTCCGCACGTTGATACCGGTGATTACATCATCGTTCTGAACGCTGATAAAGTTGCTGTAACCGGCAACAAGCGTACTGACAAAATGTACTACCACCACACCGGCCACATCGGTGGTATCAAAGAAGCGACCTTTGAAGAGATGATTGCCCGCCGTCCTGAGCGTGTGATTGAAATCGCGGTTAAAGGCATGCTGCCAAAAGGCCCGCTGGGTCGTGCTATGTTCCGTAAACTGAAAGTTTACGCAGGCAACGAGCACAACCACGCGGCACAGCAACCGCAAGTTCTTGACATCTAATCGGGATTATAGGCAATGGCTGAAAATCAATACTACGGCACTGGTCGCCGCAAAAGTTCCGCAGCTCGCGTTTTCATCAAACCGGGCAGTGGTAAAATCGTAATCAACCAGCGTTCTCTGGAACAATACTTCGGTCGCGAAACTGCCCGCATGGTAGTTCGCCAGCCGCTGGAACTGGTTGACATGGTAGAAAAACTGGATCTGTACATCACCGTTAAAGGTGGTGGTATCTCCGGTCAGGCAGGTGCGATCCGTCACGGTATCACCCGCGCTCTGATGGAGTACGACGAATCCCTGCGTTCTGAACTGCGTAAAGCTGGCTTCGTTACTCGTGACGCGCGTCAGGTTGAACGTAAGAAAGTGGGTCTGCGTAAAGCACGTCGTCGTCCACAGTTCTCCAAACGTTAATCCATTCTGCTTACGCAGAACGATTGGCGAAAAACCCGCTTCGGCGGGTTTTTTTATGGATAATGCGCAGGTTATCCACAATATCCATGCATATATCTTCTCTTTTTCCACATTTCCAGAATCCCCTCACCACAAAGCCATCAAAATCTGGTAAACTATCATCCAATTTTCTGCCCAAATATCGGTGAATACTCGATTTTTGTTCGATTCTTGAACAATGTGTTTTCTCTGGGATGGGCGATACAACATCTGGCTGGCCCCTGTTGGGCTGGTAGCAGTAAAAATTCTGAATATACCTGGAGGTTTTCATGGCTGTCGCTGCCAACAAACGTTCGGTAATGACGCTGTTTTCTGGTCCTACTGACATTTATAGCCATCAGGTTCGTATCGTGCTGGCCGAGAAGGGTGTCAGTTTTGAGATCGAGCATGTGGAAAAGGATAACCCGCCTCAGGATCTGATCGATCTCAACCCGAGCCAAAGCGTACCGACGCTGGTGGATCGCGAGCTGACCCTGTGGGAATCCCGTATCATTATGGAATATCTGGATGAGCGTTTCCCGCATCCGCCGCTGATGCCTGTTTACCCTGTCGCGCGTGGTGAAAGCCGCCTGTACATGCAGCGTATCGAAAAAGACTGGTACTCGCTGATGAACGTGATTACCAGCGGTTCCGCTTCTGAAGCTGACGCTGCGCGTAAGCAACTGCGTGAAGAGCTGCTGGCAATCGCCCCGGTGTTTGGTCAGAAACCGTTCTTCCTGAGCGATGAGTTCAGCCTGGTGGATTGCTACCTGGCACCGCTGTTGTGGCGTCTGCCGACCCTGGGCGTAGAGTTCAGCGGTCCTGGCGCGAAAGAGCTGAAGGGCTACATGACTCGCGTCTTTGAGCGCGACTCTTTCCTGGCATCCTTAACTGAACCGGAACGTGAAATGCGTCTCGGCCGAGGCTAATGACTGTGGAAATGTCACAACTTACCCCACGCCGTCCTTATCTGCTGCGCGCCTTCTATGAATGGCTGCTGGATAACCAGCTCACGCCGCACCTGGTTGTGGATGTGACGTTGCCGGGCGTGCTGGTTCCAATGGAATACGCACGTGACGGGCAGATCGTACTGAACATCGCCCCGCGCGCGGTGGGTAACCTGGAGCTGGCGAACGATGAAGTGCGCTTCAACGCGCGTTTTGGCGGCGTGCCGCGTCAGGTTTCCGTTCCGCTGGCCGCTGTGCTGGCCATCTACGCCCGTGAAAACGGTGCGGGAACTATGTTCGAGCCGGAAGCGACGTATGATGAAGAGGTTGCCAGCCTGAATGATGAGAATGCATCTGATGAGCGCGAAAGCGACACGGTGATGTCACTTATCGATGGCGATAAACCCGATCATCACGATGACAATGACCCTGATGACGATCCGCCTCCGCGCGGTGGTCGTCCGGCTCTTCGCGTCGTGAAATAAAAAACAGGCCCAATCGGGCCTGTTTTTTTTACACTTCCAGGTAATTCAGGATCCCGTCAGCCGCCTTGCGGCCTTCGGCAATCGCCGTCACCACCAGGTCTGAACCGCGAACGATATCGCCACCGGCGAAGATTTTCGGGTTGCTGGTCTGGAACGCATTATCGCTGCCTTCTGGCGCGATTACGCGGCCCTGCGAATCCAGCTCAACGCTGTGCTTCGCCAGCCACTCCATGCTGTGAGGGCGGAAACCGAACGCCATCACCACGGCATCGGCCGGGATCACGTGTTCAGAACCGGCAACGATCTCGGCGCGACGACGGCCTTTCGCATCCGGTGCGCCCATCTCGGTACGCGCCATCTTCACGCCGCTCACTTTACCGTTGGCGTTCACTTCAATACCCAGAGGCTGGATGTTGAACTGGAACTCCACGCCCTCTTCACGCGCGTTTTTCACTTCGCGCTTAGAGCCCGGCATGTTCTCTTCGTCACGACGGTAGGCGCAGATCACGTGTGCCGCATTCTGACGAATGGAGGTACGCACGCAGTCCATCGCGGTATCACCGCCGCCCAGCACCACCACGCGTTTGCCTTCCATGCTGACGAACGGCTCATCGGCGGTTTCGCCGTAGCCCATAATCTGCTTGGTATTGGCAATCAGGAACGGCAGGGCATCATAAACGCCCGGCGCGTCTTCGTTCTCCAGACCACCGCGCATGGACTGATAGGTGCCCACGCCGAGGAACACGGCGTCGTAATCCTTCAGCAGGTCGTCGAGCTGCACGTCGCGGCCCACTTCCACGTTCAGCTTGAACTCAATGCCCATGCCGGTGAAGATTTCCCGGCGACGGGTCATGACCTCTTTTTCCAGCTTGAAGGCCGGGATACCGAAGGTCAGCAGACCGCCGATTTCCGGATGACGGTCAAAGACCACCGCCTTCACGCCGTTGCGGGTCAGCACGTCCGCACAGGCCAGGCCCGCCGGGCCCGCGCCGATGATCGCCACGCGCTTGTCGGTTTGCTTCACGCCGGTCATGTCCGGACGCCAGCCCATCTCGAACGCTTTATCGTTGATATAGCGCTCGATGTTGCCGATGGTCACCGCACCGAACTCGTCGTTCAGCGTACAGGAGCCTTCGCACAGACGGTCCTGAGGACACACGCGGCCGCACACTTCCGGCAGGGTATTGGTCTGGTGAGACAGCTCGGCGGCTTCAAAAATACGTCCTTCGTTGGCCAGCTTCAGCCAGTTCGGGATGTAGTTGTGTACCGGACATTTCCATTCGCAGTAAGGGTTACCGCAGGACAGGCAGCGGTCTGCCTGTGCTTTGGCCTGGCCTTCTGAAAACGGCTCGTAGATTTCAACAAATTCTATTTTGCGGATCTTCAGCGGTTTCTTTGGCGGATCAACACGCTGCAGGTCGATAAACTGGTATACGTTCTGGCTCATCTGAATTCCTTACTGCGCCTGCACGCGCAGCTCTGCTGCGCTACGACTACGGTGACCCAACAGGGCTTTAACATCGCTGGACTTCGGCTTAACCAGCGCAAATTTCGCAGAGAACGCCGGCCAGTTCGCCAGGATCTCTTCGCCGCGCGAAGAACCGGTATGCTGCACGTGTTCGGTAATCAAGCCGCGCAGGTGTTCTTCATGGATAGCCAGCGTATCAACGTCCAGCACTTCTACCAGCTCCGGGTTCACGCGTTTGCGGAACTCGCCGTCTTCGTCCAGGACGTACGCAAAACCGCCCGTCATGCCCGCGCCGAAGTTCACGCCGGTTTTACCCAGAACGCAAACAATCCCGCCCGTCATGTATTCACAACCGTTATCGCCAATGCCTTCCACCACGGTGATGGCACCGGAGTTACGCACCGCAAAACGCTCACCCGCACGGCCTGCTGCAAACAGACGACCGCCGGTCGCGCCGTACAGGCAGGTGTTACCGATGATGCTGGCCTCATGGCTGCGGAAGGCTGAGCCGACCGGAGGACGCACCGCCAGCAGACCGCCCGCCATGCCTTTACCGACGTAGTCGTTGGCATCGCCGGTCAGATACAGCTCAACACCACCTGCGTTCCACACGCCGAAGCTCTGACCCGCGGTACCGCTGAAATGCGCGGTAATCGGATCCGACGCCAGCCCCTGGTCACCGTGCGTCTGCGCGATGTAGCCGGAGAGCGATGCACCCACGGAACGGTCGGTGTTACGGATATCAAACCAGAACGTTTTGCTCTGCTTGTCGTCCACATACGGCTTCGCCTGCTGCAGCAGCTGTGCGTTCAGCACGCCGTTATCAAACGGCGGGTTGTTCTCGGTGCAGTAGACCGCTTTGCCAGGATGCGGCTGCGCGGTTTCCAGCAGCTTGCTCAACTCCAGCTTCTGCTGCTTGGCGGTGAAGCCTTCCAGCTCTTTCAGCAGGTCGGTACGGCCAATCAGGTCCACCAGACGTTTAACGCCCAGCTGCGCCATCAGCTCGCGGGTTTCGCGGGCGATGAACTCAAAGTAATTAGTCACTTTGAACGGCAGGCCGTGGTAGTGGTTCTTACGCAGCTTCTCGTCCTGGGTTGCAACGCCGGTTGCGCAATTGTTCAGGTGGCAAATACGCAGGTATTTACAGCCCAGCGCGACCATTGGACCCGTACCGAAACCGAAGCTTTCCGCACCTAGGATCGCCGCCTTGATGATGTCGAGGCCAGTTTTCAGACCGCCATCCACCTGCAGACGGATCTTATGACGCAGACCGTTAGCCACCAGCGCCTGCTGGGTTTCCACCAGGCCAAGCTCCCACGGACAGCCCGCATATTTCACGGAGGAGAGCGGGCTTGCGCCGGTACCGCCGTCATAACCGGCAATGGTGATGAGATCCGCATAGGCCTTCGCCACGCCGGTCGCGATGGTACCGACGCCCGGTTCGGATACCAGCTTCACGGAGATCATCGCCTTCGGGTTGACCTGTTTCAGGTCGAAAATGAGCTGCGCCAGATCCTCGATAGAGTAGATATCGTGGTGCGGCGGCGGGGAGATCAGCGTCACGCCCGGCACGGAATAGCGCAGTTTGGCGATGTACGGGGTGACTTTATCACCCGGCAGCTGACCGCCTTCGCCCGGTTTAGCACCCTGAGCGACTTTAATCTGAATCACGTCGGCGTTAACCAGGTACGCAGGCGTTACGCCAAAGCGACCGGATGCCACCTGCTTGATACGGGACACTTTGTTGGTGCCGTAACGCGCAGGGTCTTCACCGCCTTCGCCGGAGTTAGAGTTACCGCCGATGCTGTTCATGGCTTCCGCCAGCGCTTCGTGAGCTTCCGGGCTCAGCGCGCCGATGGACATCGCAGCGGTATCGAAGCGTTTGAACAGTTCCGATGCCGGTTCAACTTCGTCAATGCTGACCGCTTCATCGCCCGGATTGAGGGCAATAAGGTCGCGCAGCGTCGCCGCCGGACGGTTATTCACCAGCTCAGCGTACTGCTGATAATCGCTGTATTTACCGCTCTGAACCGCCTGCTGCAGCGTGCGCACCACGTCCGGGTTATAGGCGTGGTATTCGCCACCGTGAACGTATTTCAGCAGACCGCCCTGATCCAGCGGCTTACGTGCCAGCCAGGCGCGCTTGGACAGGTTCACCAGATCCTGCTGGAAGTCCGCAAAACCGGCGCCGCCGATGCGGCTGACCACGCCCTGGAAGCAGAGGTTGGCAACCTCGTCATGCAGGCCGACCGCTTCAAACAGCTTAGAACAGCGGTAGGAGGCAATGGTTGAGATGCCCATTTTGGACATGATCTTGTACAGACCTTTGTTGATGCCGTTACGGTAGTTCAGCATCACCGCGCGGTAATCTTTGTCGATCGCGCGGGTATCCACCAGACGGGCCAGCGTTTCGTAGGCCAGGTACGGGTAGATCGCCGTCGCGCCGAAGCCCAACAGCACGGCAAAGTGATGCGGGTCGCGGGCGCTTGCGGTTTCAACAATGATGTTCGCGTCGCAGCGCAGGCTCTTATCGACCAAACGCGTCTGAATAGCGCCGACTGCCATCGGTGCAGGTACAGGCAGACGGTTTTTCGCGATATTACGGTCGGACAACACCAGCAGCACGGTGCCGTTACGCACCATCTGCTCGGCTTTGTCACACAGCGCATTCACCGTCTCTTCAAGGCTCGCTTCGTTCACGTCGAAGGTAATGTCGAGCGTGTCGGCGCGGTAGTGCTCCTCTTTCATGGTGGTGAGCTGTTTGAAATCTGAATACAGCAGGATCGGCGATTTAAAGGTCAGACGGTGCGCCTGGCCTTCGGCCTCGCAGAAGACGTTCATCTCACGACCGATGCTGGTGGCCAACGACATCACGTGCGCTTCACGCAGCGGATCGATTGGCGGGTTGGTCACCTGCGCGAACTGCTGGCGGAAGTAGTCGTAAATGATGCGCGGCTGGCTGGAGAGCACGGCAAACGGGGTATCGTCACCCATCGAGCCGACCGCTTCCTGGCCGTTTTCACCGAGCACGCGGATGACAGAGTCCAGCTCTTCCGCGCTGTAGTTAAACTGCTTCTGGTAGCTTGCGAGAGTATCGTCGTCCAGCTCCCGGCTGCCCACTTCTTCGTCCGTAAGATCTTCGAACGGCACCAGGCGACGCACGTTCTTTTCCATCCACTCTTTGTACGGGTGGCGGCTCTTCAGATCGTTGTCGGTTTCGGCGGAGTGCAGGATGCGCCCGCCGCGGGTGTCGATAACCATCAGCTCGCCCGGACCGACGCGGCCTTTCTCGACCACTTCGTCAGGCTGGTAATCCCAGATGCCGACTTCAGAGGCGCAGGTGATGAGCTTGTCTTTGGTGATAACGTAGCGCGCCGGACGCAGACCGTTACGGTCCAGGTTACAGGCGGCAAAACGTCCGTCGGACATAACGATGCCCGCCGGGCCGTCCCACGGCTCCATGTGCATGGAGTTAAAGTCGAAGAACGCGCGCAGCTCAGGATCCATATCCGGGTTGTTCTGCCAGGCTGGCGGCACGAGCAGACGCATGGCGCGCACGATATCCATCCCGCCCGCCAGCAGCAGTTCCAGCATGTTATCCATCGAGCTGGAGTCCGAGCCGGTTTCGTTCACGAACGGCGCGGCATCGTGCAGGTCAGGGATCAGTGGCGTCTGGAACTTATAGGTACGGGCGCGGGCCCACTGGCGGTTACCTGTGATGGTGTTGATCTCGCCGTTGTGCGCCAGGTAGCGGAACGGCTGAGCCAGCGGCCAGCGTGGTACGGTGTTGGTGGAGAAGCGCTGGTGGAACAGGCAAATGGCCGATTCCAGACGCAGGTCCGCCAGGTCCAGGTAGAAGCGCGGCAGGTCAGCCGGCATACACAGACCTTTATAGATGTTCACCAGGTTAGAGAGGCTACAGACGTAGAACTCTTTATCGTCCTGGAGACGTTTTTCAATGCGGCGGCGGGCGATAAACAGACGGCGTTCCATATCACGTGGACGCCAGCCCGCAGGCGCGTTGACGAAAATCTGTTCAATACGAGGCAGCGAGGAGAGGGCGATTTCACCGAGCACCCCTTCGTTGGTTGGCACATCGCGCCAGCCGACAATTGACAGGGTTTCACGCTGAAGTTCTTCTTCGACGATGCGGCGTGAGGCGGCAGCCTTTTCAGGATCCTGATTCAGGAACAGCATGCCGACAGCGTAGTTTTTGGCTAAACGCCAGCCGCGCTCTTCCGCCACGATGCGGAAGAAACGATCCGGTTTTTGCAGCAGCAGGCCGCAACCGTCGCCGGTTTTACCATCGGCAAGGATGGCGCCACGGTGCTGCATACGGGCCAGTGCGTGAATAGCAGTACGCACTACCTTGTGGCTAGGTTCGCCTTCTATGTGGGCGATCAGGCCGAAACCACAGTTATCCTTCTCAAGGGATTTATCGTACAACATATCAGTGAACCTCCCCAGGCTCGTCGGGCTTCCCACTGAACTTTACCGTGGCGCACAGGCACAGAAAGAGCATGGCGACGGGGTTTGCGTTTCATACGCGGACCTCGCATTCGCCCTCTTTTTCATCCTTTCGCGCAGGTAAACAAGTTTGAGGACTTGCTTCAGAGGGAATCTCAATTACTGCATAAATATGATGAGCAGGCCGCTCATCCAGAAAGCTTCCAGCGGATTTCCAACTTATCGGGAATTGGTACACAGGTCAAATGGCAATCTTATTTATACAAAAATGTGCTAAAGAGAGTCTATGTCATTGTATTTTAAGTGTATTTAACTATTTTTACATAGATTGAATGACCTGAGAGCGAGCAGCGGAGTGTGATCTGACTCACTATATGAAAGCGGTATTATCAATGTAGCGTGCTGAATAGCGGTTTTATAGCAGAACAATAATCTGGCAATGGATGCAAACCCGCATAAACCCACTGTTTTTCAGTGGTAGCGCTATAAATGAAAAAAACAATCAGAACATAAGGAAAAGTAATCACAGGAGGCGTGAATGAAATTGCAGTAATCGTGAGTATTTATTCATATGGATAAAGGCCGTCCAGGGCGATTGATCCAGGTCATCGCCGACAGAGGCTAAAAGTGGCAGGCTTGTCCCCTTTCTCCGGGACGGTCTATCAGATTATGCAGTTACAGAAATTAGTCAATATGTTTGGTGGGGATCTTTTGCAGCGGTACGGGCAAAAGGTTCATAAGCTGACGCTGCACGGCGGGTTTAGCTGCCCGAATCGCGATGGCACCATCGGGCGCGGCGGCTGCACCTTCTGTAACGTTGCGTCCTTTGCTGACGAGGCCCAGCGGCATAAATCTATCGCTGAACAGCTTGCCCATCAGGCCAGCCTGGTGAACCGCGCGAAGCAATATCTGGCCTATTTCCAGGCCTACACCAGCACGTGGGCGGAGGTGCAGGTATTGCGTTCGATGTATCAGCAGGCCGTCAGCCAGGCCAATATCGTTGGGCTTTGCGTGGGCACACGCCCGGACTGCGTACCGGACGCGGTGCTGGACCTGCTCAGCGAGTACAAAGAACAAGGCTACGAGATCTGGCTGGAGCTGGGCTTGCAGACCGCGCACGACAAAACGCTGCACCGTATTAACCGTGGTCATGATTTCGCCTGCTACCAGCGCACCACGCGCCTGGCCCGCGAGCGCGGGCTGAAGGTCTGCTCGCATCTGATTGTTGGGTTACCCGGCGAGGGTCAACAGCATGGTCTTGAAACGCTGGAAAAGGTGGTTGAAACCGGCGTGGACGGCATTAAGCTGCACCCGCTGCATATCGTGAAGGGCAGTATTATGGCGAAAGCCTGGGAAGCAGGGCGGTTAAGCGATATTGAGCTTGAAGACTATACGGTGACAGCGGGGGAGATGATTCGCCATACGCCGCCGGATATTGTCTACCATCGCATCTCGGCCAGTGTCCGCCGTCCAACGCTTCTGGCACCGCTATGGTGTGAAAACCGCTGGACGGGGATGGTGGAAATTGACCGCTATCTGCAGGAGAACGGCGTACAGGGTTCGGCGCTGGGCCGCCCCTGGATTCCTCGTCTAGCGGCGACGGCCGCCTAGCAAACTCCCCAGCATGCCGCGCACGATTTGATTGGTGACCTGTCGGGCTGCGCTTTTCGCCATGGTCTGCACCACGCCATCGCGCTTGCCGCCGCGCGGCCCGGTGCTGCCGAACAGAATGTCTTTGAGCCCACCGAGAATGCCGTCATCGACGGCGACAGATTGCCCTTTAGCGGCAGGCGCATCCTGCGATTCCGTTGTCGCCTGGACCCCTTTTTGCAGCATCTCGAACGCGGACTCGCGATCCACCTCGTCTTCGTATTTCCCGTAAACCGGAGAGTGGTTAATCAGGCCGTTGCGCTCATCGTCGGTCACCGGCCCCATGCGCGAGCAAGGCGCGATCACCATGGCGCGTTCTACCACAGACGGGCTGCCCTTCACATCCAGGAACGAGATCAGCGCTTCACCGGTGCCTAGCGCCTGAATCGCCGCTTCGGTATCAAAGGCAGGATTGGCGCGCATGGTTTGCGCGGCGGCTTTCACCGCTTTCTGATCTTTTGGCGTAAAGGCGCGCAGGGCATGCTGCACGCGGTTGCCGAGCTGCCCGAGCACGTTGTCGGGGATATCGGACGGGTTTTGCGAGACAAACCAGACGCCGACGCCTTTGGAGCGGATCAGGCGAATGACCTGTTCAATTTTATCCAGCAATACCTGCGGCGCGTCGTTAAACAGCAGATGCGCTTCGTCAAAGAAGAACACCAGCTTCGGTTTTTCCAGATCGCCCGCTTCCGGTAATTGTTCATAGAGCTCGGAGAGCATCCACAGCAGGCTGGCGGCGTAGAGTTTCGGCATCTGGTAGAGCTTCTCTGAGCTCAGGATGTTAATAATGCCTTTGCCGCTGCTGTCGGTGCGCATCCAGTCCTTGATATCCAGCATCGGCTCGCCGAAGAAGTGTTCGGCCCCCTGCTGCTCAAGCGTCAGTAGACCGCGCTGAATAGCGCCCACCGAGGCGCTGCTGATATTGCCGTACTGGTTCTGGAAGGATTTGGCGTTATCGCCGATGTATTGCGTAATGGCGCGTAGATCTTTGAAATCAAGCAGCAGCAGTCCCTGATCGTCGGCAATGCGGAAGATAATATTCAGCACGCCGGACTGCACGTCGTTGAGGTTAAGCAGACGGGCCAGCAGCAGCGGGCCAAGATCGGAGACGGTGGCGCGCACCGGGTGGCCTTTCTCACCAAAGATATCCCACACCACCACCGGGTTACCGTGCGGGGTCCAGTCCGTGATGCCAATATTTTTCAGCCGCTCGAGCAGTTTTTCAGATGCCGTCCCATCCTGAGCCACACCGGTTAAATCGCCTTTCACGTCAGCCATAAAGACCGGTACGCCAATCTCTGAAAGCGACTCCGCCAGCTTTTGCAGGGTGACGGTTTTCCCCGTCCCGGTCGCTCCGGTGATCAGACCGTGGCGGTTCGCCATCGCGGGCAGTAAATACAGCTCTTTTTCCAGCGTCCTGGCAATTAACAATGGTGTACTCATGATGCGCTTCCTCTCTTAGTCCTGGGTGGAGTATAGGCAACCTGGTCGCAATTTGGTTGAGTAAATTCCTGACTTTGCGGCGCATTATCCAGCGCGGACTATGCTTTTGCATACGGTTCACAAAATAGTGGGAAACTATGTCCAGATTCTTCTTTAACGATCGTAAACAGCTGGTCAACGATGCCATTGAAGGCATACTGCTTTCTGCGCCACACGCCAATCTCGTCAAGCTTGATATCGATCCGGCCATCAGGATCGTCGCACGCAGCGACTGGGACAAAAGCCGCGTGGCGGTGATCTCCGGCGGCGGCTCAGGCCACGAACCCGCGCACGCCGGGTTTGTCGGCAAAGGGATGCTGACGGCGGCAGTGTGTGGCGATCTTTTTGCTTCGCCGAGCGTGGATGCTGTGCTGAATGCCATTGTGGCGGTCACGGGCGACCGGGGCTGTCTGCTGATCGTAAAAAACTACACCGGCGATCGCCTGAACTTTGGTCTGGCGGCGGAAAAGGCTAAACGTTACGGTCTTAAGGTGGAGATGGTGATCGTGGCGGACGATATCGCGCTGCCGGATAACAAGCAGCCGCGCGGTATTGCCGGAACGGCACTGGTGCACAAGATTGCGGGCTATGCGGCGGAGCAGGGGAAATCGCTGAGCGAGGTGCGGGATATTGCGCAACAGGCCTGCGATAACCTCTGGAGCCTGGGCGTGGCGATGCAAACGTGCAACCTGCCGGGCAGCGACGATGAAGAGGGGCGGATTAAACAAGGCCATGCCGAGCTGGGCCTGGGCATTCACGGCGAGCCCGGGGCTTCCGTGGTGGATACGCAAAACAGCAAAGCCATTATCGACACGCTGGTGACGCCGCTCAAAACGCAGGCGGGCGAAGGGCGCTTTGCCGTGCTGATTAACAACCTCGGCGGCGTCTCGGCGCTCGAAATGGCGTTGCTGACCAAAGAGCTGGCGCACTCGGCGCTGAAAGAGAACATCGCGTACCTGATTGGCCCTGCGCCGCTGGTCAGCGCGCTGGATATGAAAGGCTTTTCTCTGACGCTGCTGAAGCTCAATGATTTCTTCGAAAGGGCGATTCACGCTGATGTCGAGACGCTGGGCTGGCAGAAGCCCGTGGCGTTTGCGCCACTGCGTACCGTGGCGCATAGCGCCATTCATGACCGTGTGGAATATACACCGTCTGACAATCCGCAGGTGGGAGCGTGTGTCTCCGCAGTGTCGACAACGCTGATCCAGCTGGAAAACCGCCTGAACGCGCTGGATGCGAAAGTGGGTGATGGCGATACCGGCTCCACCTTTGCGCAAGGGGCGCGGGATATTGCGCAGCGACTGGAGGAGAACACGCTCCCGCTTAATGATGTGTCTAAGCTGCTGCTGCTGGTTGGCGAGCGGCTGGCGACGGTGATGGGCGGGTCGAGCGGGGTGCTGATGTCGATCTTCTTCACCGCGGCCGGGCAAAAGCTTCACGATGGTCAGACGCTCCCTGAGGCCTTGCTCAGCGGACTGGCGCAGATGAAGCAGTACGGCGGGGCAGATCTCGGCGATCGCACGCTGATCGACGCGCTGCAACCGGCGCTGGAGGCGTTGCTGAAGGGAGATATCGAGGCAGCGGCGAAGGCTGCACAGCATGGTGCCGAAGCAACGGCGAAAATGGCGAAAGCCGGCGCGGGACGCTCGTCGTATGTCAATAAAGAGAACCTGGATGGGGTAATGGATCCGGGAGCGGTCGCGATAGCGGAAGTATTTAACGTATTGGCGCAGCAGTGAAGGTAGGCCGGGTAAGGCGAAGCCGCCACCCGGCAAACTCACATCAGAAATCCGCTTTCAGCACCACGCGGTAGCGGGCTTTACCGTCGCGCACGTGCTGGATCGCTTCGTTGATTTTCGACATTGGATACAGTTCGGTGGTCGGTGCCACTTTGGTGCGTCCGGCGAATTTCATCAGTTTGCGCAGCTCGTACGGCGTACCGGTAGCAGAACCGGATATGCTGCGATCCCCACCGATCAGGGTAAACGCCGGAACCGGCAGCGGCTTCATCACCGCACCCACGGTGTGGAAGTTACCGCCGTAGGCCAGCGCTTCAAAGTACGGCTGCCAGTCGAGATCCACGTTAACGGTGTTGATGATCAGATCAAACTGGCCCGCCAGCGCGTTCAGCGCCTGCGGATCGCGGCTGTTCACCACTTTATCCGCCCCCATCGCCAGCACTTCTTTCTCTTTCGCCGGGTTCGAGCTGAACGCCGTGACTTCGCAGCCCATCGCGTGCAGCAGCTTAATGGCGATATGGCCCAGTCCGCCAATACCGATGACGCCCACGCGGCTGGTGGCTGTTATATGGTGCATCAGCAGGGGCTTGAAGACGGTGATACCGCCGCACAGCAGCGGACCGGCGGATTCGATATCAATGCTCTCCGGCAGCGGGATCACCCATTGCCAGTCGGCGCGCAGCTTATCGGCAAAACCGCCTTTGTTCAGGATGGTAGGAACGGCGCCTTCGAGGCAGTTGATCTGATTTCCGCTGATACAGGCGTCGCAGTGACCACAGCTGCGTGCCGTCCAGCCAATTCCCACGCGCTGGCCCACTTTCAGCCCTTTGTCCTGCGCGGCGCTACCGAGCGCCACGACGCGGCCAATGACTTCGTGTCCGGCAACCAGCGGATAGCTGGAGAAGCCCCATTCGTTGTCGATCATCGAGAGATCCGAGTGGCAGATCCCGCAGTAATCAACCTGTACTTCGACGTCTTCTGCTTTTAGTTCGCCCGCATCGTACTCGTACAGCTCAAGTTCTGCACCCGCCTGCGGTGCGGCGTAGCTTTTTATCTTCGACATCGTGTTTCCCCCGTTGTGGTGTGAACTGAGAGTGTAGAGCATTCAGTTTACAGCCGCTTAACAGAAGAGGGCAGGAATGAAAGTTACAGACTTTTCAGCATCCTGACTTCGCAGTCAACGTGACCGGTACAGCCCAGGGGCGCATCGATATGCTCAAAACCCAGATGTTCATACAGGCCGATGGCCTCTTTGAGGAACGCGGTTGTTTCAAGGTAGCAGCGGGTGAAGCCCTGCTTGCGCGCATGATCCAGAGCAATCAGCGCCAGCTTTTTCGCCAGTCCTTGCCCGCGCGCCGTTGGCAGAAAATACATTTTCTGCAGCTCGCAGATATCCGGCTCGCTGCAGCTGAGGGGCGCCACGCCGCCGCCTCCGACAACCTGGCCGTTCTGCTCGATTACCCAGTAGGCGTGCCCTGGCTGGCTGTAGAGTTGGTAAAGCTCGTCCAGGTTCGGGTCGGCAACCGTGTAGCCTTTGTCGGCCGTCAGGCCATATTCGGCAGAAACGGTGCGGATAACAGCGGCGATAGCCGGGTTATCCTGCTCAGCGATCCGGCGCATCGTCGTCGCGACGGTGGTAATCACGCTCATAGCATTACTCATTACAAAAATTGACACATAACTGCTGTTAATAGCACCGCAGAAAGGGGAGTGCAAGCGAGGAGTTTTCAGGAAGGATACCCCTTACGCTCTGAAGCGTAAGGGGTAAAAGCATTACAGGGCAGCGATAACCGCCTGCTGCTCAATCAGCTTGGTCTTCGCATCGGCGAAGGCAACCAGACGCTCACGCTCTTTCGCGATGACCGCTTCCGGCGCGCGGGCGACAAAGCCTTCGTTCGCCAGCTTGCTTTCGATTTTGCCAATTTCCACGTCGACTTTCGCCACTTCTTTCGCCAGACGAGCCAGCTCGGCGTCTTTGTCGATCAGACCCGCCATCGGGATCAGCAGCTCGGCGCCGTCGATGATTTTGGTCACGGAAACCGGACCTTTGTCATCCGCAGGCAGCACGGTGATGCTTTCCAGACGCGCCATGGTTTTCAGGAAGGTGTTGTTCTCTGTGACGCGACGAACGGCAGCTTCACTGCAGCCACGAAGCAGCAGCTCCAGCGGTTTGCCAGGGGCAATGTTCATTTCAGCACGGATGTTACGTACCGCAACGATCGCCTGCTTCAGCCACTCGGTATCCGCTGATGCCGCTTCATCCACTTTCGCCGCATCGAATTCCGGGAACGGCTGCAGCATGATGGTATCTGCGTTGATGCCAGCAATCACCTTCACGCGCTGCCAGATGGTCTCGGTGATGAATGGAATAACCGGGTGCGCCAGGCGCAGCAGGCCTTCCAGAACGGTAATCAGCGTGTTGCGCGTGCCGCGCAGTTCCGCCTCGGTGCCGCCGTTCATCACCGGCTTCGCCAGCTCCAGATACCAGTCGCAGAACTGGTTCCAGGTGAATTCATACAGGATGCCCGCCGCGATGTCGAAGCGGTAGCTGTCCAGCGCCTCGCGGAATGCTTTTACCGTCTGGTTGAATTCCGCCAGGATCCAGCGGTCTGCCAGAGACAGCGTCATTTCGCCGCCGTTGAAGCCACAATCCTGATCTTCGGTGTTCATCAGCACGAAGCGGCTGGCGTTCCACAGCTTGTTACAGAAGTTACGGTAACCTTCCAGACGCTTCATGTCCCAGTTGATGTCACGGCCGGTAGATGCCAGTGCCGCCAGGGTGAAGCGCAGGGCGTCGGTACCGTGGGACTCGATCCCGTTCGGGAACTGCTTCTCGGTGCGCTTGCGGATTTTCTCAGCCAGCTGCGGCTGCATCATGTTGCCGGTGCGTTTTTCCAGCAGATCTTCCAGAGAGATACCGTCAACCATGTCCAGCGGGTCAATAACGTTCCCCTTGGACTTGGACATCTTCTGGCCTTCGTCGTCGCGGATCAGACCGGTCATATAGACGGTATGGAACGGAACCTGCGGCTTGCCGTCTTCGTCTTTGATGAAGTGCATGGTCATCATGATCATGCGGGCAATCCAGAAGAAGATGATGTCGAAACCGGACACCATCACGCTGGTTGGATGGAACTGACGCAGCGCGTCGGTGTTTTCTGGCCAGCCGAGGGTGGAGAAGGTCCACAGCGCGGAGGAGAACCAGGTATCCAGCACGTCTTCGTCCTGACGCAGGGCAACATCCGCGCTCAGGTTGTTTTCCTGACGCACTTCATCTTCGCTGCGGCCAACGTAGACGTTGCCTTCGTTGTCGTACCATGCCGGGATACGGTGACCCCACCACAGCTGACGAGAGATACACCAGTCCTGAATATCGCGCATCCAGGAGAAGTACATGTTTTCGTACTGCTTCGGCACGAACTGAATGCTGCCGTTCTCAACCGCTTCAACAGCCGGTTTCGCCAGCACGTCGGCACGCACGTACCACTGGTCGGTCAGCATTGGCTCGATCACCACGCCGCCACGGTCGCCGTACGGCACGGTCAGATCGTGAGGTTTGATCTCTTCCAGCAGGCCGAGTGCGTCGACGGCAGCCACGATCGCTTTACGCGCGGCAAAGCGTTCCAGCTTCTGGAACTCCGCCGGGATGTCGCTGGAGTAAACGTCAGACTCTTCGCCTTTGGTATCATACACTTCT
Organism: Enterobacter sp. 148H3; assembly: GCF_034107425.1. NCBI lineage: Bacteria > Pseudomonadati > Pseudomonadota > Gammaproteobacteria > Enterobacterales > Enterobacteriaceae > Enterobacter > Enterobacter sp. 148H3. The sequence goes on along the minus strand of NZ_JAWNEI010000010.1, from coordinate 126,062 downwards.
GCGCTTTCGCGGATATCGCCGTCGAAGGTCAGGATGTTGATCATCGGCAGGGCGTGACGACGACCCACTTCATAGTCGTTGAAGTCGTGCGCAGGGGTGATTTTTACGCAGCCGGTGCCTTTTTCCATGTCGGCGTGTTCGTCGCCCACAATCGGAATACGGCGGTTTACCAGCGGCAGCACCACGAATTTGCCGATCAGATCTTTATAACGTGGATCTTCCGGGTTAACAGCCACGCCGGTATCGCCCAGCAGGGTTTCCGGACGGGTGGTTGCGACCACCAGGTAATCTTTACCGTCGGCGGTTTTTGCGCCATCGGCCAGCGGATAGCGGATGTGCCACATGGAGCCTTTAGACTCGCGGTTTTCCACTTCCAGGTCAGAGATGGCGGTGCGCAGTTTCGGATCCCAGTTTACCAGGCGCTTGCCGCGGTAAATCAGATCTTCTTTATACAGGCGAACGAAGACTTCTTTAACGGCATTGGACAGGCCTTCATCCATGGTAAAGCGCTCGCGCTCCCAGTCCACGGAGTTGCCAAGACGACGCATCTGACGGGTAATGGTGCCGCCAGATTCCGCTTTCCACTGCCAGATCTTGTCGATAAAAGCGTCGCGACCGTAGTCGTGGCGGGTTTTTCCTTCTTCAGCGGCAATTTTACGCTCAACCACCATCTGGGTCGCGATACCCGCGTGGTCAGTCCCCGCTTGCCACAGGGTGTTTTTGCCCTGCATGCGCTGGTAGCGGATCATGGTGTCCATGATGGTCTGCTGGAAAGCATGACCCATATGCAAACTGCCGGTGACGTTCGGCGGCGGGATCATGATGCAGAAGGACTCTTTGCTTTCGTCGCCGTTAGGCTTGAAATAGCCCTGCTGTTCCCAGTGCTCGTAAAGCGGCTGTTCGATATCGCGTGGGTTATATGTCTTTTCCATTATTTCCAGGTTGCCGTATTCAGGTTAAAACCAGCCAGGCGGTACGCTTTGTAGCGTTCGCGCGCCAGTTGTTTCAAAGATTCTTCGTAAGGGACAAAGTCTACCACTTCTGTGAAAGCGGTGGCAAAATCTGCAAAATCTATCCGCAGGCTAATCAGAATGTCGCGCGCGCTGCTGTTGCGCTTTTGCGGCCAGGCAATTTCAACCGGCGCCCCGCCGCGCGGACCTTCGCCTGACAGGTTATGCGGAACAAAACTCTCCGGCGGGCGAGCCCACAGCGCTTCATCGAGACGAATCGCCTGCTGCTCATCTTCACAGGCTATCAACACGCGTTTGCCTGCGCGCCAACGTTCTGCGGCAATTTCACACACCAGCTGTTCGACGGCGCTGAGGCCATCCTGATGGGTGTCGTTGTCCAGAAGGTAGAACGTTGCATTCTTCATATATGGGGCTTCTTGTGCTCACTTTAAATGCTTAAGCCGGGCGGCGGCTTCGCCTTACCCGGCCTACGGTTTACTGCCGTTTTGACTTACTCGTCGCCGTTAAAACCCGCACGATTGAGCAGGAACTGCGACAACAGCGCTACCGGGCGACCGGTTGCGCCTTTGGCCTTGCCGGAGCGCCACGCGGTGCCCGCGATATCCAGGTGCGCCCAGTTGTACTTGCGGGTGAAGCGCGCCAGGAAGCAGCCCGCGGTGATCGCCCCGCCAGGACGTCCGCCAATGTTCGCCATATCCGCAAAGTTAGACTCCAGCTGATCCTGATATTCGTCACCCAGCGGCAGACGCCATGCGCGGTCCCCGGCCTGCTCTGACGCACCAATCAGCTCGTGCGCCAGCGGATTGTGGTTCGACATCAGGCCGGTAATGTGATGGCCCAGCGCAATCACACAGGCTCCGGTGAGCGTGGCGACGTCAATCACCGCTTCAGGCTCGAAGCGCTCAACGTAGGTCAACACGTCACAGAGTACCAGACGGCCTTCGGCGTCGGTATTCAGCACTTCAACGGTCTGGCCGGACATGGTGGTCAGAACGTCCCCCGGACGATAGGCACGGCCGCCAGGCATATTTTCGCAGCCCGCCAGAACGCCGATCACGTTGATGGGCAACTGAAGTTCCGCGACCATGCGCATCACGCCATAAACCGCCGCCGCACCGCACATGTCGTACTTCATCTCATCCATGCCTTCGGCAGGCTTGATGGAGATACCGCCGGAGTCGAAGGTCAGGCCTTTACCGACGAGCACAATCGGGCGTGCGTCTTCGGACGGGTTGCCTTTGTACTCAATGACCGACATCAGGGATTCGTTTTGCGAGCCGTTACCGACCGCCAGATAAGAGTGCATCCCCAGCTCTTTCATCTGCTGTTCGCCGATGACGCGGGTAATGACGTTTTTGCTGTAGGCGTCGGCCAGCTGACGCGCCTGAGAAGCGAGGTATGCCGCGTTACAGATGTTCGGCGGCATGTTGCCGAGATCTTTAGCCGCTTTAATGCCGGCGGCAATGGCCAGACCGTGTTGAATAGCGCGTTCACCGCTGGTCAGTTCACGACGGGTTGGCACGTTAAAGACCATTTTACGCAGCGGACGACGCGGCTCGCTTTTATTGGTTTTCAACTGATCGAAGCTGTACAGGCTCTCTTTTGCCGTTTCAACCGCCTGACGCACTTTCCAGTAGGTGTTACGCCCTTTGACGTGCAGCTCGGTCAGGAAGCAGACGGCTTCCATTGAGCCAGTATCATTCAGCGTATTGATTGTTTTCTGAATCACCTGCTTATACTGACGTTCATCTAGCTCGCGTTCTTTGCCGCAGCCAATCAGCAGAATACGCTCTGACAGTACGTTCGGAACATGGTGCAGTAACAGCGTCTGCCCAGGTTTGCCTTCCAGTTCGCCACGGCGCAGCAGGGCGCTAATATAGCCGTCACTGATTTTATCGAGTTGCTCGGCGATCGGGGAGAGTCGGCGTGGTTCAAAGACGCCCACAACGATGCAGGCACTCCGCTGTTTCTCCGGGCTACCGCTTTTTACACTGAACTCCATGCACTACGCTCCTGAATCTTAAAGACAACGGCGGCAGCTACGGATAGAATTGAAACCTTTCGTAACTCATGTCCGCTGTTGTGGTGACTTCGTGTTAATCTTACGTTACTACGGTTTCGACACGTCAGAAACAATCCTGAAGCGTGAATCCGCCGGATGTTTTAATCTTAGCGATGATTTCGACGACTCAAGAGAATAAATGACGTTTAAGCCATGAAACAAGCGATTTTCCAGCAAAGAGACGGGTTTTTACGGGCGTATTTAAAGTGATAATCATAAGATATCTGGTGCGGGAGACGCTCAAAAGTCAACTGGCGATCCTTTTCATCCTGCTGCTGATTTTTTTCTGTCAGAAGCTGGTTAAGATCCTCGGTGCGGCCGTTGACGGCGAAATTCCAACAAATCTGGTACTTTCCCTGCTTGGTTTAGGGATCCCGGAAATGGCGCAGCTTATCCTGCCGCTAAGTCTTTTCCTTGGCCTTCTCATGACGCTTGGGAAACTCTACACCGAGAGTGAAATCACGGTGATGCACGCCTGCGGCCTGAGCAAAGCGGTGCTGGTGAAAGCCGCCATGATACTGGCGCTCTTCACGGGGATCGTTGCGGCGGTGAATGTGATGTGGGCGGGCCCCATGTCTTCCCGCCATCAGGACGAAGTGCTGGCCGAAGCGAAAGCCAACCCCGGCATGGCGGCGTTAGCCCAGGGGCAGTTCCAGCAGGCAACCGACGGAAACTCCGTGCTGTTTATTGAGAGCGTTGACGGCAGTAAATTCAACGACGTCTTCCTTGCGCAGCTGCGCCCCAAAGGAAACGCGCGTCCTTCAGTGGTGGTTGCAGACTCCGGTCAGCTTGCTCAGCGCAAAGATGGTTCACAGGTCGTGACGCTGAACAAAGGTACCCGTTTCGAAGGCACCGCGATGCTGCGCGACTTCCGTATTACGGATTTCCAGAACTATCAGGCTATTATCGGCCATCAGACCGTGGCGCTCGATCCAACGGATACCGAGCAAATGGACATGCGTACCCTCTGGAATACCGATACTGACCGGGCGCGCGCTGAGTTCCACTGGCGTATCACGCTCGTCTTCACCGTGTTTATGATGGCGCTGATTGTCGTTCCGCTGAGCGTGGTGAACCCGCGTCAGGGACGCGTGCTATCTATGCTGCCGGCGATGCTGCTTTACCTGATCTATTTCCTGCTGCAAACCTCGATTCGTTCCAACGGCGCGAAGGGTAAGCTGGACCCTATGGTCTGGACATGGTTCGTCAACAGCCTGTACATCTTACTGGCGCTGGGGTTAAACCTGTGGGATACGGTGCCTGTGCGCCGTATACGTGCCCGATTCTCGCGTAAAGGAGCCATCTAATGCAGGCGTTTGGCGTTCTTGATCGCTATATCGGTAAAACCATTTTTACCACCATCATGATGACGTTGTTCATGCTGGTGTCGCTCTCCGGCATTATCAAATTTGTCGATCAGCTGAAAAAAGCCGGGCAGGGGAGCTATGACGCGCTGGGCGCGGGGATGTATACCCTGCTCAGCGTGCCGAAAGATGTGCAGATCTTCTTCCCGATGGCGGCCCTGCTGGGTGCGCTGCTGGGGCTGGGAATGCTGGCGCAGCGCAGCGAGCTGGTCGTAATGCAGGCCTCGGGTTTTACCCGTATGCAGGTTGCGCTGTCGGTGATGAAAACCGCAATCCCACTGGTGCTGTTGACCATGGCGATTGGCGAATGGGTTGCGCCTCAGGGTGAACAGATGGCGCGTAACTACCGTGCTCAGGCTATGTACGGTGGTTCGCTGCTCTCGACTCAGCAAGGTTTATGGGCTAAAGACGGTAAAAACTTCGTCTACATCGAACGGGTGAAGGGGAATGATGAACTGGGCGGGGTGAGCATCTACGCTTTCGATGACCAGCGCCGTCTGCAGTCCGTTCGCCACGCCTCTTCGGCGAAATTTGACGCCGAACATAAGCAGTGGCGGTTGTCCCAGGTTGATGAATCCGACCTGACCGATCCGAAACAGATTACGGGTTCTCAGACGGTAACCGGCACGTGGAAGACCAACCTGACGCCTGACAAGCTCGGTGTTGTTGCCTTGGATCCTGACGCGCTCTCCATCAGCGGTCTGCACAACTATGTGAAATATCTGAAGTCGAGCGGGCAGGATGCGGGACGTTATCAGCTCAACATGTGGAGCAAAATCTTCCAGCCAATGTCCGTGGCGGTAATGATGCTGATGGCGCTGTCGTTTATCTTCGGTCCGTTGCGCAGCGTGCCGATGGGGGTTCGCGTCGTGACCGGCATCAGCTTCGGCTTTGTGTTCTACGTGCTCGATCAGATCTTCGGTCCGCTGACGCTGGTTTATGGCATTCCGCCGATAATTGGTGCGCTGCTGCCAAGCGCCAGCTTCCTCCTGATCAGCCTGTGGCTGCTGTTGAAACGCTCCTGATTGACCTCTCCTCGCTTCCGGTTAACCGGAAGCGAGGCTAATCACCTGTTTCACCCCGCACTTTTTCTCATAACCTTCAACGCCTCGCCCTGAATTTGAGTATTATTGAGCGATAACGTCGTGAAGGGATCCTCTATGAAGCAAATTCGAATGCTCGCCCAGTATTACGTCGACCTGATGATGAAACTTGGGCTGGTGCGTTTCTCCATGCTGCTTGCGCTGGCGCTGGTCGTTCTGGCCATTGTTGTGCAAATGGCCGTTACTATGGTTCTGCATGGTCAGGTCGAGAGTATCGACGTCATCCGCTCCATCTTCTTTGGGTTGCTCATTACCCCCTGGGCGGTCTATTTCCTTTCCGTTGTGGTTGAACAGCTGGAAGAATCCCGTCAGCGTTTGTCTAAGCTGGTCGATAAACTGGAAGAGATGCGCGAGCGCGATCTGAAGCTTAACGTCCAGCTTAAAGACAACATTGCGCAACTGAATCAGGAGATCTCCGATCGTGAGAAGGCGGAAGCCGAACGTCAGGCCACGCTGGAGCAGCTGAAAATCGAAATGAAAGAGCGCGAGGTCACGCAGATCCAGCTTGAGCAGCAATCCTCTTTCCTGCGGTCGTTCCTCGATGCGTCGCCGGACCTGGTGTTTTACCGCAATGAAGATAAAGAGTTTTCCGGCTGTAACCGGGCGATGGAGTTGCTCACCGGGAAAAGCGAGAAGCAGCTGATTCACCTGAAGCCGCAGGACGTTTACTCTGAAGAGGCGGCGGCCAAGGTCATGGAGACCGACGAAAAAGTCTTCCGTCATAACGTCTCGCTGACCTATGAACAGTGGCTGGATTACCCGGACGGACGCAAAGCCTGTTTTGAGATCCGTAAGGTTCCGTACTATGACCGCGTGGGGAAACGCCACGGCCTGATGGGCTTTGGCCGCGATATCACCGAGCGTAAGCGCTATCAGGATGCCCTGGAGCGCGCCAGTCGCGACAAGACCACCTTTATCTCCACCATTAGCCACGAGCTGCGCACGCCGCTTAACGGCATTGTCGGGCTGAGCCGTATTCTGCTGGATACCGACCTGACCGCAGAACAGGAAAAATACCTCAAGACTATCCATGTCTCAGCGGTCACGCTGGGTAATATCTTCAACGATATTATTGATATGGATAAGATGGAGCGCCGTAAAGTTCAGCTTGATAATCAGCCTGTTGATTTCACCAGCTTCCTTGCCGATCTCGAAAACCTGTCCGGCCTGCAGGCCCAGCAGAAGGGACTGAGTTTTGTCATGGAGCCAACCCTGCCGCTGCCGCATAAAGTGGTGACTGACGGCACGCGTCTGCGCCAGATCCTGTGGAACCTTATCAGCAACGCGGTGAAATTCACCCAGAAGGGGCAGGTGGCGGTGCGTATCCGCTATGACGAAGGAGATATGCTGCACTTCGAGGTGGAGGACTCCGGGATTGGTATTCCGCAGGAGGAGCAGGACAAAATCTTTGCCATGTACTACCAGGTGAAGGACAGCAACGGCGGAAAACCGGCGACCGGAACAGGCATTGGCCTGGCGGTCTCTAAACGTCTGGCGAAGAGCATGGGTGGCGATATCACCGTTGCCAGCCAGCCGGGCAAAGGGTCAACCTTCACGCTAACGGTCCATGCGCCGGCGGTGGCGGAAGAGGTAGAAGATACCTTCGAAAATGACGATATGCCGCTGCCTGCCCTGCACGTTCTGCTGGTGGAGGATATTGAGCTGAACGTGATTGTGGCTCGCTCGGTATTGGAAAAACTGGGCAACAGCGTGGATGTCGCGATGACCGGTAAGGCCGCACTGGAGATGTTTAAACCGGGCGAATACGACCTTGTGCTGCTTGATATCCAGCTGCCGGATATGACCGGGCTGGATATCTCGCGTGAGCTGACGCGTCAGTACGCGGCCGACGAACTGCCGCCGCTGGTGGCGCTGACGGCGAACGTGCTGAAAGATAAAAAAGAGTATCTCGATGCCGGTATGGACGATGTACTCAGCAAGCCGCTGGCGGTGCCTGCTCTGACCGCCATGATTAAGAAGTTCTGGGATACCCGTGATGAAGAGGAGAGCACCATGACGTCTGTTGATAGCGCAAAAGCCCAAACGATACTCGATACCGCGATGCTGGAGCAGTATATCGATCTGGTAGGCCCGAAACTTATTACCGATGGTCTGGCGGTCTTCGAAAAAATGATGCCGGGCTATCTGAGCGTTCTGGAATCAAACCTGACGGCCCGGGACCAGAAAGGCATCGTCGAAGAAGGACATAAAATCAAAGGTGCCGCCGGCTCGGTCGGTTTGCGCCATCTTCAGCAGCTGGGTCAACAGATTCAGTCGCCTGATTTACCTGCATGGGAAGATAACGTGGGTGATTGGGTTGAAGAGATGAAACAAGAGTGGCAAAACGATGTTGCGGTGCTTAAAGCCTGGGTCGACGCCAGAAAAAAATGACCCCGGCTTAACCGGGGTGCGCGAATACTGCGCCAACACCAGGGAAATCGTGGCTGCGCCTGTTTTTTTAAAGTTATTTTCGAAAGGGCGCTGCCTGAAAAATTTAGGCCGCACGCAGATAAGATAGCAAATCTTAAATGATTTGTTACATGAATCAGTGAAATGTGTGAAGCATAGCGTTTTAATCAAAATTATTAATGTGCTTCAGCAAGTTGCAGAAAAGGATTGTCATGATGAAAAAGATTGGTGTCGTGCTGAGCGGATGCGGTGTTTACGATGGTTCTGAGATACATGAAGCCGTAATCACGCTGCTGGCCCTGGCTAAGCAGGGAGCGGAGGTTATTTGTTTTGCACCAGACAAAAATCAGTCGGATGTGATTAACCATCTGACCGGTGAACCAATGGCGGAAACCCGTAACGTGCTGATTGAAGCCGCGCGTATTGCGCGAGGTGATATCCATCCTCTTATTCAGGCAGACGCCGCAGAGCTTGATGCGCTCATTGTGCCGGGTGGGTTTGGCGCGGCCAAAAATCTCAGTACCTTTGCCGCACAGGGGGCAGAGTGTCAGATCGATCCTCATCTTAAAGCGCTGTCGCAGGCCATGCATGCGGCAGGAAAACCGCTGGGCTTTATCTGCATAGCGCCGGCAATGCTGCCCAGGATTTTTGATTTCCCGCTGCGCCTGACCATCGGGACGGATATTGATACCGCGGAAATCGTCGAGGAAATGGGGGGAGAGCACGTTCCTTGCCCGGTGGATGACATTGTGGTTGATGAAGATAACAAAATAGTCACCACGCCTGCGTATATGCTGGCGCAGAATATTGCAGAAGCGGCTATGGGGATCGAAAAGCTGGTCGCCCGAGTGCTGGTGCTGGCTGAATGAGTCGTCAATCCGGTGCTGGCGCTTGGGTAAAACGTATCCTGTTGCGCATCGTTCTGGTGCTGGCGGTGTTTTGGGGCGGTGGACTCGCCCTGTTCAGCATTATGCCGGTCCCGTTCTCTGCCGTGATGGTTGAGCGTCAGCTCGGCGCGTGGCTCAGCGGTGATTTCGGCTATGTTGCCCATTCTGACTGGGTGAGCATGGACGAGATCTCACCGCTCATGGGGCTCGCGGTAATCGCGGCGGAGGATCAGAAATTCCCGGAGCACTGGGGATTCGACGTTGCGGCCATTGAGAAGGCGCTAGCCCATAATGAACGTCATGAAAACCGCGTGCGCGGTGCGTCAACCTTGTCGCAGCAAACGGCCAAAAATCTGTTTCTGTGGGACGGCCGCAGCTGGGTGCGAAAGGGGCTGGAGGCGGGGTTGACCCTGGGGATGGAAACGGTCTGGAGCAAAAAACGCATTCTGACCGTCTATCTCAACGTCGCTGAGTTTGGTGACGGCGTTTTTGGCGTGGAAGCTGCCGCGCAGCGTTATTTCAATAAGCCAGCCAGCCGTCTGAGCATGTCAGAAGCAGCGTTATTGGCCGCCGTTTTACCGAACCCTATCCGCTTTAAAGCCAGTGTCCCATCAGGGTACGTGCGAAGCCGTCAGGCGTGGATCATACGCCAGATGAATCAGCTGGGCGGAGAGGGTTTTATGCAGCGTAATAATCTAATGTAGGGCGGGTAAGCGCAGCGCCACCCGCCGAAGGGGCGAACGTTAGTCTTCGTCAAAGCCGGCGTTAAACAGGGCTATCACCGCCGCCAGCGCTTCCTCTTCCTGGGGGCCGGTAGCTTCGACTTCAATCTGGCGCCCTTTGGCGGAATCCAGCATCAGCAGGGCGATCACGCTGTTCGCTTCCGCTTCGGTACCTTCGTCATTCCGCAGCAGAACTTCTGCATCGAAACCCTGCATCAGCTCAAACAGCTTCATCGCCGGGCGGGCGTGCATGCCCAGCTTATTGGTGATCTCAACGGTCTGTTTTACGGTCATGTTTTACGTTTTTCCAGCGTGCGATGACGGGACTGAACGTTCTTACCGCGCGAGCGGAAATAGTCGGCCAGCTGTTCGGCGATATAAACCGAACGATGTTTACCACCGGTACAGCCAATCGCTACCGTCAGGTAGCTACGATTGTTTGTCTCCAGCATAGGTAACCATAGCTCAAGGTAGCTTCGCGTCTGGTAGATAAAATTGTGTACTTCTGTGTGCCTGTCGAGGAAGGCCGCGACGGGTTTGTCCAGGCCGGTCATGGGACGCAGCTTCGGATCCCAGTGCGGGTTCGGCAGGAAGCGCACGTCGAAAACATAATCCGCATCAATCGGGATACCGTGCTTGAAGCCAAAGGATTCGAACACCATCGTCAGTTCACGCTCGCGTTTACCCAATAACCGGGTACGCAGCATTTCTGCCAGCTCGTGAACGGACATCTCAGAGGTGTCGACAATCAGGTCGGCACGAGAACGCAGTGGCTCCAGCAGGTCGCTCTCTTCATCGATAGCACTCTCCAGAGAGAGGTTCTTACTGGAAAGCGGGTGCAAGCGACGGGTATCGCTGTAGCGACGGATTAGCGTATTGCGGTCTGCATCAAGGAACAGCAGCTGAGGCGAGAACGTGTCAGGCAGGTTGCTCATGGCCTGTTCGAAGATCTCTGGCGATTCAGGCATGTTACGGACGTCGATACTGACGGCTGCAGAGGTTTGTCTCTCCGCCAGCGTGCGCGCCAGATCGGGCAACAACACGACCGGCAGGTTATCAACGCAGTAAAAACCCATGTCTTCCAGCGCGCGCAGAGCAACGGATTTCCCCGACCCTGAACGGCCACTGACAATCATCAGCACCATGTTCCGTTTCTCCTCAGGACAACAGATGTGAAGGCCATCTCCTGGTTATGCATCATCCTGATTGCCTTCTGCTTCAGTGATAATTTGGTAGAGCTCTTCATCACTTTGGGCCGAGCGCAGTCGACGGCAAATAGTTTTATCGGCCAGACGTTTTGCGACCAGCGACAGCGTATGCAGGTGGGTTTTCGTCTGATCGGCAGGCACCAGCAGCGCGAAAAGGAGATCGACGGGCTGGTTATCAATGGCATCGAAGGCGATGGGTGTTTCAAGCTGCACAAACACACCAACGGCACGCAGGGTATCCTCTTCCAGTTTGCCGTGCGGGATCGCGATGCCGTTGCCGATACCGGTACTGCCCATTTTTTCACGGGTCAGAATCGCTTCGAACACCACCTGCGGCGGCAGGCCCAGCTGTTTAGCAGCCAGTTCACTGATGATCTCCAGCGCACGTTTTTTGCTCTGGCAGTGAACCGCACTGCGGGTACATTCCTGGTTAAGGACATTGCTCAGTTGAAGAGCGGAATCGTTGTTCATCATAATTTCACCTAAGCGCTAACTGTACAAATGGCCTGTTGTGTTTCACAACAGGCCGTCCTGCACCCGTTAACTGCCCGGACAATTAGTGTTGTTTCAGTTTATCTTTATGTTTATTGAGCTGTCGCGCAAGCTTATCAATCAAGCCGTCGATAGCAGCGTACATGTCTTGCCCTTCCGCACTGGCATGCAGTTCACCCCCGTTAACATGCAGGGTGGCATCCGAGATATGAGTCACTTTCTCCACTTTCAACACAATATAGACCTGATTGATCCTTTCGAAATACTGCTCGAGTTTTGCAAACTTCGCGTTCACGAATTCGCGTAGAGCCTCAGTAATTTCGACGTTTTGTCCAGTGATGTTGAGCTGCATAGTGTCTTCCTTATCGGTTGTGTCAGACCAGCTGTTTACGCTGGTTGGACGGCGGAATGGATAAAGACTCTCGATACTTCGCAACAGTACGACGTGCCACCATAATACCCTGATCGGACAGCATGGTGGTTAACTTACTGTCGCTTAGCGGCTTCGCGGGATTCTCCGCGGCGATCAATTTCTTCACCAGGGCACGAATGGCCGTTGACGACGCTTCGCCGCCGCCCTCGGTATTCACATGGCTGGAGAAGAAATACTTAAGCTCAAAAATACCGCGTGGACTGTGCAGATACTTCTGCGTGGTGACACGGGAAATGGTTGATTCATGCATCTCGACGGCCTGGGCGATATCCGCCAGCACCATCGGTTTCATATACTCTTCGCCCTGCTCAAAGAAAGCCTGCTGCTGTTCGACAATACAGCGGCTGACGCGTAGCAGCGTATCATTTCGGCTCTCAAGACTTTTGATCAACCATCGCGCTTCCTGAAGATTGCTACGAATATATTGATTGTCGGAGTCGTTACGCACGCTGGTGCACATGGAGGCATACTGCTGGTTGATTTGCAGGCGAGGGATGCTATCTGAATTCAGCTCAACGACCCAGCGGCCATTGTGTTTTCTGACCAGCACGTCCGGAATAACGTACTCAGGCTCGCTGGTCTGGATTGACTGTCCCGGGCGTGGATCGAGTGACTGGATCAGATTCACCGCTTCTTTCAGCACATCTTCTTTCAGGCGCGTGACGCGCATCAGGGTGCGGAAATCGTGGTTCGCCAGCAGATCCAGATGATCGCTAATGATCACGCGCGCCTCGTCGAGCCATGGCGTTTCTTTGCTGAACTGAGAAAGCTGGATCAGCAGGCAGTCGCGCAGATCTTTTGCGGCTACGCCTACCGGATCGAAACGCTGGATGCGCTTCAGAACGGCTTCAACTTCCTCAAGCTCTATCTCTTCGTCGCCCATGCTTTCCAGAATATCGTCAAGCGTGACGGTCAAATAGCCGGTGTCGTCAACGGCATCGACAATTGAGGTAGCAATCGCGCGGTCTGTATCGGAGAAGGGAGTGAGTTCCACCTGCCACATCAGGTAATCCTGCAGCGACTGAGTGGTTTCTCCCTGATAGACCGGTAGCTCATCATCCTGGTAGTCCGCACGCGTACCGGAAGGCGTTCCGGCGGTGTAGATTTCATCCCAGCTGGCATCCAGCGGAAGCTCGTCGGGCATCTCTTTTTGTTCGAGTGCGTCGGCGGTATCAAGCGCTTCAGTGTCCTGTGACTGCTGGGTATCTACCTCGTCATGAAGATCGGTTTGTTCCAGCAGGGGGTTACTGTCCAGCGCCTGCTGGAGCTCCTGCTGAAGTTCTAACGTGGACAGTTGCAACAGGCGAATTGCCTGCTGTAGCTGCGGCGTCATTGCCAGTTGTTGGCTGAGCCTTAATTGCAAACCTTGCTTCATGTTCAGAGCATTTTTCTCCGGTTCGGCGTTACGTTACCTCTACCCTATCAGAGTCTGAAGTCTTCCCCAAGATAGACGCGCTTAACATGATCGTCTTCGAGGATCTGCTGTGGCGTACCGTGGGCGATCAGATTGCCCTGGCTCACAATATACGCGCGTTCACATACGGCCAGCGTTTCACGGACGTTGTGGTCGGTGATCAGTACGCCAAGCCCGCTGTCGCGCAGGTGTTCAATGATACGTTTAATGTCGATAACCGAGATCGGGTCAACACCCGCAAACGGTTCATCCAGAAGGATAAATTTAGGGTTTGCGGCCAGCGCACGCGCGATCTCAACGCGACGGCGTTCGCCCCCGGAGAGTGCCTGACCGAGGCTGTCGCGCAGATGCTCAATGTGGAACTCTTCCATCAGCTCGTTGGCACGATCCTGACGCTGTTCGCTGGTCAGATCGTTACGAATTTGCAGGACCGCCATCAGGTTGTCGTAAACGCTAAGTCGACGGAAAATGGAGGCTTCCTGCGGCAGATAGCCGATCCCGCGACGCGCGCGCGCGTGAAGCGGCAGAAGACTGATGTCTTCATCGTCAATGATTATGTTGCCGGCATCGCGCGGCACAATGCCAACGACCATGTAGAAGGTTGTCGTTTTACCCGCACCGTTAGGGCCAAGCAGCCCCACGATTTCGCCAGAGTTGACGGTCAAACTGACATCTTCTACGACACGGCGGCCCTTATAGGCCTTCGCGAGGTTTTTTGCAGTTAATGTTGCCATAACGGATTAGTTACTCTTCTTCTGTGCCGGGGCCTGGCCCTTGCCTTTGTCCTGCAGCTGCGATGGAACCAGTACGGTCGTGACGCGTTTACCTTTCTCGCTGGAGGCCTGCATTTTTTGCTCTTTCACCAGATAGGTGATTTGGTCGCCGGTAATGTTGCTGTCCAGCTGTTCCAGATACGCGTTTCCGGTCAGGATAACCAGGTCCTTCGCCAGCTCGTAGTGCATATGTGAGGCGCGGCCTTTCACCGGCTTGCCGTTGTCCTGCATCTGGTAGAAGGTTGCCGGGTTGCCGTAACCATCAATGATCTCTTTGCCCTGCTCGCCACCCGGACGGGTAACGACCACTTTGTCAGCGTTAATTTTGATGGTGCCTTGGGTCATGACGACGTTACCCGTGAAGGTGACGACGTTACCCTGCATATCGAGAGACTGGGTGTCGGACTCGATATGAATCGGCTGGTCGGTATCGCCCGTTACAGCAAGCGCGGGGAGACTGGTCGCCAGCATCGCGCTGGCGATAATTACTTTAAGGCTGAGTTTGTTTGTTTTGAATTTCATAGGAGGTTCTAACCTTTTCAATCAGCTCGGCGTTCTTGCTGCGTAAGTTCCCGCGCATTCTCAAACCGCTGGAATTAAATGTTGTGCCATACAGTGTGACCAGATCCTGCGACGTCACGTCCTGAGTAACCAGGTTGATCTGGGCATTATCCGTCGTAATTTTTCGCAGTTGCGAGTCAGCGGTCAGGGCGTTGACTTCAACGTGGCCGTACAGATAAAGCATACGGTCATTTGTCAGTTTGGCCCGATCTGACTTAATTGACCACGTCGGCACTTTGTCTTTATCGAATGTGGTCATCACAGGTTGGGTAAACCACGAAATACCGTCATCTGAAAAATATTCAACATGCTGGGCAATCAGGCGATAGTTCAGCGCGCCTTCCGGGCTGTAGACCACTGTTTCGCTGTGATCGCTTTTATAGGTTGGATCGGTATTGTTAACCACTTCCGTTTGCGTATCGTCGCGATCGGCAAGGTTCACGCCAATCAATACCAGTGCGACTAGCGAAAGCAAAATGATAATCCAGCGTCTGGTTTTACTCATATCGATTGCCCTTTGGCCTCATCAAGCTTGCCCTGCGCCAGCAAAAGCAGATCGCAGACTTCACGGACGGCACCACGGCCCCCGTTGATGTGGGTAACGTAGTCAGCGCGCGGGATCAGCAGCGGATGCGCATCGGCAACGGCGATGCTCAGCCCGATTTCAGCCATCACGGGCCAGTCAATCAGATCGTCCCCAACGTAGGCCACGTTTTCCGGTGCGATAGCCAGTTTACCCAGTAAATCCTTAAACGCCGCCATCTTATCGGACTGCCCCTGATACAGATGGGTAATTCCTAAGGTTTCACAGCGGTCTTCTACCAGTTTAGCTTTTCGCCCGGTGATGATAGCCACCTCAATACCCGAGGTGAGCGCACAGCGGATTCCATAGCCGTCGCGGACGTTAAATGCTTTCAGCTCTTCACCATTATTGCCCATGTAAATCAGGCCATCGGAGAGTACGCCATCCACATCCAGGATGAGCAGACGAATGTTTTTCGCCTTTGCCATCATCTGGGTACTGACCGGGCCATAACAGGTTGCAAGGGATGCACCCGCATTACTCATTGTCTTATCCTTCATTACACTACGCCTGCGCGCAGCAGATCATGCATATGTACCACACCCAGCAACTGGTCGCCATCGGCAACCATAACTGAGGTGATATGGCGGGACTGCATCAGGTTCAGCACATCCACGGCCAGCGTACCCGGACGCACGCGGATACCGCCCGGCGTCATCACGTCGGCAATGCCCAGGGTACGGACATCAACACCCATGTCGAAGACGCGGCGCAGGTCGCCATCGGTGAAGATCCCCTGAATTTTCATCAGATCGTCGCACACGACCGTCATACCCAGATTCTTACGGGTGATTTCCAGCAGCGCATCACGTAGGGAGGCCTCTTTGCTGACGTGAGGGATCTCATCCCCGGTGTGCATAATATCGTTTACCCGAAGCAGCAGCTTGCGCCCCAGCGCGCCGCCCGGATGGGAAAGCGCGAAATCTTCCGGCGTAAAACCGCGGGCTTCAAGCAGTGCGACGGCAAGCGCATCCCCCATGACCAGCGCTGCGGTGGTGCTGGACGTTGGCGCCAGGCCGAGCGGACAGGCCTCCTTGGGAACCTTCACGCACAGGTGAATATCGGCCGCACGCGCCATGCTACTTTCCGGACGGCTGGTCATGCAAATAAGCGGAACCTGCAATCGTTTCAGTACCGGGATCAGCGCCAGAATTTCATTGGACTCACCGGAGTTAGACAGTGCGATGACGATATCCTGCGGCGTGACCATACCCAGGTCGCCGTGCGCGGCTTCCCCCGGGTGTACAAAGAAGGAAGAGGTTCCGGTGCTGGCAAATGTTGCCGCCATTTTACGGCCAATGTGGCCGGACTTACCCATCCCCATCACCACGACTTTGCCGGCACAGTAGAACATCTTCTCACATGCCAGACTAAAATCCTGATTAATGTACCGATCTAACTGCGCCAGACCTTCACGTTCAATCTCCAGAACCTCTTTGCCTGCTTTCTGAAAGTCAAAACCCGGCTGCAATTCTATTTGCGACATAATGCGTTTCCGTTTACCCAGAGAGAAGAGGCGAGAGCCAGTACAGCATCGCCATCCATACGATAAATCCACCCGTCAGTAGCGCGCCTGCGCCTTTGCCGATCTGTCGTTGCCGCCGCCAGCAGAGCAGGGCAAATATCACGCTGACCAATAACATCACGCCGTAGTCACGCGAGAACGCCAGGGGATTAAAGGGCCCTGGCGTAATGAGGGCCGGAAGGCCCATCACAATGGCGATATTAAATATGTTGGAACCGATGATATTACCAATGGCAATGTCATCTTCACCTTTACGTGCCCCCGCAATGGCCGTGGCCAGCTCCGGCAGGCTGGTACCGATGGCAATCACCGTCAGACCAATGGTAAGTTCACTGATGGCGAAATAGTTCGCCAGCACCGTCGCGTTATCCACGACCATACGCGTTGCCATCGGCATGATGATCAGCGCAACGCCAAGCCAGAGCAGGGCAACAGGCAGCGTGCCTTCTCGCGGAAGTTCGGCGACCTGCTCACGCGTGAGGCTATCCTGACCCTGTTTTTCCGCCTGACGGGCGATTTTAACACTATACAGCAACCAAATGACGGCCAGCGCCAGCAGGAAAATACCGTCGCTGTAGCTCAGTACGCCATCGTAAAATACGCAGCCTGCCAACAGGCTTACGATTAACATTAGCGGCAATTCACGGCGCAGAACATCAGAATGCACGCGAAATGGATGGAGCAGTGCGGCCAGGCCTAAAATCAAGAGTATATTGACGATGTTAGAGCCAATCGCGGTGCCTACTGCAAGGTCTAACTGACCATGCAGCGATGCCGAGACAGAGACGATGATTTCAGGAAGTGACGTTCCGACACTGACCACGGTCATCCCGATGACGACAGGCGGTACGCCCGTCAGGCGACACAGGATAGATGCAGCAAATACTAAACGGTCAGCACTGTAGACGACCAAAAGTAAACCAATTATTAACAGTGCTGTTGCTAAAAGCATCAAAAGTCCTTTCTTCAGGTATACTCGTCGGTCCATCGCGCGTGAACGGCTGGACTGCATACAGTCTGAGGCGTAACGAATTCCTAATTTTGACTTTATGCGCCGGAAAAGTAAAACAAATGCCAGCTTTCGCTAACCTCTACGGTTATTATTCTGTAAAAATGCTGAGTTTAGGGCTGATTCAGGCTACATGCCTTAACGTGAGCAGGATAAGAAAGGAACTATAAATGAGCCAAACCATGGCGAATTTAGTCGATGTCCGCGGGTTGAGTTTTTCTCGCGCCAACAGATTGATATTTGATGATATTTCGTTGACCGTTCCGCGTGGCAAGATCACTGCCATTATGGGGCCGTCCGGGATCGGTAAAACGACCCTGCTTCGCCTTATTGGTGGGCAGATCCCACCGGATAGCGGTGAAATCCTCTTTGATGGCGAAAACATCCCGGAGATGTCGCGCTCGCGCCTGTATACTGTCCGCAAACGCATGAGCATGCTCTTTCAGTCGGGCGCCTTGTTCACCGACATGAACGTCTTTGATAACGTGGCTTATCCGCTGCGCGAGCATACCAGTCTGCCACCTGAACTGCTGAAAAGCACGGTGATGATGAAGCTCGAAGCCGTTGGCTTGCGGGGTGCTGCGAAGCTGATGCCTTCGGAGCTGTCCGGCGGCATGGCGCGCCGCGCCGCGCTGGCGAGAGCCATTGCATTAGAGCCTGATTTAATCATGTTCGACGAACCGTTTGTTGGACAGGATCCCATTACGATGGGCGTGCTGGTGAAGCTCATCTCTGAACTGAACAGCGCGCTTGGTGTCACCTGCATTGTGGTGTCTCACGATGTACCGGAAGTATTGAGCATTGCCGATTACGCCTATATCGTGGCGGACAAAAAGATCGTCGCACACGGTAGCGCTCAGGCGCTGCAGGAAAATTGCGATCCGCGTGTTAGACAGTTCCTCGACGGTATTGCTGATGGCCCTGTGCCGTTCCGCTACCCGGCAGGCGACTATCGTGACGATTTACTGGGAATAGGGAGTTAAGCCACTCATGCTGTTAAATGCGTTGGCCGCTCTCGGACACCGTGGCATAAAAACCATCAGGACGTTCGGGCGTGCCGGATTGATGTTATTCAACGCCCTGGTTGGCAAGCCGGAATTCCGTAAGCACGCGCCGCTATTGGTGCGCCAGCTTTATAATGTCGGCGTGCTGTCGATGCTCATCATCATTGTCTCCGGTCTGTTTATCGGTATGGTGCTTGGGCTGCAGGGCTATCTTGTTCTGACAACCTACAGTGCGGAAACTAGCCTCGGGATGCTGGTGGCGCTCTCGCTGCTGCGCGAACTGGGGCCCGTCGTGGCGGCGCTGTTGTTCGCCGGGCGCGCGGGGTCGGCATTAACAGCTGAGATTGGCCTGATGCGTGCGACCGAGCAGCTTTCCAGCATGGAGATGATGGCGGTCGATCCGCTGCGTCGCGTGATCTCGCCGCGTTTCTGGGCTGGGGTGATCTCTTTACCGTTACTGACTATTCTGTTTGTCGCCGTGGGTATCTGGGGCGGCTCGCTGGTTGGCGTGCACTGGAAAGGCATCGATGCCGGTTTCTTCTGGTCCGCGATGCAGGACGCCATTGACCTGCGAATGGATCTGGTTAACTGCCTGATTAAAAGCGTGGTATTTGCCATTACGGTCACCTGGATTGCATTGTTCAATGGTTACGATGCCATCCCGACGTCGGCGGGCATTAGCCGCGCAACTACACGTACAGTCGTTCATTCGTCGCTGGCCGTACTGGGTCTGGATTTTGTGCTCACCGCACTGATGTTTGGGAATTGAGTTCATGCAAACGAGAAAAAATGAAATTTGGGTCGGTGTATTCCTGCTGCTGGCGCTGC
Organism: Enterobacter sp. 148H3; assembly: GCF_034107425.1. Classification (NCBI taxonomy): domain Bacteria; kingdom Pseudomonadati; phylum Pseudomonadota; class Gammaproteobacteria; order Enterobacterales; family Enterobacteriaceae; genus Enterobacter; species Enterobacter sp. 148H3. The sequence goes on along the minus strand of NZ_JAWNEI010000010.1, from coordinate 106,714 downwards.
TGGCCGCACTGTTTATCTGCCTGAGAGCGGCGGATATCACGTCTGTGCGCACCGAGCCGACGTATCGCATCTATGCCACCTTCGATAACATCGGCGGACTGAAGGCGCGTTCACCGGTCCGTATCGGCGGCGTGGTGATCGGGCGCGTATCCGATATTACGCTTGATGAGAAAACCTATCTGCCGCGCGTCGCGATGGATATCGAAGAGCGTTACAACCACATTCCGGACACCAGCTCCCTGTCTATCCGGACTTCCGGTCTGCTGGGCGAACAATATCTGGCGCTTAACGTTGGCTTTGAAGATCCCGAGCTGGGAACGACTATCCTTAAAGACGGTAGCGTCATTCAGGATACGAAATCCGCGATGGTGCTGGAGGATATGATTGGTCAGTTCCTTTACAACAGTAAAGGAGATGAGAAAAAATCTGACGCTGCCCCTGCGCAGAGCGAAGACCATACCAATGCCGCGCCGACCCCAGGTGCTGCGAATTAATATCAGGAGAAGTCATTCATGTTTAAACGACTGTTAATGGTTGCCATGCTGGTCATCGCCCCTCTTACCGCCGCCCACGCTGCGGATCAGAGTAACCCGTACAAACTGATGGACGAAGCGGCGAAGAAGACATTCGACCGTCTTAAAAACGAACAGCCTAAGATTCGTTCTAATCCTGATTACCTGCGTGATGTGGTTGACCAGGAGCTGCTGCCGTACGTGCAGATCAAATATGCGGGTGCGCTGGTGCTGGGCCGCTATTACAAAGACGCGACTCCTGCGCAGCGTGAGGCCTACTTTGCCGCGTTCCGTGAATACCTGAAACAGGCTTATGGCCAGGCGCTGGCGATGTACCACGGTCAGACCTATCAGATTGCGCCCGAGCAGCCGCTGGGCGATGCGACCATCGTCCCTATCCGTGTGACGATCAACGATCCTAACGGTCGTCCGCCGGTTCGTCTGGATTTCCAGTGGCGTAAAAACAGCCAGACCGGTCACTGGCAGGCGTATGACATGATCGCCGAAGGTGTAAGCATGATCACCACCAAACAGAACGAATGGAGCGATCTGCTGCGCACCAAAGGCATTGATGGCCTGACCGCTCAGCTGCAGTCCATTGCTCGTCAGAAAATCACGCTGGACGAGAAGAAGTAATGTCACAGCAACTCAGTTGGTCGCGTGAAGGCGAGACGTTAAAGCTGTCCGGTGAACTGGATCAGGATCTTCTGAACCCACTGTGGGACAAACGCCATGAAGTGATGCAGGGCGTGACGCTTATCGACTTAACCGAGGTCACGCGGGTGGATACGGCCGGGGTTGCGCTGCTTGCCCATCTGATTGCTGTAGGGAAAAAGCTGGGGGCTAGCGTCACGCTTCGCGGCGCGAGCGAGAATGTCGTGACCCTTGCTCAGCTCTACAATCTTCCTCAGGACGTATTGCCTCGTTAATATTTTCAGTGCGTTACTTCCGAAAGCCCTGACAGTTTCATCGTCAGGGCTTTTTGCTTGTTTAAGACAACGCCACTTTGCTCTAAGATGTTGGGCTTGTTTTCACTATCAGATGATTAAGAACCCATGGAAAATCATGAAATCCAGACAGTGCTGATGAATGCACTCTCCCTTCAGGAAGCCCACGTCACTGGCGATGGCAGTCACTTCCAGGTTATTGCTGTGGGTGAGATGTTCGACGGTATGAGCCGCGTGAAGAAACAGCAGGCTGTGTACGCGCCGCTGATGGAATATATTGCGGATAACCGCATCCACGCCCTGTCGATTAAAGCGTTCACCCCGCAAGAGTGGGCACGCGATCGCAAACTAAACGGTTTTTGAGCTGAGGGCGACAGGCCCGCAGCACGGTTGAATTTATAAGAGAGCACACAATGGATAAATTTCGTGTACAGGGGCCAACGCGTCTCCAGGGCGAAGTCACAATTTCTGGCGCGAAAAACGCCGCGCTGCCAATCCTCTTTGCTGCGCTGCTGGCTGAAGAGCCGGTAGAAATTCAGAACGTACCGAAGCTGAAAGATATCGACACCACCATGAAGCTGCTCACCCAGCTGGGCACGAAAGTTGAGCGTAACGGTTCCGTCTGGATCGACGCCAGCAAGGTGAACAACTTCTCAGCACCTTACGATCTGGTGAAAACCATGCGTGCATCCATCTGGGCGCTTGGCCCGCTGGTGGCGCGTTTTGGTCAGGGTCAGGTTTCTCTGCCGGGCGGTTGCGCCATCGGTGCGCGTCCGGTTGACCTGCACATCTTTGGTCTGGAAAAACTGGGCGCAGAGATCAAGCTGGAAGAAGGTTACGTTAAAGCGTCCGTTAATGGTCGTCTGAAAGGCGCGCACATTGTCATGGACAAAGTGAGCGTGGGCGCAACGGTCACCATTATGTCTGCGGCGACGCTGGCAGAAGGCACCACCATCATCGAAAACGCCGCGCGTGAACCGGAGATTGTGGATACCGCCAACTTCCTCGTGGCGCTGGGGGCGAAGATCTCCGGCCAGGGTACCGACCGTATCACCATCGAAGGCGTTGAGCGTCTGGGCGGTGGTGTCTATCGCGTTCTGCCGGACCGTATCGAAACCGGTACATTCCTGGTCGCAGCGGCGATTTCTGGCGGTAAGATTGTTTGTCGCAACGCGCAGCCAGATACCCTGGATGCGGTGGTGGCGAAACTGCGCGATGCGGGTGCGGATATTGAAGTCGGTGAAGACTGGATCAGCCTCGATATGCATGGCCAGCGTCCAAAGGCAGTCAATGTGCGTACGGCGCCACACCCGGCGTTCCCAACTGACATGCAGGCGCAGTTCACCCTGTTGAACCTGGTCGCCGAGGGTACTGGCTTCATCACAGAAACCATTTTCGAGAACCGCTTTATGCACGTACCGGAGCTGATCCGTATGGGTGCACGTGCTGAGATCGAAAGTAATACCGTGATTTGCCATGGCGTTGAGACGCTGTCCGGCGCTCAGGTGATGGCAACCGATCTGCGTGCGTCTGCAAGCCTGGTGCTGGCGGGTTGTATCGCGGAAGGTACAACGATTGTGGATCGTATCTATCACATCGATCGTGGCTATGAGCGTATCGAAGATAAACTGCGCGCGCTGGGTGCCAACATCGAGCGTGTGAAGGGCGAGTAATCGTTCCGGCAGCCCCCTGCCAGAAATGACCGGGGGGTTGCTGTTCCTGTCAAAAAACGCGTTATTCCTGCGGTTCTCTTTTTACTCTTCTCTGGCGAATCATGCGCGATCTGTCGATAAATTCATGGGTAATGGGATCGTGGTAGCGTGAAGGCCAAATCACCCACGGATGCGTATCCAGCGCCGTTGCGATAATTAATTCTCCTTTGGGCCAGGGGCGGGTGAGGGCGTTTGCCAGAGTTGAAGAACTCAGTCCATGGCGGCGGGACTCTGCTGCCAGTGAAGTGCCTTTTTTGCGCAGTGCGGCAATAATATCAGCCGTGTGCCAGTCGATAAATTTCGTATCCATAACGCTGTCCTTAAGTTCGGATTCACCTACGCCGTTTCTTCTGAAACGACGGGGTTTACTATACCCATTTCAACTTCTTGTTCTAAAAAGTTCGCGTTACTTGATGGGATATTCAGAATAAGACACGGCTTTATTCATGCGGTCTCTAAACCGATGAATTTACATGAACACGGAATTTACAGGCGTGTACAGGAACTCCCCGCTATCGCTGCGGGGAGATACAAGGGGATTAACGGTCGCGCTGGACGGCGATGTGGGCAAGACCAATCAGTGCCTCGCGCCACGGACTGTCTGGAATAACCTGAAGCGCTTCGATGGCTTTGTCGGCTTCTTCTTCCGCACGCTGACGCGTCCATTCCAGCGATCCGCAGATAGCCATGGTTTCCAGTACAGGTTCCAGAAGATGGCGACCATTTCCCTGCTCAATCGCTTCGCGGATCATTTTCGCCTGGTCGGCTGTTCCGTTCCGCATAGCATGAAGCAGCGGCAGGGTCGGTTTGCCTTCGTTCAGGTCATCGCCCACGTTTTTGCCGAGCGTCTCGCCGTCCGCACTGTAGTCCAGTAAATCATCGATCAGCTGGAATGCCGTACCCAGATAGCGGCCATAGTCCTGCAGGCCCTTTTCCTGTGCTTCGGTACAGTCAGCCAGAATGCCGGAACACTGGGCCGCCGCTTCAAACAGGCGCGCGGTTTTGCTGTAGATCACGCGCATGTAGTTTTCTTCGGTGATGTCAGGATCGTTCACGTTCATCAGCTGCAGCACTTCGCCTTCAGCAATGACGTTTACGGCTTCGGACATTACTTCCAGCACTTTAAGGGAGCCCAGACTGGTCATCATCTGGAAGGCGCGGGTATAAATAAAATCTCCCACCAGGACGCTGGCTGCGTTCCCGAAAGCGGCGTTTGCCGTGGCTTTGCCACGACGCATATCCGATTCATCCACCACATCGTCATGCAGAAGCGTCGCCGTGTGGATAAATTCGATGAGCGCTGCGATAGTGATGTGGGCATTTCCCTGATAGCCAACGGCTCTGGCAGCCAGAATGGCAATCATCGGACGAATGCGTTTACCGCCGCCGCTGACGATGTAATAACCCAACTGATTGATCAGTTGAACGTCAGAGTTGAGTTGCTCCAGGATTGCTGCATTCACACCCGCCATATCTTGCGCGGTTAACTCGTTGATTTTTTCTAAATTCATCGCAAAAGCCGGGCTTTTTATCCTGTTGATCCCATCTTCAATGGGGTAACGAAGGGTTTCGGTTTATCAATAGTAGTGCTGATTGTACTGAAAAAACGGCTCAGATAAACGTTACCGTACGTGTTGTGTTTTTTTTCTTCATGTATTGACGGTAGCACTTGTCAAAGGCTCGCGTTTTGCGTAATATTCGCGCCCTATTGTGAATATTTATAGCGCACTCTGATTCATACGAGGACGTGCGCGGAAGCGGAGTTTATATGTACGCGGTTTTCCAAAGTGGTGGTAAACAACACCGAGTAAGCGAAGGTCAGACCGTTCGCCTGGAAAAGCTGGACATCGCAACTGGCGAATCTGTTGAGTTCGCTGAAGTTCTGATGATCGCAAACGGTGAAGAAGTCAAAATCGGCGTTCCTTTCGTTGATGGCGGCGTTATCAAAGCTGAAGTTGTTGCACACGGTCGTGGCGAGAAAGTTAAAATCGTTAAGTTTCGTCGTCGTAAGCACTACCGTAAGCAGCAGGGCCACCGTCAGTGGTTCACTGATGTGAAAATTACTGGCATCAGCGCCTAAGACCTGAGGAGAGATTTAAATGGCACATAAAAAGGCTGGCGGCTCCACACGTAACGGTCGCGATTCAGAAGCTAAACGCCTGGGCGTTAAGCGTTTCGGTGGCGAATCCGTTCTGGCGGGTAGCATCATCGTTCGTCAACGTGGTACCAAATTCCACGCTGGCAACAACGTAGGTTGCGGTCGTGACCACACTCTGTTTGCTAAGGCAGACGGTAAAGTGAAATTTGAAGTTAAAGGCCCGAACAACCGTAAATATATCAGCATCGTTGCTGAGTAAGGTTTTCTCGGTCCGGTAACGGATTAAAGCCCCGCAACCTGTTGCGGGGCTTTTTACATTGGAAACCCGGTAATTTTTTCTGTAGGGAAAACGGGCATGAAGCAGCAGGCCGGCATTGGTATTCTTTTGGCGCTCACTACCGCAATGTGCTGGGGTGCGCTGCCAATTGCAATGAAGCAGGTACTGGAAGTGATGGAGCCGCCTACGGTGGTTTTTTATCGCTTTCTGATGGCAAGCATCGGCCTCGGGGCCATTCTGGCAATCAAAGGTAAGCTTCCACCCTTGCGGCTCTTCCGTAAACCGCGCTGGCTGGTATTGCTGGCTATCGCGACGGGCGGTCTGTTCGGTAACTTCATCCTGTTCAGCTCTTCCCTGCAATATCTCAGCCCCACGGCGTCGCAGGTGATAGGTCAGCTTTCACCGGTTGGCATGATGATCGCCAGCGTCTTTATCCTCAAGGAAAAGATGCGTGGTACGCAGATTATCGGGGCGAGCATGCTGCTGTGCGGTCTGGTGATGTTCTTCAACACCAGTCTGATTGAGATTTTCACTCGCCTGACGGATTACACATGGGGTGTAATTTTCGGTGTGGGGGCAGCAACGGTCTGGGTGAGCTATGGCGTCGCACAAAAGGTGTTATTGCGTCGTCTTGCCTCACAGCAGATCCTCTTTTTGCTGTACACTTTGTGTACAATAGCATTGCTGCCATTAGCAAAGCCGGGAGTGATTTCCCAGCTTAGCGACTGGCAACTGGCGTGCCTCATTTTTTGTGGGCTGAACACGCTGGTCGGTTATGGCGCGCTGGCCGAAGCGATGGCGCGCTGGCAGGCAGCACAGGTGAGCGCGTTAATTACGCTTACTCCGCTGTTTACGCTGTTATTTTCAGATTTGTTATCAATGGCCTGGCCCGATGTCTTCGTCAGACCGATGCTCAACCTGTTGGGTTATCTCGGTGCGTTTGTCGTGGTTGCGGGCGCGATGTATTCCGCCATTGGTCATCGTCTTTGGGGACGTTGGCGCAAAAATGAAGCGGTTGTAGTAGTCCCCCGCTCAGGCGAATGAGTTACGGAGAGTAAAATGAAGTTTGTTGATGAAGCGACGATCCTGGTCGTGGCTGGTGATGGCGGCAACGGTTGCGTGAGCTTCCGCCGTGAAAAGTATATCCCACGTGGCGGTCCTGATGGCGGCGACGGCGGGGATGGTGGTGACGTGTGGCTGGAGGCGGATGAGAACCTCAACACGCTGATCGACTACCGTTTCGAAAAATCCTTCCGCGCTGAACGTGGCCAAAACGGCCAGAGCCGTGACTGTACCGGGAAACGCGGTAAAGACGTCACCATTAAAGTTCCGGTCGGTACGCGCGTGATTGACCAGGGGACCGGTGAAACCATGGGTGACATGACCAAACACGGTCAGCGCCTGATGGTGGCGAAAGGCGGCTGGCACGGTCTGGGTAACAGCCGTTTCAAATCTTCCGTTAACCGTACGCCGCGTCAGAAAACGATGGGTACGCCGGGCGATAAGCGCGACCTGCAGCTGGAGCTGATGCTTCTGGCAGACGTGGGCATGCTGGGTATGCCAAACGCCGGTAAATCGACGTTCATTCGCGCCGTCTCTGCGGCCAAGCCAAAAGTGGCAGACTATCCGTTTACCACGCTGGTACCAAGCCTGGGTGTTGTCCGTATGGATAACGAGAAGAGCTTCGTGGTTGCCGATATCCCGGGTCTGATTGAAGGCGCCGCGGAAGGGGCCGGTCTGGGGATTCGCTTCCTGAAGCACCTTGAGCGCTGCCGCGTGCTGCTGCACCTTATCGATATCGATCCTATCGACGGTTCCGATCCGGTTGAAAACGCCCGTATCATCGTGGGCGAGCTGGAAAAATACAGCGAAAAACTGGCTAATAAACCGCGCTGGCTGGTCTTCAACAAGATCGACCTGATGGATAAAGCCGAAGCGGAAGCAAAAGCGAAAGCCATTGCTGAAGCGATGGGTTGGGAAGATAAGTATTACCTGATCTCTGCGGCAAGCCAGGTCGGCGTGAAGGATCTATGCTGGGATGTGATGACCTTCATCATTGAGAACCCAATTGTTCAGGCGGAAGAAGTCAAACAGCCAGAAAAAGTCGAATTCATGTGGGATGACTACCACCGCCAGCAGCTCGAAGAGCTGGAAGCGGAAGAAGACGATGAAGACTGGGACGATGACTGGGATGAAGACGACGAAGAAGGCGTCGAGTTCATCTACAAGCATTAATATCTGTTCAAAGCCCCCATTATGGGGGCTTTTTTATTGAAGCGTTGTGGGCAGCCAGCAGCTGGCGATTAAACCGCCTTCAGCGCCATTTTCAAGGGTCAGCCTGCCGTGGTGTAGCTGGACGATGCGCTGCACGATACTCAGGCCCAGACCGCTCCCTCCGTAGCGCTGGTCAAGACGGCGGAATGGCTCGGTGATTGACACTCGGTGCGCTTCATCAATCCCTGGACCCTGATCGATAACGCTGATCTGCGTCCCCCCGTCGACCTCGGTTAATGTCACTGTAATCGTTGTCCCTGCCGGGCTGTAGCGCCCTGCATTCTCCAGCAGGTTGCGCAGCATCAGGCGCAGGAGCACGGCATCTCCCTGAACCGTGAGCGCGCTTTTAGCGGGCCAAATCACCGTATGCTCTTTGGCTTCATGCCCCAGGCCGAGAGGTTCAATGATATTTTCCGTCCAGTTCACGGTTTCGTAGTGCCCGCTCGCCATTGCCTGTCCGGCACGGGCCAGCATTAGCAGCTGTTCGACGGTATGCATGAGCTGATCGATACGGCTAATTAACGTCGCGGCCTGTGGCGCGCCTGACTGCGCCATGAGCTCAAGATGGAGCCGGATGCCGGCCAGAGGCGTTCTCAGCTCGTGTGCGGCGTCTGCGGTGAAGAGACGCTCCTGCTGAATGGTGCTATCCAGTCGTGCCAATAGCTGGTTCAGGGAGGTCGTCACCGCGCCAATTTCTTCCATGTCGGAATACATAGGAAGCGGGGTTAAGTTATCGGCCGAACGGTTAGCGAGACTGTCGCGGAGTTTATTCAGCGGTCGGGTTATCCAGGTGACCGCCCAGAAGGAGAAGAGCAGGGTAAAGCCGACCATCACCAGGGAAGGAACCAGCAGCGAGGCAATCGCTTCACGGATCTCTTTCTCAACGTGATTATTGCGCGCTTTTGCTGACAGCGTTTCGTTGACCAGAAAACCAATCTGTTCACGGCTTTCATGCCATAGCCAGATAACGCTTATTAGCTGGAAAAACAGGAGAATCACCGCCAGCAGCACCATCAAACGCCGACGCATGCTGTTCATTTCTGGCTCTCCAGACGATAGCCGACGCCGCGAACGGTTTTGATCCTGTCTTTGCCGAGTTTACGCCGCAGGTTATGGATGTGGACCTCAAGGGTATTTGAGCCGGGATCGTCCTGCCAGGAGTAAATATCCTGCTGGAGCGTTTCTCTGTGTACCGTTTGCCCGCTCCGCATGATCAGACGCGTAAGCAAGGCGAACTCTTTTGGCGTCACCTCTACGGCCTGATCCTGGCGCAGCACCTGCTGGGTTTGCAAATTCAGCGTAATATCGCCGTCGGTCAATAAGTTATCACTATGGCCCTGATAGCGGCGAATTAACGCTCGCACCCGAGCCTGCAGCTCCGCGAGCGCAAAAGGCTTCACCAGGTAATCATCAGCGCCTGCATCGAGGCCAGTGATACGGTCTTCAATGGCATCTCGTGCCGTCAGGATCAATACCGGGTTGGCGATGCCGCGACGTCGCCACTGGCCGAGCAGCGTGGCGCCATCTTTATCAGGCAAGCCCAAATCGAGGATCACCAGGCTGTATTCGCCGCTCTGAATCAGAGAGTCCGCCTCCGCTGCGGTGCCAGCACAGTCGAGGGCGTACCCTTCATTGGCCAGACCTAGCGCCAGCCCTTCCTGCAATAACAGATCGTCTTCAACTATGAGTAGTTTCATCGCTAGTTATTCTGATAGATGTCCTTATAAAGCCTGCTTTCGAAGCGAACAAGCGGAATACGACGATTGCGCTGGTCGGTCGGTTCGACGGCATAGCCGGAAAGATACTGCACGAATGCCAGGCGTTGTCCGCTGGCGGTAGTGATGAAGCCTGCAAGGTTGTAAACCCCCTGCAGTGAGCCTGTTTTCGCAGAGACTTTGCCATCCACACCGGCAGCGTGAAGCCCGGCACGGTACTGCAGAGAACCGTCATGCCCGGCCAGCGGCAGCATTGAAATAAAGTTTAGCTCAGTGTCGTGCTGTGCAATGTACTGAAGCACCTGCATCATCGTGGCCGGAGAGATCAAATTATGACGAGATAGTCCGGAGCCATCGACGGCGATGGTATTACCCAGATCGATCCCGGCCTGCTGGCGCAGGATCTGCCGAACCGCGTCTGAACCCGCGCGCCAGGTTCCCGGCACGCCGAAACGCGCGTGACCAATCATGCGAAACACCGTATCGGCAATCATGTTGTCCGACTTTTTCAGCATGATTCGCAGTAAATCGTGCAGCGGAGGAGACTGTTTGCTGGCAATGACTGTGCCGGGCTGGTTGACCTGCGTCTGACGAAGCAGTGTGCCGGTATAAGTTATGCCCGCTTGCTTCAGTTCATCTTTCAGAATGGCACCCGCATAGCTTGCCCCATCCTGTATCGCAAAGGCCAGGGGCAGTGGATCGGCGCGCTGCGTCAGGCAGCCGGTAAGGGTGAAGCGGTTAAGATCGCCGGGCACGACGTCCAGCTCACAATATTGCGCATCCGGGGAGCCTTTCGCCAGCGTGCGAACCTGGCTAAACATGGTGACCGGGTAGTAGGATGCTATGCGGATAAATGCTAAATCATCTGGCTTTGGCGCGCTGTAAAGTGAAACCGAGAAGCAGTTACGGTCAACAATCGCGGCGGCGGGTGGGGCGCTAAAGCACTGGGTCATGTCGTTCCACGGCCAGCCAGGAGCTTTATCGTGGCTGGCAAAGATGGACGTGTCAATCAGTACATTGCCATCAATTTTCTGCACGCCAGATTTTTTCAGTACCGCAACCATATTGCGGATATCCTGGCGCTTAAAGGTCGGATCGCCGCCAAAACGGGCGATAAGATCGCCTTTCAGTTCGCCACCCTCGACGTTACCTTTGGTCTCGAGTGTGGTAGTAAAACGGAAGTCAGGACCGAGCTGGAGCAAGGCGGCGAGGGCAGTGATCACCTTTTGGGTACTGGCAGGCAGCGCCATCTGTTGACTGTGATAGTCAATCTCGGGAGCCTGTGCGCCAACCTTCTGCACCATCAGGGCAAGGTTCGCGCCTGCGGGGAGCTGATTAATGTACTCATCAACATTCGCGGCCTGGGCAGTGAACGTTAAACTGGTAGTCAATCCGATGATAAATCTGGAAAATCGCATAATCTCGCGCTAACAACCCGAAAACAAACCGTCATACTACGGTGCATAGCACTGCAAAGTAAACGATGACCCATAGTGAACTTCGCGGTAAAATGCATATCAAATTGAAAAATTGCTGCTGACCTGGGGCATTGCTCCCGGGTCGGTTTTCTTTTTGCTTCTTGCCCGCTTAGGTGGGCAGGAGCAGGGAACACTGCTCCCAACAGGAATGTTTAAGAGGTATAACAAATGCAAGCTATTCCGATGACCTTACGTGGTGCCGAAAAACTGCGCGAAGAGCTGGATTTCCTGAAATCCGTGCGTCGTCCTGAAATCATCGCCGCTATCGCGGATGCGCGCGAGCATGGCGACCTGAAAGAGAACGCTGAATACCACGCCGCGCGTGAGCAGCAGGGTTTCTGTGAAGGGCGTATTAAAGATATCGAGGCAAAACTGTCCAATGCACAGGTCATCGATATCACCAAAATGCCTAACAATGGGCGTGTGATCTTTGGTTCCACTGTGACCGTTCTGAACCTGGACAACGACGAAGAGCAGACCTATCGCATCGTCGGTGATGATGAAGCAGACTTTAAACAGAACCTGATTTCAGTAAACTCTCCGATTGCTCGCGGCCTGATTGGCAAAGAGCAGGACGATGTTGTCACCATCCGCACCCCTGGCGGTGAAGTGGAATACGAAATTATTAAGGTTGAATACCTGTAATTCGCTTCTCTACTAAGATGTTGATACATTGTAAAGAAAAGAAAAAGGCCGCATAGCGGCCTTTTATCAACTCAAGGAGCATGGCATTTTGCTCGCCTGCTGACAGAAATCCCTCGTTTCACACAGAAAATGTGTTTAATTCAGGATATCCTTAGCGTGGCAGCGAGATTTTACGCTCTTTAGATGGGCGGTAGAGCACCAGCGTTTTACCGATGACCTGTACATTACAGGCGCCGGTTTCGCGCACGATGGCTTCCACGATCAGGTTTTTAGTGTCTCTGTCTTCAGAGGCGATTTTCACCTTGATCAGCTCGTGGTGTTCCAGCGCTTGTTCAATCTCGGCAAGCACCCCTTCGGTCAAACCATTGTTGCCAAGCATCACTACAGGCTTGAGCGGATGTGCCAGACCTTTAAGGTGCTGTTTTTGTTTAGTACTAAGATTCATCGTATATTTTTGCTTACGTTGGGATTGAAAACGGTTCATTCTACCGCCATCTCCCTTATATCGCCAAATAGCTGCGTAGAAATTTACGTCACAGGCAGGTAACGATGAACCAGGACGGAAATGTTAAATGACAGGTAAAAAGCGTTCTGCCAGCTCCAGTCGCTGGCTTCAGGAACACTTTAGCGATAAATATGTTCAACAGGCACAGAAAAAGGGGTTGCGTTCCCGTGCCTGGTTTAAACTTGATGAAATACAGCAAAGTGACAAACTTTTTAAGCCGGGGATGACGGTTGTAGACCTCGGTGCGGCACCTGGCGGATGGTCCCAGTATGCGGTAACGCAGATCGGCGGAACGGGCCGAATCATCGCGTGCGATCTTTTACCAATGGATCCCATCGTCGGTGTCGACTTCCTTCAGGGCGACTTTCGTGATGAATTAGTGCTGAAAGCGTTACTTGAGCGTGTAGGTGACAGTAAGGTCCAGGTTGTCATGTCAGATATGGCACCAAATATGTGCGGAACACCGGCGGTGGATATCCCCCGCGCCATGTATCTGGTGGAGCTAGCGTTAGAAATGTGTCGTGATGTACTAGCGCCTGGTGGTAGTTTTGTTGTGAAGGTGTTTCAGGGCGAAGGTTTCGAGGAGTATCTTAAGGAAATTCGCTCCCTGTTTGCGAAGGTTAAAGTTCGTAAGCCGGACTCTTCCCGGGCCCGTTCCCGAGAAGTGTATATTGTAGCGACCGGGCGAAAATGATAACCGGTAGATTTCAGGCGAAAGTTTGAATGAAACTGGATATAGAGTATCCTGACGCTGTTTTTAACACAGTTGTAATATGAGGTTAATCCCTTGAGTGACATGGCGAAAAACCTAATACTCTGGCTGGTCATTGCCGTTGTGCTGATGTCAGTATTCCAGAGCTTTGGGCCCAGCGAGTCGAATGGCCGCAAGGTGGATTATTCTACCTTCCTGCAGGAGGTCAATCAGGACCAGGTTCGCGAAGCGCGTATCAACGGACGTGAGATCAACGTTACCAAGAAAGATAGTAACCGTTACACGACTTACATCCCGGTGAACGATCCTAAGCTGCTTGATAACCTTCTGACTAAAAACGTCAAGGTGGTAGGTGAGCCGCCAGAAGAACCAAGCCTGCTGGCTTCTATCTTCATTTCCTGGTTCCCGATGCTGCTTCTTATCGGCGTCTGGATCTTCTTTATGCGCCAGATGCAGGGCGGCGGTGGCAAAGGTGCCATGTCGTTCGGTAAGAGCAAGGCGCGTATGCTAACGGAAGACCAGATCAAGACCACGTTCGCTGACGTCGCCGGTTGTGACGAAGCGAAAGAAGAGGTCGGTGAACTGGTTGAATACCTGCGTGAACCGAGCCGTTTCCAGAAGCTGGGCGGTAAGATCCCGAAAGGGGTGCTGATGGTTGGCCCTCCGGGTACCGGTAAAACCCTGCTGGCGAAAGCCATCGCGGGCGAAGCGAAGGTGCCGTTCTTTACTATTTCAGGTTCTGACTTCGTTGAAATGTTCGTGGGTGTCGGTGCATCTCGTGTGCGTGACATGTTCGAGCAGGCCAAGAAGGCAGCACCGTGCATTATCTTCATCGATGAAATCGACGCCGTAGGCCGCCAGCGTGGCGCAGGTCTGGGCGGTGGTCACGATGAACGTGAACAGACGCTGAACCAGATGCTGGTTGAGATGGACGGCTTCGAAGGTAACGAAGGTATCATCGTTATTGCGGCGACTAACCGTCCGGACGTACTTGACCCTGCGCTGCTGCGTCCAGGCCGTTTCGACCGTCAGGTTGTTGTGGGTCTGCCGGACGTTCGCGGTCGTGAACAGATTCTGAAAGTTCACATGCGTCGCGTACCGCTGGCGCCAGATATCGATGCGGCAATCATTGCGCGCGGTACCCCAGGCTTCTCCGGTGCGGACCTGGCTAACCTGGTCAACGAAGCTGCTCTGTTTGCCGCTCGCGGTAACAAGCGCGTCGTATCGATGGTGGAGTTTGAGAAAGCGAAAGACAAAATCATGATGGGTGCGGAACGTCGCTCCATGGTGATGACGGAAGCGCAGAAAGAGTCCACGGCATACCACGAAGCGGGTCATGCGATTATTGGTCGCCTCGTGCCGGAACACGATCCGGTGCATAAAGTGACGATTATTCCGCGCGGTCGTGCGCTGGGTGTGACCTTCTTCCTGCCTGAAGGTGACGCGATCAGCGCCAGCCGTCAGAAACTGGAAAGCCAGATTTCTACCCTCTACGGTGGTCGTCTGGCAGAAGAGATTATCTACGGTGTGGAACATGTTTCTACCGGTGCGTCCAACGACATTAAAGTGGCGACAAACCTGGCGCGTAACATGGTGACTCAGTGGGGCTTCTCCGACAAACTCGGTCCGCTGCTGTATGCAGAAGAAGAGGGTGAAGTATTCCTGGGCCGTTCTGTGGCTAAAGCGAAACATATGTCCGATGAGACGGCACGTATCATCGACCAGGAAGTTAAATCTCTGGTAGAGCGTAACTATGCGCGTGCGCGCCAGATCCTGAACGACAATATGGACATCCTGCATTCGATGAAAGATGCGCTCATGAAATATGAGACCATCGATGCACCGCAGATTGACGACCTGATGGCGCGCCGCGAAGTACGTCCGCCAGCAGGCTGGGAAGACCCAGGCACTTCCAATAATTCTGACAACAATGGCACCCCGCGTGCGCCGCGTCCGGTTGATGAACCGCGTACGCCAAATCCGGGCAACACCATGTCAGAACAGTTGGGCGATAAGTAAGCCACTGCTGTTGACGCGTTTGTCTGTACCTCAAACCCTGGAGCTTGCTCCGGGGTTTTTCATTTCTGTTTAACCATATAGATACCAGGGATTTCGCCATGAAATTATTCGCTCAGGACTCGCATCTCGATCTTTCACATCCCCACGTGATGGGGATCCTGAATGTTACCCCTGACTCCTTCTCTGACGGCGGTGCGCATAACACGCTTATCGAGGCGGTTAAGCACGCGAATTTAATGATTAATGCGGGTGCCACCATCATTGACGTTGGCGGCGAATCGACGCGTCCAGGCGCGGCGGACGTGTCTGTGGAAGAAGAGCTGGCGCGCGTGGTGCCGGTCGTTGAAGCTATCGCGCAGCGGTTTGAAGTGTGGATCTCCGTTGATACTTCCAAACCGGAGGTGATCCGTGAAGTGGCGAGAGTAGGCGCTCACATTATCAATGATATCCGTTCACTTACCGAACCGGGGGCGATTGAGGCGGCTGCGGAAACGGGGCTGCCGGTTTGCCTGATGCATATGCAGGGCCAACCGAAAACTATGCAGGACGCGCCGAAGTATGACGATGTCTTTGCCGACGTAAATCGCTTCTTTATTGAGCATATCAAACGCTGTGAACGTGCAGGTATCCCAAAAGAGAAATTGCTGCTCGACCCGGGGTTCGGTTTCGGTAAAAATCTCTCACACAATTATGCGTTGCTTGCGCGCTTATCGGAATTCCATCATTTTGACCTGCCGTTACTGGTAGGGATGTCCAGAAAGTCGATGATTGGGCAGTTGCTGAACGTGGGGCCGAGCGAACGCCTGAGCGGCAGCCTGGCCTGCGCGGTGATTGCGGCGATGCAGGGCGCGCACATTATTCGTGTCCATGACGTTAAAGAAACAGTAGAAGCCATGCGTGTGGTGGAAGCCACACTGGCAGCGAAGGAAAACAAACGCTATGAGTAATCGTAAATATTTTGGTACCGACGGTATCCGTGGGCGCGTAGGCGATGCTCCCATCACCCCTGATTTTGTCCTGAAGCTCGGTTGGGCTGCTGGTAAAGTGCTTGCGCGTCATGGCTCACGTAAAATTATCATCGGTAAAGACACCCGTATTTCGGGCTATATGCTGGAGTCCGCGCTGGAAGCGGGGCTGGCGGCTGCGGGACTGTCCGCCTCCTTTACGGGCCCAATGCCAACGCCTGCGGTCGCGTATCTGACGCGCACCTTCCGTGCGGAAGCGGGAATTGTCATTTCAGCTTCTCACAACCCGTTCTACGACAACGGCATTAAATTCTTCTCCATTGATGGCACCAAGCTGCCGGATGACGTGGAAGAAGCTATTGAAGCTGAGATGGAAAAAGAGATTACCTGTGTTGATTCCGCAGAGCTGGGTAAAGCGAACCGCATCGTTGATGCGGCGGGTCGCTATATCGAATTCTGTAAAGGTACCTTCCCGAATGAGCTGAGCCTGGCCCACCTCAAAATTGTGGTGGACTGTGCGAATGGCGCGACCTATCACATCGCCCCGAATGTCTTCCGCGAACTGGGTGCGAAAGTAATCACCATTGGCTGCGAGCCGGATGGTCTGAACATTAACGAGCAGGTGGGGGCAACTGACGTTCGTGCCCTGCAGGCGCGTGTTCTGGCAGAAAAAGCCGATCTGGGTATTGCGCTGGACGGCGACGGTGACCGCGTGATCATGGTTGACCACGAAGGTAATAAGGTCGACGGCGATCAGATCCTCTACATCATTGCCCGTGAAGGCCTGCGTCAGGGCCAGCTGCGCGGCGGTGCGGTGGGCACGCTGATGAGTAACATGGGCCTGGAACTGGCCCTGAAACAGCTCGGTATTCCGTTTGTCCGCGCGAAGGTGGGTGACCGCTATGTGCTGGAAAAACTGCAGGAGAAGGGCTGGCGTATCGGTGCAGAAAACTCGGGTCACGTGATCCTGCTCGACAAAACCACCACCGGTGACGGTATCGTGGCCGCGCTGCAGGTGGTTGCCGCTATGGCGCGCAACCATATGAGCCTGCACGATCTGTGCAGCGGCATGAAAATGTTCCCACAGATCCTGGTAAACGTACGTTTCACTGCCGGCAAAGGCGATCCGCTGGAAAATGAGAACGTCAAAGCGGTGATGGCTGACGTTGAAGCGGCCCTCGGCAATCGTGGACGCGTGCTGTTGCGTAAGTCCGGTACTGAACCGCTGATCCGCGTGATGGTGGAAGGTGAAGACGAAGCGCAGGTAACCGAATTTGCGCACCGTATTGCGGATGCCGTAAAAGCTGCATAATCTTGCACGCTAAATGTTTAAAAAGGCGGCGTTTGCCGCCTTTGTTTTAAGCAATTAATGGCTTTTTGCTGTTTTTTTCCGCAGTTGATACAATGCGTCAAAAATGCCCTTGCGAAGGTGATTCGCTTTGGTTAGTATTCACACCCGCTTCAGTGGGAAACAAAAATCCTGCTAATTGGTCGAAGCATTGGTATGCGGCAAATCCGCAAGGAACAGGTTGATTATGTACGAAGCTCTTTTAGTTGTTTTCCTTATTGTAGCCATCGCTCTCGTAGCGCTGATTATGCTGCAGCAAGGTAAAGGCGCTGATATGGGAGCCTCCTTCGGAGCAGGCGCTTCCGGTACGCTGTTCGGTTCAAGTGGTTCTGCGAACTTCATGACCCGTACTACGGCAATTCTGGCTACGCTGTTCTTCATCATCAGCCTGGTGCTTGGCAATATCAACAGCAACAAGACCAGCAAAGGAAGCGAGTGGGAAAATCTGAGCGCGCCAGCGAAAACTGAGCAGACTCAGCCAGCTGCACCGGCTAAGCCAACCAGCGATATCCCGCACTAAGTATTCTGTACCGAGGTGGTGGAATTGGTAGACACGCTACCTTGAGGTGGTAGTGCCCTAACGGGCTTGTGGGTTCGAGTCCCATCCTCGGTACCAATATTCCAGAAAAAAGACGTCGAAAGACGTCTTTTTTTCGTCTGTATATTATGTGGTGATTTTGTAGGGCGGGTAGGGTAAACGCAGCGCCACCCGCCGTTTTGCCCGGTGGCGCTGCGCTTACCGGGCCTACGAAGACCATAAAAAAGGCACCCTTAGGGTGCCTTCTACATTTCTGAATAGCGATTACTTCTTATCGCTATGCTCCAGGTTTTCAACCTGAGGCAGGCCGTTACCGGAATTCGCGGAGAGCAGGCCATTCTCAACATAGTTGAACAGCTTCTCGCGGGTATCGGTAATGTCCAGATTACGCATGGTCAGCTGTCCAATACGATCGTCCGGTGAGAACACGGATTCACCTTTCTCCATGGTCAGACGCTCTGCTTTATAGGTCAGGTTGTCAGACACCGTATTCAGAATGGAGTAGTCGTTACCGCGACGCAGTTCCAGGGTCACCTCACCGGTGATCGCGCTTGCCACCCAACGCTGCAGGGCATCACGCAGCATCAGTGCCTGAGGATCGAACCAGCGGCCCTGATACAGCAGTTTACCCAGCTGACGGCCATGAGAGTGATACTGCTCAATGGTATCTTCGTTGTGGATACCGGTCAGCAGGCGCTCGTAAGCGATGTGCAGCAGTGCCATACCCGGGGCTTCATAGATGCCACGGCTTTTCGCTTCGATGATACGGTTTTCAATCTGATCGCTCATGCCCAGACCGTGACGACCGCCAATCCGGTTAGCTTCCAGCATCAGCTCAACATCGTCTGAGAAGGTTTTACCGTTCAGCGCAACCGGATGGCCGCGTTCGAAACGTACGGTAACTTCTTCAGCCTGGATTTTGACGTTCTCGTCCCAGAACTTCACGCCCATGATCGGGTTAACGATCTTCACGCTGGAGTTCAGGAATTCCAGGTCTTTCGCTTCGTGCGTCGCTCCCAGCATGTTGGAGTCGGTGGAGTAGGCTTTCTCGACTGACATCTTATAGTCAAAACCGCAGGCGATCATAAACTCGGACATCTCATGGCGTCCACCCAGCTCGTCGATGAAGTCGGTATCCAGCCACGGTTTGTAAATCTGCAGTTCGGCGTTGGTCAGCAGGCCATAACGATAGAAACGTTCGATATCGTTTCCTTTATAGGTGCTGCCGTCACCCCAGATGTTGACGCCGTCTTCTTTCATCGCCGCAACCAGCATGGTGCCGGTAACCGCACGGCCCAGCGGAGTTGTGTTGAAATAGGTCAGACCGCCGGTGGTGTTATGGAATGCACCACACTGAATAGCTGCGATACCTTCCGCGACCAGTTGCTTACGGCAGTCAATCAGGCGCGCGTTCTCTGCACCATACTCTTTAGCGCGACGAGGAATAGCATCATAGTCGTCCTCATCCGGCTGACCCAGGTTCGCAGTATAGGCATACGGAACCGCTCCCTTCTGGCGCATCCACAGCAGTGCAGCGCTGGTATCCAGGCCGCCTGAGAAAGCGATGCCAATACGTTGTCCTACCGGAAGATGCTTGAGAATCGTCGTCATAGAATAAAACCCTGCTTGATTGACTGATTAGAGACCGCTTTCGCTCTCTTGTGCATTTTTATGCAAAATAAGTGAGTATTCATTTAATCATCTTTTGGCGAAGACCGGAAGAGACTCGTGCGTTTTTTGTAAAAATTTTGGTCCGATTGATCTGGCTGAAGTCGCCTTGACAGGTAGGGTCAACTATCAATATACTAAACGCCGATTTTACGTCCCGTCTTCGGTACCAAATCCCAGCATTATTTGCAAATTCTGTCCAAAACGCGTAGAATTTGCCACGTTTCAGGCGCGGGGTGGAGCAGCCTGGTAGCTCGTCGGGCTCATAACCCGAAGGTCGTCGGTTCAAATCCGGCCCCCGCAACCACTTTCCCATAAAGTTCTTTTTCAAATATACTGTGAAGACTTAGAGCCTTCGTAGCTGGATTTGAAAAAATTCTTTAGGAAAGTGCTCCAGGCCACAGTTGTGGCTATAGGGTTCAGTTATCTAAAGCCCCGATTTATCGGGGTTTTTTGTTATCTGACTACAGAATAACTGGGCTTTACGCCCTTTTTTTATGTCTTGGGGGTGGGCTTGTCCACATTAGAGCAAAAATTAACAGAGATGATTACTGCACCGGTCGAAGCACTGGGCTACGAACTGGTCGGCATCGAATTCGTTCGCGGCCGTACATCGACGCTGCGCATCTATATTGATAGTGAAGATGGCATCAATGTTGATGATTGTGCTGATGTCAGCCACCAGGTGAGTGCGGTTCTTGATGTTGAAGACCCAATTACCGTTGCGTACAACCTGGAAGTTTCCTCACCTGGCCTCGATCGCCCGATGTTCACGGCCGAGCACTATGTGCGCTTTACCGGTGAAGAAGTGGCTCTCGTTCTGCGTATGGCCGTACAGAACCGCCGTAAATGGCAGGGAATTATCAAAGCCGTTGATGGTGAAATGATCACGGTGACAGTCGAAGGCAAAGATGAAGTGTTCGCGCTGAGTAATATCCAGAAGGCGAACCTGGTTCCCCACTTTTAACAGTCTGGATTGAGGTGAAAAGCCCGCGATGAACAAAGAAATTTTGGCTGTTGTTGAAGCCGTCTCCAATGAGAAATCACTGCCGCGTGAGAAGATTTTCGAAGCGCTGGAAAGTGCACTGGCTACAGCAACCAAGAAAAAATACGAACAAGAGATCGATGTTCGCGTAGAAATCGATCGTAAAAGCGGTGACTTCGATACATTCCGTCGTTGGGTAATCGTTGAAGAAGTGACCCAGCCGACCAAAGAGATCACGCTGGAAGCCGCCCGTTTTGAAGACGAAAGTCTGAACGTGGGTGACTACGTTGAAGATCAGATTGAATCTGTGACCTTCGACCGTATCACCACCCAGACCGCTAAACAGGTTATCGTGCAGAAAGTGCGCGAAGCCGAGCGCGCGCTGGTTGTCGATCAGTTCCGCGATCAGGAAGGCGAGATCATCACCGGTGTGGTGAAGAAAGTGAACCGCGACAACATCTCTCTGGAGATCAAATCCGAAGGGTTGCCGGGTAACGCTGAAGCCGTGATCCTGCGTGAAGATATGCTGCCACGTGAAAACTTCCGTCCAGGCGACCGTATTCGCGGTGTTCTGTACGCCGTTCGCCCTGAAGCGCGTGGTGCACAGCTCTTCGTGACCCGTTCTAAACCAGAAATGCTGGTAGAACTGTTCCGGATTGAAGTACCGGAAATCGGTGAAGAAGTTATTGAGATTAAAGCGGCGGCTCGCGATCCGGGCTCCCGTGCGAAAATTGCGGTGAAAACCAACGACAAGCGTATCGACCCGGTCGGTGCTTGCGTCGGTATGCGCGGTGCGCGTGTCCAGGCTGTTTCTACTGAGCTGGGCGGTGAACGAATTGATATCGTTCTGTGGGATGACAACCCGGCGCAGTTCGTGATCAACGCAATGGCTCCAGCTGATGTGGCGTCTATCGTTGTTGACGAAGACAAACACACCATGGATATCGCTGTTGAAGCGGGCAACCTGGCGCAGGCAATCGGCCGTAACGGTCAGAACGTACGCCTGGCGTCACAGCTGAGCGGCTGGGAACTCAACGTCATGACCGTTGATGACCTGCAGGCTAAGCATCAGGCTGAAGCCCATGCGGCGATCGATACCTTCACCAAATACCTGGATATTGACGAAGATTTCGCCACTGTTCTGGTAGAAGAAGGTTTCTCTACGCTGGAAGAACTGGCCTATGTGCCAATGAAAGAGCTGCTGGAAATTGACGGTCTGGATGAACCAACCGTTGAAGCCCTGCGTGAACGCGCTAAAAACGCACTGACCACCCTGGCACTGGCTCAGGAAGAAAGCCTTGGCGATAAGAAGCCGGCTGATGACCTGCTGAATCTGGAAGGTCTTGATCGTGCGATTGCGTTCAAGCTGGCTGCCCGTGGTGTTTGTACGCTGGAAGATCTCGCTGAGCAAGGCGTTGATGACCTGGCTGATATCGAAGGTTTAACCGACGAGAAAGCCGGCGAGCTCATCATGGCCGCACGTAATATTTGCTGGTTCGGCGACGAAGCGTAATAAACTGTAGCAGGAAGGAACAGCATGACTGATGTAACTGTAAAATCGCTGGCTGCTGAGATTCAGACCTCCGTGGACCGCCTGGTACAGCAATTTGCTGATGCAGGGATCCCGAAGTCCGCTGATGACTCGGTGACCGCGCAAGAAAAACAAACCTTGTTAACGCACCTGAACCGTGAACACGGTTCTACGCCTGACAAGTTAACGCTGCAGCGCAAAACGCGTAGCACGTTAAACATCCCTGGTACCGGTGGTAAAAGCAAATCGGTACAAATTGAAGTCCGCAAGACGCGCACCTTTGTAAAACGTGATCCGCAAGAGACAGAACGCCTTGCCGCGGAAGAGCAGGCACAGCGTGAAGCGGAAGAACAAGCTCAGCGTGAGGCGGAAGCAGCCGCCAAACGTGAAGCAGAATTAAAAGCTGAACGTGAGGCCGCAGAAAAAGCGAAACGCGACGCAAGTGATAAAGTGAAGCGTGACGCTGCGGAAAAAGACAAAGTGAGCAATCAACAGACAGACGAAATGACCAAAACCGCCCAGGCTGAAAAAGCCCGCCGTGAAAATGAAGCTGCCGAGCTGAAGCGTAAAGCGGAAGAAGAAGCCCGCCGTAAGCTGGAAGAAGAAGCTCGCCGCGTCGCCGAAGAAGCGCGTCGTATGGCTGAAGAAAATGAGAAGAACGGTGTTGATACCGTTGAGCAGTCTGAAGACACCAGCGACTATCACGTGACCACTTCTCAGCATGCGCGTCAGGCTGAAGATGATAACGATCGTGAAGTTGAAGGCGGTCGTGGCCGTGGTCGTAATGCAAAAGCAGCGCGTCCGGCGAAAAAAGGCAACAAGCACGCTGAATCTAAAGCTGACCGTGAAGAAGCACGCGCGGCTGTTCGCGGCGGTAAAGGCGGCAAGCGTAAAGGTTCCGCTCTGCAGCAGGGCTTCCAGAAGCCAGCTCAGGCCGTTAACCGTGACGTTGTGATCGGCGAAACCATTACCGTTGGCGAACTGGCGAACAAGATGGCGGTTAAAGGCTCTCAGGTCATCAAAGCGATGATGAAGCTGGGCGCTATGGCAACCATCAACCAGGTGATCGATCAGGAAACTGCACAGCTGGTTGCGGAAGAAATGGGTCACAAAGTTATCCTGCGTCGTGAAAACGAGCTGGAAGAAGCGGTAATGAGCGACCGTGACACAGGTGCTGCGGCAGAACCGCGCGCACCGGTAGTGACCATCATGGGTCACGTTGACCACGGTAAAACCTCTCTGCTTGACTACATTCGCTCTACCAAGGTTGCCTCTGGCGAAGCGGGTGGTATTACCCAGCACATCGGTGCATACCACGTAGAAACTGACAACGGTATGATCACCTTCCTGGATACCCCAGGTCACGCCGCGTTTACCTCAATGCGTGCTCGTGGTGCTCAGGCGACGGATATCGTTGTTCTGGTTGTTGCTGCAGACGACGGCGTCATGCCGCAGACCATCGAAGCTATCCAGCACGCGAAAGCAGCGGGTGTGCCGGTTGTGGTTGCAGTGAACAAGATCGATAAGCCAGAAGCGGATCCCGATCGTGTTAAAAACGAACTTTCCCAGTACGGTATTCTGCCGGAAGAGTGGGGCGGCGAAAGCCAGTTCGTACACGTGTCTGCGAAAGCGGGTACCGGTATCGACGAACTGCTGGACGCGATCCTGCTGCAGGCCGAAGTTCTGGAGCTGAAAGCCATCCGTAACGGTATGGCGAGCGGTGCGGTTATCGAATCCTTCCTGGATAAAGGACGTGGCCCGGTTGCTACCGTTCTGGTTCGCGAAGGTACGCTGCATAAAGGCGATATCGTTCTGTGCGGTTTCGAATACGGTCGCGTTCGTGCGATGCGTAACGAACTGGGTCAGGAAGTGCTGGAAGCAGGTCCGTCCATTCCAGTTGAAATCCTGGGTCTGTCCGGTGTTCCGGCTGCTGGTGACGAAGTGACCGTGGTGCGTGACGAGAAGAAAGCGCGTGAAGTGGCACTGTATCGTCAGGGTAAATTCCGTGAAGTTAAACTGGCTCGTCAGCAGAAATCTAAACTCGAGAACATGTTTGCCAACATGACCGATGGCGAAGTTCACGAAGTGAACATCGTTCTGAAAGCCGACGTTCAGGGTTCTGTGGAAGCGATCTCCGACTCCTTGCTGAAACTGTCTACCGACGAAGTGAAAGTGAAGATCATCGGTTCTGGCGTAGGTGGTATCACCGAAACCGACGCGACTTTGGCTGCTGCGTCCAACGCTATCCTGGTTGGCTTCAACGTTCGTGCGGATGCGTCTGCGCGTAAAGTGATTGAAGCCGAAAGCCTGGATCTGCGTTACTACTCCGTCATCTATAACCTGATCGACGAAGTGAAAGCAGCGATGAGCGGCATGCTGTCTCCTGAGCTGAAACAGCAGATCATCGGTCTGGCTGAAGTACGTGACGTGTTCAAATCACCGAAATTCGGTGCAATCGCGGGCTGTATGGTTACCGAAGGTAACATCAAGCGTCACAACCCAATCCGCGTACTGCGTGACAACGTGGTTATCTACGAAGGCGAGCTGGAATCCCTGCGCCGCTTCAAAGATGACGTTAACGAAGTCCGTAACGGCATGGAATGTGGTATCGGCGTGAAGAACTACAACGACGTTCGCGTTGGCGATATGATCGAAGTGTTCGAGATCATCGAAATTCAGCGTACCATCGCTTAATTTTCGATTGTAAGCTGGGATCGCCTCGCGCCACCCGGCAATAATTTCAAAAAGGGGCTTTAGCCCCTTTTTTGTCTGGAGAATTTATTATGGCGAAAGAATTTGGTCGCCCTCAGCGCGTAGCGCAGGAAATGCAGAAAGAGATCGCGCTCATTCTGCAACGTGAAATCAAAGACCCGCGCGTCGGCATGATGACCACCGTTTCCGGTGTCGAAATGTCCCGCGATTTGGCCTATGCAAAAGTGTTCGTTACTTTCCTGAACGATCAGGACGAAGCGGCAGTGAAAAACGGCATTAAAGCGCTGCAGGAAGCGTCTGGTTTCATCCGCTCTCTGCTCGGCAAGGCGATGCGCCTGCGTATCGTGCCTGAACTGACCTTCTTCTACGACAACTCGCTGGTTGAAGGTATGCGTATGTCCAACCTGGTGACCAGCGTGGTTAAACATGACGATGAGCGTCGTGTTAACCCGGCGGACGACAGCAAGGAGGACTGATGAGTCGTCCTCGTCGTCGTGGTCGCGACGTGCATGGTGTGCTGCTGCTGGATAAACCCCAGGGCGCTTCCAGCAACGACGTGCTGCAAAAAGTTAAGCGTATTTATAACGCCAACCGTGCGGGCCACACCGGCGCGCTCGATCCGCTGGCAACTGGCATGCTGCCGGTCTGCCTGGGAGAGGCGACAAAGTTTTCCCAGTACCTGCTCGACTCCGATAAGCGTTACCGCGTTATCGCTAAGCTGGGCCAGCGCACGGATACCTCCGACGCGGATGGTCAGGTAGTTGAAGAGCGACCGGTGACGTTCAGCGCGGAACAGCTTGATGCTGCGCTGGAGAGTTTCCGTGGTGACACGATGCAGGTGCCGTCGATGTATTCGGCGCTGAAGTATCAGGGAAAAAAACTCTACGAATATGCGCGCCAGGGCATTGAAGTCCCGCGTGAAGCCCGTCCGATTACCGTGTATGAGCTGCTGTTTATTCGCCACGAAGGTGATGAGCTGGAGCTGGAAGTACACTGTTCGAAAGGGACCTATATTCGCACCATCATTGACGACCTCGGTGAAAAGCTGGGCTGCGGCGCGCATGTGATTTACCTGCGCCGTCTGGCGGTGAGCAAGTACCCGGTGGAGCGGATGGTGACCCTGGAACATCTGCGCGAGCTGGTAGAACAGGCGGAAGCGCAGGGGATCGCGCCGGCAGATTTGCTGGATCCACTGCTAATGCCGATGGACAGTCCGGCAGCGGACTTCCCGGTCGTTAATCTTCCTTTAACATCGTCCGTTTACTTTAAGAACGGCAACCCGGTTCGTACGGCGGAAGCGCCGCTGGAAGGCCTGGTACGTGTGACCGAAGGTGACGAAGGGAAATTCATCGGTATGGGCGAAATGGATGGCGAAGGGCGCGTTGCGCCGCGTCGTCTGGTCGTCGAATATCCGGTCGACGCGTGACGGTGATAACGGCTCACCTTGCGATAAGCAGGGGAGACGAGTAGAATATTGCCGCTTAACGCCTGGTAAATTGTTTAACAATCTGCGGGGCGTACATGGGATCGCTGAATTAGAGATCGGCATCCTTACATTCTTTATACTTTGGAGTTTGAAAATGTCTCTAAGCGTTGAAGCTAAAGCTAAAATCGTTTCTGAGTTTGGTCGTGGTACTAACGACAGCGGTTCTACCGAAGTTCAGGTTGCACTGCTGACTGCACAGATTAACCACCTGCAGGGTCACTTTGCAGAGCACAAAAAAGATCACCACAGCCGTCGTGGTCTGCTGCGTATGGTTTCTCAGCGTCGTAAACTGCTCGACTACCTGAAACGTAAAGATGTTGCACGCTACACCGCGCTGATCGAGCGTCTGGGTCTGCGTCGCTAATTCTTGCGAGTTTCAGAAAAGGGGGCCTGATGGCCCCTTTTTTCAACCAGACGGCAGCAATTCACTGGAAACTATTGTATTGTTGCTATAAATGATCTTCATTGCAGAGGTTCGCGCGGCTAATGAGAGGCTTCACCCATGGGGGTGTTGGTTGTCATTAGTCGCGAGGATGCGAAGAAGGTCGGGTTAAAACGACAGCACACCGGTGGTGTGCTTTCAAACATTTAAGAAAGGACAGAACTTTGCTGAATCCGATCGTTCGTAAATTCCAGTATGGTCAACATACCGTCACGCTGGAAACCGGCATGATGGCTCGTCAGGCTACTGCTGCCGTTATGGTAAGCATGGATGACACTGCGGTATTCGTTACCGTTGTTGGCCAGAAAAAAGCTAAACCAGGTCAGGACTTCTTCCCGCTGACCGTTAACTACCAGGAGCGTACCTACGCTGCCGGTAAAATCCCGGGTGGCTTCTTCCGTCGTGAAGGCCGTCCAAGCGAAGGCGAAACCCTGATCGCGCGTCTGATTGACCGCCCGGTTCGTCCGCTGTTCCCGGAAGGCTTCGTTAACGAAGTACAGGTTATCGCGACCGTTGTTTCCGTTAACCCACAGGTTAACCCGGACATCGTTGCCATGATTGGCGCATCCGCTGCCCTGTCACTGTCTGGTATTCCATTCAATGGCCCAATCGGTGCCGCGCGCGTTGGCTACATCAACGACCAGTACGTGTTGAACCCAACTCAGGAAGAGCTGAAAGAAAGTAAGCTGGACCTGGTTGTTGCGGGTACTGAAGCAGCTGTGCTGATGGTTGAATCCGAAGCTGAACTGCTGAGCGAAGACCAGATGCTGGGTGCTGTGGTCTTCGGCCATGACCAGCAGCAGATCGTTATCCAGAACATCAACGATCTGGTGAAAGAAGCCGGTAAACCACGTTGGGACTGGCAGCCAGAAGCGGCAAACGACGCGCTGAACGCACGCGTTGCAGCTCTGGCAGAATCTCGTCTGAGCGATGCGTACCGCATCACTGACAAGCAGGAGCGTTACGCTCAGGTTGACGTGATAAAATCTGAAGTAACCGCGACCCTGGTTGCCGAAGACGAAACGCTGGACGCTAACGAAATTGGCGAAATCCTGCACGCAATCGAGAAAAACGTTGTTCGTAGCCGCGTTCTGGCAGGCGAGCCGCGTATCGATGGCCGTGAAAAAGACATGATCCGCGGCCTGGACGTGCGTACTGGCGTTCTGCCTCGTACTCACGGTTCCGCGCTGTTTACCCGTGGCGAAACGCAGGCACTGGTTACTGCGACCCTGGGTACTGCACGTGACGCACAGATCATCGACGAACTGATGGGCGAGCGCACTGACAGCTTCCTGTTCCACTACAACTTCCCTCCGTACTCCGTAGGCGAAACCGGTATGGTTGGCTCGCCGAAGCGTCGTGAAATTGGTCACGGTCGTCTGGCGAAGCGCGGCGTGCTGGCAGTAATGCCAGAAGCTGACAAATTCCCGTACACCGTACGTGTGGTGTCTGAAATCACCGAATCCAACGGTTCCTCTTCCATGGCTTCCGTATGTGGTGCTTCTCTGGCGCTGATGGATGCAGGCGTGCCAATCAAAGCCGCCGTTGCGGGTATCGCAATGGGCCTGGTGAAAGAAGGCGACAACTTCGTTGTTCTGTCTGACATTCTGGGTGACGAAGACCACCTGGGCGACATGGACTTCAAAGTGGCGGGTTCCCGCGACGGTATCTCTGCGCTGCAGATGGATATCAAAATTGAAGGTATCACCAAAGAGATCATGCAGGTTGCTCTGAACCAGGCTAAAGGTGCGCGTCTGCACATCCTGGGCGTGATGGAACAGGCGATTAACGCGCCGCGTGGCGACATTTCTCAGTTCGCTCCACGTATCCACACCATCAAGATCAATCCAGACAAGATCAAAGATGTTATCGGTAAGGGCGGTTCCGTAATCCGTGCGCTGACCGAAGAGACTGGCACCACCATCGAAATCGAAGATGACGGTACTGTGAAGATCGCAGCAACCGACGGCGAGAAAGCGAAATTCGCGATCCGTCGCATCGAAGAAATCACTGCAGAGATCGAAGTGGGCCGCGTCTACGCAGGTAAAGTGACCCGTATCGTTGACTTTGGCGCGTTCGTTGCCATCGGTGGCGGTAAAGAAGGTCTGGTTCACATTTCTCAGATCGCTGACAAGCGCGTTGAGAAAGTGACCGATTACCTGCAGATGGGTCAGGAAGTACCGGTTAAAGTTCTGGAAGTTGATCGCCAGGGCCGTATCCGTCTGAGCATTAAAGAAGCAACCGAGCAGTCTCAGCCAGCTGCTGCGCCAGAAGCACAGGCAGCAGAACAGCAAGGCGAGTAAGTTGCCATTTGCCCTCCGCTTTGCGGAGGGCCTATTATCAGGCAGGACGCCTTGTTAAGCCGCCGGGGGACAGGACGTTCATCCAATAGTTGTCTTCGGGAGTGGGAAATGAAGCCTTTTTTGCGCTGGTGTTTCGTTGCGACAGCTTTAACGCTGGCAGGATGCAGCAACTCTGCCTGGCGTAAGAGCGAAGTCCTCGCAGTGCCATTGCAACCGACTTTGCAGCAGGAAGTGATTCTGGCACGCATGGAACAAATACTTGCCAGTCGGGCTTTAACCGATGAAGAACGCGCACAGCTTTTATATGAGCGCGGAGTGTTGTATGATAGTCTTGGTCTGAGGGCACTGGCGCGAAATGATTTTTCACAAGCGCTGGCTATCCGACCTGATATGCCTGAAGTATTCAATTACTTAGGCATTTATTTAACGCAGGCAGGCAATTTTGATGCTGCCTATGAAGCGTTTGATTCTGTACTTGAGCTTGATCCAACTTACAACTACGCGCACTTGAATCGCGGTATCGCATTGTATTACGGCGGTCGTGATAAGTTAGCGCAAGATGATCTGCTGGCGTTTTATCAAGACGATCCTAATGATCCTTTCCGTAGCCTGTGGCTTTACATCGTTGAGCGGAAGCTCGATGAGAAGCAGGCAAAAGAGGCACTGAAACAGCGCTTCGATAAATCGGACAAGGAACAGTGGGGATGGAACATTGTCGAGTTCTACCTGGGCAACATTAGCGAAGCAACGCTGATGGAACGCCTCAAGGCGGACGCAACGGATAACACCTCGCTCGCTGAGCATCTCAGTGAAACCAACTTCTATTTAGGTAAGTACTACCTAAGTCTGGGGGATATGGACAGCGCTACGGCACTGTTCAAATTAGCGGTTGCTAACAACGTACACAACTTCGTTGAGCACCGTTATGCATTGTTGGAATTATCGCTCTTGGGCCAGGAGCATGACGACCTGGCAGAATCGGACCAGCAATAGCTGACGACATAAACATCAGCCCGTAATCTTTTGATTGCCATCACCTTAACTGGTGAGGGCGTTGTTGTTCGTCAATACACCTACTTTGAGCCGGTTCACACTTTTCAATGAAAATTGCTAATCATTTTCACGATGAGCTAAGTAGACTGGCCGCCATTGACATTGAGGCACTCGTACTACATGGCTGAATTCGAAACCACTTTTGCAGATCTGGGCCTGAAGGCTCCTATCCTTGAAGCCCTTAACGATCTGGGTTACGAAAAACCATCTCCGATCCAGGCTGAGTGTATCCCACACCTGCTTTCTGGTCGTGACGTGCTGGGCATGGCCCAGACTGGTAGCGGTAAAACTGCAGCATTCTCGCTGCCGCTGCTGAACAATATTGATCCGGACCTGCGTGCACCGCAGATCCTCGTCCTGGCTCCAACCCGTGAACTGGCTGTTCAGGTTGCAGAAGCAATGACGGAATTCTCTAAACATATGCGCGGCGTAAACGTGGTAGCCCTGTACGGCGGCCAGCGTTATGACGTGCAGTTACGCGCCCTGCGCCAGGGTCCACAGATTGTTGTCGGTACGCCGGGCCGTCTGCTGGATCACCTGAAGCGCGGTACTCTGGACCTCTCTAAACTGAGCGGCCTGGTGCTGGATGAAGCAGATGAAATGCTGCGTATGGGCTTCATCGAAGACGTCGAAACCATCATGGCGCAGATTCCGGACGGTCATCAGACCGCGCTGTTCTCTGCCACCATGCCAGAAGCGATTCGTCGTATCACCAAACGCTTCATGAAAGATCCGCAGGAAGTGCGTATTCAGTCCAGCGTAACCACTCGCCCGGACATCAGCCAGAGCTACTGGTCTGTGTACGGCATGCGCAAAAACGAAGCGCTGGTACGTTTCCTGGAAGCGGAAGATTTTGATGCGGCGATTATTTTCGTTCGTACCAAAAACGCGACCCTGGAAGTGGCTGAAGCCCTGGAGCGTAGCGGCTACAACAGCGCAGCGCTGAACGGCGACATGAATCAGGCTCTGCGTGAGCAGACTCTGGAGCGTCTGAAAGACGGTCGTCTGGATATCCTGATTGCAACCGACGTGGCAGCACGTGGTCTGGACGTTGAGCGTATCAGCCTGGTTGTTAACTATGACATCCCGATGGATTCCGAGTCTTACGTTCACCGTATCGGTCGTACCGGTCGTGCGGGTCGTGCTGGCCGTGCGCTGCTGTTCGTTGAGAACCGCGAGCGTCGTCTGCTGCGTAACATCGAACGCACCATGAAGCTGACCATTCCAGAAGCGGACCTGCCAAACGCAGAGCTGCTGGGCAAACGCCGTCTGGAAAAATTCGCCGCTAAAGTACAGCAGCAGCTGGAAAGCAGCGATCTGGATCAGTACCGTGCGCTGCTGTCGCAGATTCAGCCTGTTGCTGAAGGCGAAGAGCTGGACATGGAAACCCTGGCCGCAGCACTGCTGAAAATGGCTCAGGGCGAACGTAGCCTGATCGTGCCACCAGATGCACCGATGCGTCCTAAGCGTGAATTCCGTGACCGTGACGATCGCTTCGAACGTCGTGGCGACCGTAACGATCGTGGCCCACGTGGTGACCGTCCAGAGCGTGGTGGTGAAGACCGTCCACGTCGTGAACGTCGCGACGCAGGTGACATGGAACTGTACCGCATTGAAGTGGGCCGTGATGATGGCGTTGAAGTTCGTCACATCGTTGGCGCGATCGCTAACGAAGGCGACATCAGCAGCCGTTACATTGGTAACATTAAGCTGTTCGCATCCCACTCTACCATCGAGCTGCCAAAAGGCATGCCGGGCGAAGTGCTGCAGCACTTTACGCGTACCCGCATCCTGAACAAGCCGATGAACATGCAGCTGCTGGGTGATGCGCAGCCACGTCCTGATCGTGGCGGCGAACGTCGTGGCGGTGGTCGCGGTTTCGGCGGTGAACGTCGTGAAGGCGGTCGCAGCGAAGGTCGCGGAGGTGAAGGTCGTCGTTTCTCCGGCGAGCGCCGCGAAAGCCGTGGCCCGCGTCGTGAAGAAGGCACCAGCCGTCGTCGTTTCGGTGACGCGTAAGCCTTACGCTTCTGTTGTAAAGTAAAATATACAGCCCCGATTCATGCGATCGGGGCTTTTTTTATTCCTTTTGTACTCTTGTACTGGTACAGTGCGTCACATTAAAATGCAGAACCGTATGATTGACTGGAGAAAAGGCTGTATGGCGACACTAACCACCACCCAAACGTCACCTTCGCTGCTTGGCGGCGTGGTGATCATCGGCGGAACCATTATAGGTGCCGGGATGTTCTCCCTGCCCGTGGTCATGTCCGGTGCGTGGTTCTTCTGGTCGCTGGCCGCGCTGGTCTTTACCTGGTTCTGTATGCTCCATTCCGGGCTGATGATCCTCGAGGCGAACCTGAACTACAGGATTGGCTCCAGTTTCGACACCATCACCAAAGATCTGCTGGGCAAAGGCTGGAATCTGGTGAACGGGCTGTCCATCGCGTTTGTGCTGTATATCCTCACCTACGCGTATATTTCAGCGAGCGGCTCGATTCTGCATCACACCTTCTCGGAGATGTCGCTGAACGTTCCGGCGCGTCTGGCGGGGCTATGTTTCGCGCTGGCTGTGGCGTTTATCGTCTGGATGAGTACCAAAGCGGTGAGCCGCATGACGGCAATCGTGCTGGGCGCGAAGGTCATCACCTTCTTTCTGACCTTCGGCAGTCTGTTGGGGCACGTGACGCCCGCCACGCTGTTTAACGTCGCCGCAGTGAACACCTCCTACACGCCTTACCTGCTGATGACCCTGCCGTTCTGTCTGGCGTCGTTCGGCTACCACGGTAACGTGCCGAGCCTGATGAAGTACTACGGCAAAGATCCGCGCACCATTGTGAAGTGTCTGGTCTACGGCACGCTGCTGGCGCTGGGGCTGTATGTGATTTGGCTGCTGGGGACGATGGGCAACATCCCGCGTCCGGAATTTATCGGCATCGCCCAGAAGGGCGGTAACATTGACGTGCTGGTGCAGGCGCTGAGCGGCGTGCTGAACAGCCGCAGCCTGGATCTGCTGCTGGTTATCTTTTCTAACTTTGCGGTGGCGAGCTCTTTCCTCGGCGTGACGCTGGGCCTGTTTGACTACCTGGCGGATCTGTTTGGCTTTGATGATTCTGCGATGGGGCGCTTCAAAACCGCGCTGCTGACCTTCCTGCCGCCGATTGTGGGTGGCCTGCTGTGGCCGAACGGTTTCCTGTACGCCATCGGCTATGCAGGGCTGGCGGCAACCATCTGGGCGGCAATTGTGCCCGCGCTGCTGGCACGTAAATCACGTAAACGCTTCGGCAGCCCGAAATTCCGCGTCTGGGGCGGCAAGCCGATGATTGCGCTGATTCTGGTATTCGGCGTTGGTAACGCTCTGGTACACGTGCTGTCGAGTTTTAATCTGTTGCCCGTTTACCAGTAAAACGTGCTGTTTGAACCCCTCACCCCGGCCCTCTCCCATAGGGAGAGGGTGAAAAGCAAAAACTACCCCACCAACTCCTCTTTCACCTGCATCGCCAGCTCAAACGAGTGCAAACGCGCCTGGTGATCGAAAATCTGGCCGTTAACCATAATTTCATCCGCCTGCGTTTCGCGCAGCACCGCCTCCAGCCCGTGACGCACTTTCGCTTTATCGCCTACCAGCGACATGCTCAGCGCCTGCTGCACGCCATACTGTTCGGAGGCTGACCACAGCTGATGCATATTCTCCACCGGTGGCGGAAGCTGGCCCGTTTCACCGCGACGCAGCTTCACAAACGCCTGCTGTATGGAGGTAAACAGGAATTCCGCGTCGCGATTGCTGTCGGCGGCAACGATGTTGATACACACCATTGCGTACGGCTTCTCCAGACGCTCGGACGGTTTGAAGTTCGTGCGGTAGAGATGCAGCGCCTGATGCAGCATATCCGGCGCGAAGTGCGAGGCAAATGCAAACGGTAGCCCCAGTTGGGCGGCAAGCTGCGCGCTGTAGAGGCTCGAGCCCAGCAGCCACACCGGGATCTTCTCGCCGTAGCCCGGTACCGGACGCACGTGCGGGTTCGGATCGCGCGCGTCGAACCAGTCCACCAGTTCGGCCACGTCGCGCGGGAAGTTGTCGATATCGCCGCTCATATGGCGACGCAGGGCACGCATAGTCGGCTGGTCGCTGCCCGGCGCACGGCCAAGCCCTAAATCGATACGGCCCGGATAGAGGGTATTCAGGGTGCCAAACTGCTCGGCGATCACCAGAGGAGCGTGGTTTGGCAGCATCACGCCGCCGGATCCCAGGTGCAGTGTGGTAGTGTTTGCCGCCAGATAACCAATCAGTACCGAGGTGGCGGCACTGGCGATGCCCACCATGTTGTGGTGTTCGGCCAGCCAGTAGCGGTGATAGCCACGCTTTTCGGCCAGCTGAGCCAGATCCAGAGAGTGCGAAAAGGCTTCTCTTGCCGAGGAGCCTTGTGGGATCGGCGCCAGGTCCAGCACCGAAAACGGAATGGTTTTGTCAGTCATAACAGCTCACTTTGTCGACGGTGAATCTTTAATACTGCATTAAAAAATGATAACCGTTGTTAACAAAGTGAGCCTTTTTTAGGCCTGAAGTTCCAGTCCTGCGAGCCGTCGCCAGTAGCCGTTACAGTCGCTGTTTGCCGTAAGCGGCAGCGGAGCAGCACCGTTTTCGTTGGCGCGGAAGGCATCCAGCATCGCAAACACGCCGTTATCAAGCGGTGACAGGCGCACCATATCCACCAGCCCGTCCATCGACGCCAGCTCGTTGCCGAGGTTATAGACATAGCCGCTCATGGTCTGAATGCCGTTGAGAACAAACACCTGCTGGTTCTCCTGGGACAGCATGCTGCGTCCGTTTGGGTACTTAATACAGCAGGTTTCGCACTCGTCTTTTGGACGGTCTTCCGAGCGTGCGGTAAAGCAGCGGGCGGAATAGGCCAGCGGCAGATGCCCGTAGCTCAGCACTTCCACTTCAAACTTGTTACGAATGCCCAACTCTTCGCACTGGGTCAGCAGGTTTGCCAGCCAGTCGCGGGAGAGCTCAACAGGCATACACCAGCGCGTCATCCCCTGTTTGAGCAGCAGGCGCAGGGTCACGGCGTTATAACAGTTCAGGGCATGGCCCGCGACAAACGGCAGCCTGCGTTCGGCGCACATGTTCACCACGCCGAGATCGCTCGCCTCCAGCAGGAACTCGCCGTTCTCTACGTAGCGTTTCAGCTCGCCCAGTTCAGAAGAGGCCTGCACCAGCGCGAGCGTGGAGAGCACGACCTGTTTGCCGCTGCCGGCCAGGTTTTTCGCCATATCAAGCCAGTCGCCCACTTTGGTGGCGCGGCGTTTGCTACACACCGCTTCGCCGAGGTAAATCACATCGGCGCTGCTGGAGGCAGCCTGTTGGTAAAAATCTTCCAGCGTCTCTTTTGGCCAGTAATAAAGCACCGGCCCTAATGAATATTTCATGATTTTCTCACTGCCATTTACGGTGATACGCGCCCAGCGTGGTTTGCGTGCCTTCGGACATCGATCCGAGCGTTTCCATCCAGGCCTGCTGCGGGGCGTAGTTCTGCGGGTCCGCTATGCAGCGGTCGATGGCCTGACGCCACACTTTCGCCACCTGGCTCACGTAGGCCGGGCTGCGCTGGCGACCTTCGATTTTCACCGAGGCAATATTGGCCGCCAGCAGTTCAGGCAGCAGCTCGAGCGTATTAAGGCTGGTAGGCTCTTCGAGCGCGTGGTAGCGCTCGCCGTCGACCAGATAGCGGCCTTTACACAGCGTCGGATAACCGGCGTTTTCACCATCCTGATAGCGGTCAATCAGTACCTCATTCAGACGAGATTCCAGCCCCTGCGGCGTTTGCTGCCAGCGAACGAAGCGGGCAGGGGAGCAGGCCCCGACGGTATTCGGTGACTCTCCGGTCAAATACGAGGAAAGATAGCAACGGCCTTCGGCCATAATGCACAGGCTGCCAAAGGCAAAAACTTCCAGCGGCACTGGCGTGACGCGCGCGAGTTGCTTAACCTGATGAATAGAGAGCACGCGCGGCAGCACCACGCGGGCCACGTCAAAGTTTCGGTGATAAAAACGCACGGCCTCTTCGTTGGTGGCAGATGCCTGAACAGAGACGTGGCGCTCAATATGGGGATAGCGTTCTGCCGCATACTCAAGCATAGCGAGGTCGGCCAGAATCAGCGCATCGGCACCCAACTGTGCCGCCATATCCACCGCGCGCTGCCAGCGGGCGTAGCCGTCAGGATGAGCAAAGGTATTGATGGCGATATGCAGCTTGCGGCGGTGCTGGTGAACGAAGTTAACGGCTTCCTGAAGCTTTTTCTCCGTAAAGTTGAGGCCAGCAAAATGGCGGGCGTTGGTGTCATCTTTCAGCCCGATATAGACCGCATCGGCCCCATTTTCGATGGCCGCCTTAAGCGCCGGAAGATTTCCGGCTGGGCAGAGCAGCTCCATAATTTATCCTGATGTTGTCGATCGCAAAAATGTTAACGAGCTGGGATTTTAATTAACCCATACGCGACAATTTTTGATTTAAGGCAGCTAATGGCGTATTGATGGCACCAATAATGAGGTACGACGGACGATGGTTTGTTGATTTACGCCGCTATGTTGCGCTTCGGATATGGCAAAATAGCAGGACTATAGATATCAGGGAGTAAAGCTCGTGCTGGATAAACTGCGTTCACGTCTCGTACAATTTGGTCCATCAATGCTGAGCGTGCCGGTCAAGCTGGCGCCGTTCGCGCTTAAACGCCAGGTGCTGGAGCAGGTCCTGAGCTGGCAGTTCCGCCAGGCGCTGCAGGATGGTGAGCTGGAGTTCCTGGAAGGACGCTGGTTAAGCATTGAGGTGCGTGACATCGGGCTGCGCTGGTTTACCTCCGTTGAGAATGACCAGCTCATCGTCCGCGAAACCGCCGAGGCGGATGTGAGCTTTAGCGCCAATGCCAGCGATCTGCTGATGATCGCCGCGCGCAAGCAGGATCCGGACACGCTCTTCTTCCAGCGCCGTCTGGTGATTGAAGGCGACACGGAGCTGGGCCTGTACGTGAAGAATTTAATGGATGCCATTGAGCTGGAGCAGATGCCGAAAGCGCTGCGCGTGA
Organism: Enterobacter sp. 148H3; assembly: GCF_034107425.1. Taxonomy (NCBI): domain Bacteria; kingdom Pseudomonadati; phylum Pseudomonadota; class Gammaproteobacteria; order Enterobacterales; family Enterobacteriaceae; genus Enterobacter; species Enterobacter sp. 148H3. The sequence continues at coordinate 69,706 of NZ_JAWNEI010000010.1, read as the reverse complement.
TGCTAATGCAAATGGCAGATTTCGTTGAGGCCGGGCTGAAAACCCCGCCGGACGGTAAACACACTTCAGTAGGTGAGCCATGCTGATTCGAGTCGAAATTGGGATTGATGCGCCGGGGATCGATGCGTTGTTGCGCCGAGCCTTTACGAGCGATGCCGAAGCCCAACTGGTCCACGATCTTCGCGAAGACGGCCTGATTACGCTGGGGCTGGTTGCCACCGATGATGAAGGTCAGGTGGTGGGCTATGTAGCCTTCAGTCCGGTAACCGTTCAGGGCGAAGAGCTGCAGTGGGTCGGTATGGCGCCGCTGGCGGTGGATGAAAACTATCGCGGGCAAGGGCTGGCGCGTCAGCTGGTCTATGAAGGGCTGGATTCGCTCAATGAGTTCGGCTATGCGGCCGTTGTAACGCTGGGCGATCCGGCGTTCTATGGCCGTTTAGGCTTCGAGCAGGCCGCGCGTTACGATCTGCGCTGCCGCTGGCCGGGTACGGAATCCGCTTTCCAGGTACACCGTCTGGCGGACGACGCGCTTAACGGCGTCAATGGGCTTGTCGAGTACCACGACCATTTCAACCGCTTTTAATCAGGCTCTCGCGTAGCGCCTCAAAGGAGCCGTCTCCGGTCACGAGGCGCTCTTTCTGGCGCTTCGTCAGCTGCTTGATGCGGTATTCCAGCCTGAGTGCCAGCGATCGGTCGCCGACCGCTGCTGAGAAGGCGAGCTGTAATTCTCCTTTTCCCCGCAGCGCTTTTGCCCCTTTCCCCGTTTGATGTTGTAAAAAACGCCGCCCCACATCGGTGGTGATCCCGGTGTAGAGTGCGTTATCAGCGGTTCGGACAAGATAGAGAAACCAGCACACGGTAAACAGATTCAGTATGTTAAGGTGAACGCACCATAGCATGAGAGAGAACGAAAATGGAAACACTGGCCGCCATTAACCGCTGGCTGGCGAAGCAGCACGTCGTCACCTGGTGCGTCTACAGCGAGGGTGAGATGTGGTGCGCAAACGCGTTTTACTACTACGATCCTGAGCGCGTCGCGTTTTATGTTATGAGCGAAGACAAAACGCGCCATGCGCAGATGACCGGCCAGCAGGCTAAGGTCGCGGGCACGGTGAACGGCCAGCCGAAAACGGTCGCGCTGATCCGCGGCGTGCAGTTTAAAGGGGAGATCCGTCGTCTGGACGGAGAAGAGAGCGACGCGCGTCGTAAGCATTACACGCGCCGCTTTCCGGTTGCCGCTGCGCTAAAAGCCCCGGTGTGGGAAATCCGCCTCGATGAGCTGAAATTTACCGACAACACCCTGGGCTTTGGCAAGAAGCTGCACTGGTTACGCGCCGAGCAGGCGTAGCGCTTCGCGGTTAAACGCCGGGAGATCGTCCGGGGTCCGGCTGGTGATCAGCTGGTCTTTGTCGTTGACCACCTCCTGATCGTAAAACTCAGCACCCGCGTTTTTGAGATCGATAACGATCGGTTTCACCGCCGTAAGCTTACGCCCTCGGACCACTTCTGCGCTGATGAGCAACTGCGGGCCGTGGCAGATGGCAAAGACCGGTTTGCCGGTAGAGACAAAGTCCCGGGTAAAGGTCACGAAACGCTCGTCCCCGCGCAGGGAATCCGGTGAGTGGCCGCCGGGTAACAGCAGGGCGTCGAAATCTGAGGGGCTAACGTTGTCGATGGTCTCGTCGATGGTCACGCTGGCCTCGCCCTTATGGCCTGTCACCGTTTTGCCCGCCTCTCTTTCAATGGTGATGACCTCATGTCCCGCCTTGCGGAACGCCTCTGCAGGAGAGGTGAATTCTGAATCTTCAAACTCGTCGGTAATCAAGACTGCGATTTTCTTGCCCATGCTTCCTCCGTTGTTTTGGCTTCAGACTGATTTTTCTCCGCTTGTGGTAAATACTTACCTGTAACAGACTTCTAAGTGTGGTCGACGACGCTGAGTTCGCAAACGGACAATTCTGTAAAGGGGATAAGATGAGTCAGGTATTGATTACGGGTGCTACCGGGTTAGTGGGCGATCACCTGCTGCGGCTGCTGATTCAGGATCGCCGCGTGAACTACATCGCCGCCCCGACGCGTCGACCGCTGGCGGACATTTCCGGCGTCTTTAACCCGCACGATCCTCAGCTGACGGATGCTCTGGCGCAGGTGCAGGATCCGATTGATATCGCCTTTTGCTGTCTGGGCACCACGCGGCGGGAGGCGGGGAGCAAAGAGGCATTTATCCACGCCGACTACACGCTGGTGGTAGACACCGCGCTCACGGCGAAAAAGCTGGGGGCCAGACATTTTCTGGTGGTCAGCGCGCTGGGCGCCAGTGCCGGATCGCCTTTCTTCTACAACAAGGTGAAGGGTAAGATGGAGGACGCGCTGATTGCGCAGAAATGGGAGCAGCTGACGATTGTGCGCCCCTCGATGCTGATCGGCCACCGGGACGAGCGCCGCTTTAACGAGTCGATCATGGCCCCGCTGTTTCGCATCCTTCCCGGCAACTGGAAAGCCATCGAGGCGCGGGACGTCGCGCGTGCGCTGTTAAAAGAGGGACTGGCCCCGTCGAAAGCGGGCGTAAACATTATCCCTTCGGCAAAACTGCGTGAAATCGCGCAGGGCGAGGCGTAAACTCCCCCGGCTAATAACTCATACTCTCCGGGGAATGCTATGACTGGTCAGTCTTCATCTCAGGCGGCAACACCTGTTCAATGGTGGAAGCCCGCACTCTTTTTTCTCGTGGTCATTGTTGGCCTCTGGTACGTGAAATGGCAGCCGTACTACGGTAAAGCCTTCACCGCCGCCGAAACGCACAGCATCGGTAAATCTATTCTCGCTCAGGCTGATGCCAGCCCGCTTCAGGCGGCGTGGGACTATGCCATGGTCTACTTTCTTGCCGTCTGGAAGGCCGCGGTCTTAGGCGTGATCCTCGGCTCACTGATTCAGGTGCTGATCCCGCGCAACTGGCTGGTGAAAACCCTTGGACAGCCGCGCTTTCAGGGTACGCTGCTGGGAACGATCTTCTCCCTGCCGGGGATGATGTGCTCCTGTTGCGCCGCGCCTGTGGCTGCCGGGATGCGTCGCCAGCGCGTGTCGATGGGCGGCGCGCTGGCGTTCTGGATGGGCAACCCGCTGCTCAACCCGGCAACGCTGGTGTTTATGGGCTTTGTACTGGGCTGGCATTTTGCGTTCATTCGTCTGGTGGCCGGACTGCTGACCGTGCTGGTGGTGGCGACGCTGGTGCAGAATCTGGTGAAGGATAAGGCGCCAGAGTCCGCGTCTGTTGAGCTGGACGTTAGCGAGCCGCAGGGCGGTTTCTTCGCACGCTGGGGCAAGGCGCTATGGCAGCTTTTCTGGAGCACCATCCCGGTCTATATCCTGGCGGTACTGGTTCTCGGGGCGGCGCGCGTCTGGCTCTTCCCGCATGCGGATGGCGCTATCGATAACACGCTGTTGTGGGTCATTGCGATGGCCGTTGCAGGCTGCCTGTTTGTGATCCCTACAGCCGCAGAAATTCCCATTGTTCAGACCATGATGCTGGCCGGTATGGGCACCGCGCCGGCGCTGGCATTGCTCATCACGCTGCCTGCCATCAGCCTGCCGTCGCTGATTATGCTGCGTAAGTCATTCCCGGCGAAAGCGCTGTGGCTGACCGCAGGGCTGGTGACGTTGAGCGGGGTGATAGTGGGGAGTATTGCGTTGATGTGAAAAAAAGCCCGGTGGCGCGAGCGCTCACCGGGCTTACAGTCGGGTGTAGCTTACTTGATGTAAGTAAACGCAGTAGTGACGTGCTTCACGCCGCTCACCCGGCTGGCGATATCGGCCGCCGCTTTCCCTTCACGTTCGGTCACCAGACCCAGCAGGAACACTTCACCGTTTTCTGTCGTCACCTTCACGTTGGAGGATTTCACCTGGTCCGAGCCCAGCAGCTGGGAGCGTACTTTGGTGGTGATCCAGGTATCGGAAGAGGCATCACCCAGGCCAATTGGCTTGCCCTGACGCACTTCGTTAAACACCTCAGTGGTCCCTTCTACGCCCATCGCAATCTGTTTCGCACGAGAGGCGAGCTCCAGATTCGGTGCCTGACCTGCCAGCAGCACTTTGCCCTGATAAGCCGTCACGTTGATACGCGCTTCTTTCTTGATTTGTTCGTCTTTCGACAGCGCACTGTTGACGCGCAGCTCCAGCGTACCGTCATCCACCTGCGTTCCGACGGTTCGCGGATCGGTTGCCGCTTTGGTGCCTACCGCGGCGGTACCCACAACGGCCGCAGCGATACATCCCTGAAGCAGTAATGCAGACATAAGGACTGCGAGGGTCGATAAAGCCTTCATAAGAACTCCTTAATCATCCTGGTGAGGGAAAAGCGTGTTATCGATCAAGTCACATAAGCAGTTCACCGTGAGCATATGCATCTCCTGAATACGTGCGCTCCGGTGAGAAGGAATGCGGATTTCCACATCCTGCGGCCCAAGCAGACCCGCCAGCTCACCCCCGTCATAGCCGGTTAAGGCCACGATTGTCATGTCGCGGGTGACGGCAGCTTCAACGGCTTTGACAATATCCCGGCTATTGCCGCGCGTGGAGATGGCCAGCAGCACATCTCCGGCGTGACCCAGGGCTCGCACCTGCTTTGCGTAAATTTCGTCATGCAGACGATCGTTAGCAATCGCCGTTAAGACCACATTATCGGTATTAAGTGCAATGGCGGGTAAACTCGGGCGTTCTGTTTCAAAGCGATTGATCATGCTGGCAGCAAAATGCTGTGCGTTGGCGGCTGACGTGCCGTTGCCACAACAGAGGATTTTGTTGCCGTTAAGCAGGGATTGCACCAGCGTCATTGCGGCACGCGAGATAGCATCCGGAAGGGCTTCCGCCGCGGCAATCTGAGTCTGGATGCTTTCTGTGAAGCACACTTTAATTCTTTCGAGCACGTTATCCCTTTTAAATCTTAATTATGCGTCTTCGCCAAAAGCGTTTTTAAGCCATTCGATCTCATTTCCGGTGAAGGCTATCACATCGAACCGGCAATCCACAGTATCAAAACTCCCATTATGGCGGGCAAGCCACAAGTGGGCAGTCTGTAATAATTTATGTTGTTTGGCGAGCGTCACGCTGGCGGCAGCACCGCCAAAACGAGAGGACTGTCGAAAGCGGACTTCTACAAACACGGTGACCTGACCGTCTTTCATGATCAGGTCGATTTCGCCGCCGCGCCCGCGGACGTTGGCGGCGATAAAACGCAGTCCTTTGCCTTCAAGCCAGCGACGCGCCTTTAATTCCCACGCATCGCCGGTCTCTTTTCGGCTTAACTGGCCGGGACGATCTGCCCCTGCTGGTATTTGAGCCATGATAACTTCCTGTTGATCACGCAGTCCTGGGTGGCGGTCAGATCGCCGGTATTGCCGTTAAGCTCAAAGCCCGGCACCTGGCGCATCTGGGTAAAGTGGTTCGCCAGCGCCCATGCATCGACACCCATCGCATACAGACGCGCCAGAGAATAATCGTTACGTACGGCACTCAGCGCCTGCTGCATCAGCGCCGGATTGCTGCCAGCCAGCATCGGGATTTCGCTGTACTGCAGACCGTCCATTTCCAGACGGAAATCCGGGCCGGCGGTGCCCTGCGCGCTGCGTGAGCTGGCGTAGAGCGTTGCGCCGCTCTGGCTGCCGTTACGCATCGCGATCATCGGTTTGATAAAGGCGATCTCCTGCGGCGTGGCAACGATATAGGCCGCATCCACTTTACCGCCACCGCTAATCTGTGCGTCGGTAGGCGGGGCCGGGATCGTCAGGCCGCCAATCGTCACGCCCTGCTGCTGCGGCAGGCTCGCGGTGACAGGACTGCCGTTAAGCGCGATACCCGCTCCACCGTTTACGCCCGCACGCAGTTCAGAGACGGAGCCGAATTTCTGCTGCAGCACGACGCCGCCGCCCAACTTCTGCCACTCATCGGCAAAGGCATTCGCCACGCGATCGCCCAGCGCGCTGCGTGGGATGAGCAGCAGCGGAGCCTGCTTACCTTGCTCGTGAATATGACGCGCCGCATCGCGGGCTTCATCTTCAGGGGAAAGCGCGAAGTAGCAGATATTGGCCCGGTTCTGAACCTGCTCAGGCTGGTTGAGCGCCAGCACGTTCAGCGTGGTATTGCTCTTCATCAGCTCTTCCACGTTGTTTTTCAGCAGCGGACCGACAACGATGCTCGCCCCGTCCTGTTGAACCTGAGCCAGAACCTGGTCAAGCGGCTGCGAGCTGGTGTCGTAAATTTTCACCTCAGCGCCCGGGTTGGCGCTGGTGGTTGCTACGGCCTGCGGCTGATCGGCAGGCTGGGCCGCGGGTTGTGCAGTCTGCTGCTGAGGCTGTTCTGCCGTTGCGTCAGGTGCTGGTGCCGCTTGGGTCTCGGCCGGAGCCTGGGGCGCAGGTGCTGCCGTAGCTGGTGTTGTTGTAGCCGGTGCAGCTGTAGCCTGAGGCGTCGTCGGGGCCGTCACCGGGTTTTGCATCGTGCCCTGCGCCGGAGCTTGCGCTGTGGTCAGGTCGCTGGTCTCGGCGGCGGATGGGCTGACAACATCACTCACGTTAGCCGCCTGGGCTGCCTGAGCGGGAACTGCGCTGCCGGTTACCGACGTAGTACCGTTTTTCGCTGCTTCAAAGCCCTGCTGAATGGTACGGCCAAACACCGCCGCCTGGCCGTTGAGCGGCAGAAGCAGGGCGATTTTGCTGGTGGACGCTGGCTTAAAGTTCTGTACGTTCACCAGCTGGGTTGGCAGCATTTTCGCACCCGGGTTTTGCGGGTAGCGTGTCTGCCAGTCCGTAATACCGGCTTTCAGCATCTTTGGATCGCTGCGGTTGTTAAACCACATCTGCTGCAGATCCAGCCAGCCCTGAAGAACGTTTTCATCGGCGTTGATGACCAGAGCCTGCGCCTGTTCCTGCGTCATCGAAGCCAGCGCTTGCCAGGTGGCATCAATATTTTTCTGCTTTTCGGCACCGCCGAGCAGCGGCTCTTGCGCGATGAGGGCGCGGAGCAGCGTCAGGGAAGGGCGCCCCTGCTCAGCGGTAATGCCCGCCTGCCAGAAGCGAGCCTGCTGGTTTTTATCCAGCGCGCTCACGTCAATGTCCCCGAGGATCTTCTTCGCGGCGGCGTAATCTTTCAGCGCGACCTTCAGCTCGGCAGAGAGCAGGCTCTGCTCGCGACGCTGGGCGTCGTTAAGATCTTTCGGCAACTGGTTAAACAGTTCGGCAGCCTGCTGGGTTTTACCCTCTTTCAGCAGTGCACGAATGGCGAGTAATTGCCAGTTGGTCTTGGTATCATTTGAACTCTGCGACATTTGCTGCAGATAAAAGCCAGAATCAGCCTGAGCAGAACCCTGAAGATGGGCGGTGCTCTGGTCAGGTGCCTGGGTGCCACAGCCTGCAAAGATCAGGGCTGCCAGCAGAAGCGGCACGCTGCGCGTGGCTTTTTTTCGAAGAAACGTTAACGGTACCATACTGTATCCAGTGATTTTTTTTACGCAATGCTCAATATTAAATCGGCAATACGGACGAAACAATGAAACAACACGAAACGGCAGATAATTCTCAAGGCCAGCTTTATATTGTACCTACTCCTATCGGGAATTTGTCTGATATTACCCAACGTGCGCTCACCGTACTGCAAGCTGTTGATTTAATTGCTGCTGAAGATACCCGCCACACCGGCCTGCTGCTGCAACATTTCGCGATTAACGCCCGTTTGTTTGCTCTGCACGATCACAATGAGCAACAAAAAGCCGAAACGCTGGTGGCGAAGCTGAAAGAGGGGCAGAACATTGCTCTGGTCTCCGACGCCGGTACGCCGCTGATCAACGATCCCGGCTATCACCTGGTGCGTACCTGTCGCGAAGCCGGTATTCGCGTTGTGCCGCTGCCCGGGCCGTGCGCCGCGATTGCTGCATTAAGCGCTGCAGGTCTGCCGTCTGACCGTTTCTGCTATGAAGGCTTCCTGCCTGCCAAATCCAAAGGCCGCCGCGACGTCTTAAAAGACCTGGAAGCGGAACCGCGCACCCTGATTTTCTACGAATCCACGCACCGCCTGCTGGAGAGCCTGGAAGATATGGTGACCGTCTGGGGAGAAGGCCGTTACGTGGTGCTGGCGCGCGAGCTGACTAAAACCTGGGAAACCATCCACGGCGCACCGGTGGGCGAACTGCTGGCGTGGGTGAAGGAAGACGAAAACCGCCGCAAGGGTGAAATGGTGCTGATTGTCGAAGGGCACAAGGCGGAAGAAGACGCGCTTCCTGCCGACGCGCTGCGCACGCTGACGCTGCTGCAGGCGGAACTGCCGCTGAAGAAAGCCGCTGCGCTGGCGGCAGAAATTCACGGCGTGAAGAAAAATGCGCTGTATAAGTATGCGCTGGAGCAGCAGGGGGAGTAAGGCATCCCCTGCCGGTTTTTGCCGGGTGGCGGCTACGCCTTACCCGGCCTACGGATCGTTATGTGTCTTTTAGCTAGCAGGTATCGCCTCAACCTGGAAGGTTTGCGGCTTGTCCGACGGGTTACCTCAATGCGGGATAGATGTGGGACGGAAAATCACGTCACCGGTGCCGGGTTGAACACCGCCAGTTGGTTATGTAATCCCCATTGATCGGAGAAGGTTTTCTTCCGCCCGCTGGCGACATCCAGAATGAAGTGGAACAGCTTCCAGCCCACGTCCTCAATACTCTCTTCTCCGGTCGCGATAGTACCCGCGTTGATGTCCATTAAGTCATACCAGCGGTTTGCCAGCTCGGTGCGTGTCGCCATCTTGATCACTGGTACCGCCATCAGGCCGTACGGCGTGCCGCGCCCGGTGGTAAAGACCTGCACCGTAATGCCGGACGCGACCTGCTGCGTGCCGCAAACGAAATCGCTGGCCGGCGTTGCCGCGTAAATCAGGCCGCGTTTCGTCGGGCGCTGGCCCGGAGAGAGCACTTCCACAATCGCGCTCTGCCCGGATTTGGCAATCGAACCAAGGGCTTTTTCCACCACGTTTGCCAGGCCGCCTTTCTTGTTGCCTGGAGACGGGTTGGCGCTGCGGTCGGTTTTGCCCATCTCGAGATAGCTATCGTACCAGGCCATCTCCTCAAGCAGACGCTTGCCGACCTCTTCATTAACGGCGCGCGGCGTCAGCAGATGGATGGCGTCACGCACTTCGGTCACCTCGGAGAACATCACCGTTGCGCCGCAGCGAACAAGCAGATCGGACGCAAAGCCCACCGCCGGGTTGGCCGTCACGCCGGAGAAGGCATCGCTGCCGCCGCACTGGGTTCCGACCACCAGCTCCGACGCCGGACACGTTTCGCGCTGGCGGCGGTTGAGTTTGTCCAGATGTCGCTCTGCCACCTGCAGAATGTCATCGACCATTGAGCGGAAACCCACGTGGCGCTCGTCCTGCAGGCGCACGATGCTGGCCTCGTCTGCCGGGATGGCTTTGACATCCTCGGTCCCCTGAAGCAAGCGTTCTGGCTGCAATTTTTCACAGCCGAGGCCAATGACCATCACCTCACCGCCAAAGTTCGGGTTCAGGGCGATATTGTGGATGGTCCGGATAGGCACCACGGCAGCGGGCGCGTTAATCGCCACGCCGCAGCCATAGAGGTGGTTCAGGCCAACCACGCCGTCGACGTTCGGATATTTCGGCAGCAGATCGCGTTCGATGATTTTCACCACGTAATCCACTACGCCCGCCACGCAGTGTACGCTGGTGGTAATGCCGAGCAGATTTTTAGTGCCGACGCTGCCGTCCGCGTTGCGGTAGCCTTCGAAGGTATAGCCCTCCAGCGGAGGAAGCGGTTCCGGCACGCGGGTCGCCAGGGGCAGCGTATTCAGCGGCGGTGCTTCCGGAAGCGCCACCAGCGACTCCTCAACCCAGCTCCCCTGTGGTATAGAGCGAACGGCATAGCCGATGACTTCACCGTAACGTACGATTTCGCTGTTAGCAGGGATATCCACCAGGGCGACTTTATGTCCCTGCGGAACATGCTCAATCAGTTCCAGCCCGTCCGGAAAGCGGGTTCCCGCTTTTAAGCCATTGTCGTTGACGATAATCGCCACGTTATCGGCGTCGTGAACTTTTATATAAAACGCCGTCGGCGGTGCCTGTCGAATTTCAATGTCGGCCATTGTTCAGTATTCTCCAGCAAAAAGTCTGATAATAAATTCAGCCATTTTTCTAATGGTAGAAATAAATACGCGGCTTTCAGAAATAAAGCATGTCAGTAGAATGAATAGCAAAATGTGATCCCGATCGCTTCAGAACCCGTAATCCTTGATTCTGTGCATTAGCGCCCAGTGCTTTGTGCATATGCAAAAATTTTTATCAAAAAATAGCGTAATACCTGAGCATTAAAACAATGTGCGGTCGTGGATTGCATCTTATACTGAATGACGATTTTATTACGCCAGAATATGTCCGAATAATAAATATCATGATGGCGCGGTGTCTGAATAAATAAAATGATGCTGAAAAAGGCTGCGGAATTAAAAAGGTAAATACGATGAATAACGCTATCTTCCCGAATAAATTTAAAGCGGCCCTCGCGGCACACCAGATTCAGATTGGCTGCTGGTCCGCGCTGGCAAATCCTATCAGCACCGAAGTGCTGGGCCTGGCTGGTTTCGACTGGCTGGTGCTGGACGGCGAACATGCGCCGAACGATATCAGCACCTTTATTCCGCAGCTGATGGCGCTTAAAGGCAGCCACAGCGCCCCTGTAGTGCGTGTCCCCACCAACGAGCCGGTGATTATCAAGCGCCTGCTGGATATCGGCTTCTATAACTTCCTGATCCCGTTTGTGGAGACGGAAGAACAAGCGGCACTGGCCGTAGCCTCTACGCGCTATCCGCCAGAAGGGATTCGCGGCGTTTCCGTTTCGCATCGCGCCAATATGTTTGGCACCGTGCCGGACTACTTCGCGCAGTCCAACAGCAACATCACCATTCTGGTTCAGATTGAGAGCCAGCAGGGCGTTGATAACGTCGATGCGATTGCAGCCACCAACGGCGTGGACGGTATCTTCGTTGGCCCAAGCGATCTGGCTGCCGCCTTTGGCCATCTGGGTAATGCCAGCCACCCTGACGTGCAGCGCGCGATCCAGCACATTTTTGCCCGTGCTAAAGCACACTGCAAACCGTGCGGCATTCTGGCACCGGTTGAGGCTGACGCCCGTCGCTATCTGGAGTGGGGAGCCACGTTTGTTGCCGTCGGTAGCGACCTCGGCGTATTCCGCTCGGCCACGCAGAAATTAGCCGACGCTTTTAAAAAATAACCATCATTGAGGAAACAGATTATGACGCTGAAAGTGGGTTTTATTGGCCTGGGCATCATGGGTAAACCAATGAGTAAGAACCTCATCAAAGCGGGTTACTCACTGGTGGTATCCGATCACAATCCGCAGGCCGTGGCAGAGGTGATAGCGGCTGGCGCTGAAACGGCCACCACCGCTAAAGCCATTGCCGAGCAGTGCGATGTCATCATCACCATGCTGCCTAACTCCCCGCATGTCAAAGAGGTTGCGCTGGGTGAAAACGGCATTATCGAGGGCGCGAAGCCTGGCCTGGTGCTGATCGATATGAGCTCTATCGCACCGCTTGCAAGCCGTGAAATCAGCGAGGCGCTAAAGGCAAAGGGTGTCGATATGCTGGATGCGCCGGTCAGCGGCGGTGAGCCGAAAGCGATCGACGGCACGCTGTCGGTGATGGTCGGCGGTGATAAAGCCGTTTTCGATAGATACTACGACCTGATGAAAGCGATGGCGGGCTCCGTGGTGCACACGGGAGAGATTGGGGCGGGTAACGTGACCAAGCTGGCAAACCAGGTGATTGTGGCACTCAACATTGCCGCCATGTCTGAAGCACTGACGCTGGCAACCAAAGCGGGCGTCAATCCGGACCTGGTCTACCAGGCTATTCGCGGTGGTCTGGCGGGCAGCACCGTGCTGGATGCCAAAGCGCCAATGGTCATGGATCGCAATTTCAAACCCGGTTTCCGCATTGACCTGCATATCAAAGATCTGGCGAACGCTCTTGATACCTCCCACGGCGTGGGCGCGCAGCTGCCGCTGACCGCGGCGGTCATGGAGATGATGCAGGCGCTGCGTGCCGATGGCCTGGGCACGGCAGATCACAGCGCGATTGCATGCTATTACGAAAAACTGGCGAAGGTGGAAGTGGCGCGTTAATCACGGCTTTCCCATACCTGAGGGTGACAGCGGCGTGCAAACCCTCTATACTGCGCGCCGAAGCTGACCAGACAGTCGCCGCTTCGTCGTCGTCCCTTTCGGGGGAGACGGGCGGAGGGGAGGAAAGTCCGGGCTCCATAGGGCAGGGTGCCAGGTAACGCCTGGGGGGGAAACCCACGACCAGTGCAACAGAGAGCAAACCGCCGATGGCCCGCGCAAGCGGGATCAGGTAAGGGTGAAAGGGTGCGGTAAGAGCGCACCGCGCGGCTGGTAACAGTCCGTGGCACGGTAAACTCCACCCGGAGCAAGGCCAAATAGGGGTTCACATGGTACGGCCCGTACTGAACCCGGGTAGGCTGCTTGAGCCAGTGAGCGATTGCTGGCCTAGATGAATGACTGTCCACGACAGAACCCGGCTTATCGGTCAGTTTCACTTCTTAAAAAACCCCGCTTCGGCGGGGTTTTTGCTTTCTGAATGTTGCTGGTCGGGTAAGCGCTGCGCCGCCCGGCAACCGAACAAACGACATCAATTCTCATATTTGCGACATTAAGCACATTTCACTGTTTTTATCCCCACAGTATCGCTCCTGCGTCTATAGACGATCGCCATCACAAAATTTCACGCTAAAGAATGCACGATTTTCAGTATTGAAAATTTGTTATGATTGTTATCTTAATGATCGCGAAACTTTTCTCGTTTGATATGCATATATTTAAATCAAATACATTTCTCCCGTGAATATGTGACGTATTCCACTCTTTTCCGCAAGCCTGAAAATTCGCGTTAGAAAAACTTGATAAATTGAAAGAATGTTTCAAACAAATAGCGGTTATTTATTGGCCTTTAATTGCCTGAAATATCGTCTTTATTGATTTTTTCCGGACGGCAAAATTTATCCGGGTTATCGCCATAAAATTAATTTATTACCGCTATTTTTGTTGATCAATATCAGCGTAGTAGCATATTTATATCGTTGTATGCTAATGAAATATAAAGATTTTATTTTGTTTTTGGTGTGTGGGTTAAAGGGTCGGGAAAGCAAATTGTGAGTAACAGCACATACCCCTTTAAAGATTATTGAGTAGAATTCACCCCGTCATAGGGAAATAAGCGCAGAATATTATGAACACTATTATTCTACCGAAAACACAGCACCTCGTGGTATTTCAGGAAGTCATTAAAAGTGGCTCCATAGGTTCTGCAGCAAGACAGCTGGGCCTGACGCAACCTGCCGTCAGCAAAATCATCAGCGATATTGAGACCTACTTCGGCGTGGAAGTGATGGTGCGTAAAAACACCGGCGTAAAACTCACTGCCGCGGGCCAGGTTCTGCTCTCGTACTCAGAGTCGATCACCCGCGAAATGAAAAACATGGTGAGTGAAATTAACAGCCTGAGCTTCAGCACCGTTATGGACGTCTCCTTTGGTTACCCGTCGCTAATCGGCTTTACCTTCCTGTCTGAGATGATCAAAAAATTCAAGGAAGTGTTCCCGAAAGCACGCGTCTCGATGTATGAAGCCCAGCTCTCATCTTTCCTTCCGGCCATTCGCGACGGTCGTCTGGATTTCGCTATTGGCACCCTTAGCGATGAAATGTTGCTTCAGGATTTGCACGTCGAACCGCTGTTTGAGTCCGAATTTGTGCTGGTCGCCAGTAAAACGCGAACGTGCACCGGCCCGACGACACTGGCATCGCTCACGCATGAGCAGTGGGTGATGCCGCAAACCGATATGGGCTACTACAAAGAACTTCTGACCACCCTGCAAGACAACCACATCAGCATCGAAAGCATCGTCCAGACCGATTCGGTCGTCACCATTTATAACCTTGTCCTGAATGCCGATTATCTGACGGTGATTCCCCGCGACATGATTGCGCCATTCGGGTCCGATCAATTTATTGTGCTGCCTGTGGAAGATGAATTACCCGTGGCGCGTTATGCCGCCGTGTGGTCAAAAAATTACAGGATTAAAAAATCGGCGTCAGTATTAGTTGAGCTTGCAAAACAGTATTCGTCGATGAATATCGAAAGACGACGATGAATAATTAGTATCTATTTTAAAACACCCAGCGCGTTAACGTGTTAACGCGCTGACACCCTTGCTTTGCCTGAAAAAGAATGAATTATTATAACGAGGATATTATGCATATTACCTACGATCTCCCTGTAACCATTGAAGATATTCAGGACGCCAGAAAACGACTGGCAGGAAAAATATATAAAACCGGTATGCCGCGCTCGAATTATCTCAGCGAACGCTGTAAGGGCGAAATATTCCTGAAGTTCGAGAACATGCAGCGTACCGGCTCGTTTAAGATCCGCGGCGCGTTTAACAAATTAAGCTCACTGACCGACGCTGAAAAACGTAAAGGCGTTGTCGCCTGCTCCGCGGGGAACCACGCGCAGGGGGTGTCTCTCTCCTGCGCCATGCTTGGCATCGACGGCAAAGTGGTGATGCCGATGGGGGCGCCGAAGTCTAAAGTGGCCGCGACGCGCGACTACTCGGCGGAAGTCGTGCTGCACGGCGAGAACTTCAACGACACCATCGCCAAAGTCAGCGAAATCGTCGAGATGGAAGGGCGTATTTTTATTCCCCCTTACGACGATGCCAAAGTCATCGCCGGGCAGGGCACCATCGGTCTGGAAATTCTTGAAGATTTATATGACGTGGATAACGTCATTGTGCCTATCGGCGGCGGTGGACTAATTGCTGGGATTGCAACGGCAATTAAATCCATCAATCCCACCATTAATATCATCGGCGTACAGTCTGAAAACGTGCACGGAATGGCGGCCTCCTGGCATGCCGGAGAAATAACCAACCATCGCGTTACCGGCACGTTAGCCGACGGTTGCGATGTCTCTCGTCCGGGGAAATTAACCTTTGAGATCGTTCGTGAACTGGTCGATGACATTGTGCTGGTGAGCGAAGACAACATTCGCGACAGCATGATCGCGCTTATTCAGCGAAATAAAGTGGTGACAGAAGGTGCCGGCGCGCTGGCCTGTGCCGCGTTATTAAGCGGCAGGCTTGATCACTATATTCAGGGTCGTAAAACCGTCTGCATTATTTCCGGCGGCAATATCGATCTCTCCCGTGTTTCCCAAATTACCGGCTTCGTTGACGCATAAAGGTGACCTATGAGCAACACAGAAAGCATTATCGTTGGCCAGACAAAAACGTCCTCCTGGCGTAAGTCTGATACCACCTGGACGCTTGGCCTGTTTGGTACCGCCATTGGCGCAGGCGTGCTGTTCTTCCCCATCCGCGCGGGCTTTGGCGGATTAATCCCCATCCTGCTGATGCTGGTTCTCGCGTTCCCGATTGCGTTTTACTGCCACCGCGCGCTGGCGCGTTTGTGTCTTTCCGGCAGCAACGTCTCAGGCAACATCACCGAAACTGTGGAAGAGCACTTTGGTAAGACGGGTGGGGTGGTCATTACGTTCCTCTACTTCTTCGCCATTTGCCCGCTACTGTGGATTTACGGCGTCACCATTACCAACACCTTTATGACCTTCTGGGAAAACCAGCTCCAGCTGCCTGCGCTGAACCGCGGCGTGGTGGCGCTGTTCCTGCTGCTGCTGATGGCCCTTGTTATCTGGTTTGGTAAAGACCTGATGGTGAAGGTAATGAGCTTCCTGGTGTTCCCGTTTATTGCCAGCCTGGTGCTGATTTCCCTGTCGCTGATCCCTTACTGGAACTCAGCGGTGATCGACCAGGTCAACCTGAGCGATATCGCCTTCACCGGCCATGACGGCATTCTGGTCACGGTGTGGCTGGGGATCTCCATCATGGTCTTCTCCTTCAACTTCTCGCCTATCGTCTCCTCTTTCGTGGTCTCCAAGCGCGAAGAGTACGAGCCTGAGTTCGGAAAAGAGTTCACCGAGCAGAAATGTTCCAAAATCATCGGCCGCGCCAGCCTGTTGATGGTGGCCGTGGTGATGTTCTTCGCCTTTAGCTGCCTGTTTACGCTCTCTCCGCAGAACATGGCGGACGCCAAGGCGCAGAACATTCCGGTGCTCTCTTACCTGGCGAACCACTTTGCGTCAATGTCCGGGACAAAATCGACGTTCGCGACGGTGCTGGAATACGGTGCCTCCATCATCGCGCTGGTTGCTATCTTCAAATCTTTCTTCGGTCATTACTTGGGCACGCTGGAAGGGCTGAATGGCCTGATCCTCAAGTTCGGCTACAAGGGCGACAAGAAGAAAGTCTCTGTTGGCAAACTGAACACCATCAGCATGGTGTTCATCATGGGCTCCACCTGGGTTGTGGCCTACGCCAACCCGAACATTCTCGACCTTATTGAAGCCATGGGGGCACCAATCATCGCCTCTCTGCTGTGCCTGCTGCCGATGTATGCCATCCGCAAAGCACCGGCGCTGGCAAAATACAAAGGGCGTACCGAGAACGTCTTCGTTACCGCGGTCGGCCTGCTGACCATTCTGAATATCGTTTACAAACTGTTCTAAACCATTGCTCAGGAAGAGCGGAGTCACATAATGATTGAGTTTCCGGTTGTACTGGTTATTAACTGCGGATCGTCCTCTGTTAAGTTTTCGGTGCTCGACGCCAACAGCTGCGATGCCCTGATGACGGGCATTGCAGAGGGGATCAACACCGAGAAGGCCTTTATTTCCGTGAACGGGGGTGAGCCGGTCAGGCTGGCTCACCAGGACTACGAAGGGGCGCTGGCTGCCATCGCCCTTGAGCTGGAGAAGCGTAACCTGATGAGCAGCGTGGCCTTAATTGGCCACCGTATTGCGCACGGGGGAAATCTCTTTAGCGAGTCGACCCTGATCACGGAAGAGGTGATTGAGCAGATCCGCCAGGTCTCCCCGCTGGCACCATTGCATAACTACGCCAACCTGAGCGGTGTGGAAGCCGCAGAGCACCTGTTCCCGGGCGTGCAGCAGGTGGCGGTATTTGATACCAGCTTCCACCAGACGCTGCCGCCGCAGGCGTATCTGTACGGATTGCCGTACCGCTATTTTGAAGCGCTGGGCGTGCGCCGCTACGGCTTCCACGGCACATCTCACCGCTACGTGGCCGCGCAGGCGCATACGCTTCTCGGGCTGTCCCCCGATGACAGCGGCCTGGTGATTGCCCATCTCGGCAACGGGGCGTCCATCTGCGCGGTGCGCAACGGCGAAAGCGTCGACACCTCGATGGGGATGACGCCGCTGGAAGGGCTGGTAATGGGGACGCGCTGCGGCGACGTGGACTTCGGTGCGATGGCGTGGATTGCCCAGCAGACCGGCCAGTCGTTAGAGGATCTGGAGCGCGTGGTCAATAAAGAGTCGGGATTGCTTGGGATCTCCGGCATCTCCTCCGATTTACGCGCGCTGGAGAAAGCCTGGCACGAAGGCAATGAGCGGGCGCAGCTGGCAATACACACCTTTGTTCACCGCATTGCGCGACATATCGCCGGGCACGCGGCGTCGCTGCACCGCCTGGATGGGGTAGTCTTTACCGGCGGCATTGGTGAAAACTCGAAGCTTGTCCGCGCGCTGGTGGCGGAACATCTGAAAGTCTTCGGCATCATCCTCAACGACGCTAAAAATGCCCTGCCTGGCAGCGCGGGTGAGCGCGTGATCTCCACCGAATCGTCCCGCGTGGCCTGCGCGGTGGTCCCTACCAACGAAGAAAAAATGATCGCGCTGGACGCCCTCCGTCTTGGGAAGGTTACCCCGGCTGCGGCTTACGCCTGATAAAGCGAGAATCACATGAAAGTAACAATCGATACGGGCGTCGCGCCCTACAGCGACGCATGGGCCGGGTTTCGCGGTGAAGAATGGAAAAACGCCGTCAACGTCCGCGATTTTATTCAGCATAACTACACCCCTTATGAAGGCGATGAAGCTTTCCTCGCGCAGGCGACGCCAGCAACGACGGCGCTGTGGCAGAAGGTAATGGTCGGCATTCGCCAGGAGAACGCCACCCACGCCCCGGTGGATTTTGACACCAACATTGCCACCACCATTACGGCCCACGGGCCGGGCTATATCGACCAGGATCTGGAGACGATCGTCGGCCTGCAAACCGATAAGCCGCTCAAGCGCGCGCTGCACCCGTACGGTGGGATCAACATGATCCGCAGCTCGTTCGAAGCCTATGGCCGGGAGATGGATCCGCACTTCGAATACCTGTTTACCGACCTGCGCAAAACCCATAACCAGGGCGTGTTTGACGTCTACTCCCCGGAGATGATGCGCTGTCGTAAATCCGGCGTGCTGACCGGTTTGCCGGACGGCTACGGGCGCGGACGCATCATCGGTGATTACCGCCGCGTGGCGCTCTACGGCATCAGCTATCTGGTACGCGAACGTGAACTTCAGTTTGCCGATCTGCAGGGCAGGCTGGAGCGCGGCGAAGATCTGGAGGCAACGATCCGCCTGCGCGAAGAGCTGGCGGAACACAAGCGCGCGCTGCTGCAGATCCAGCAGATGGCGGCGAACTACGGGTTTGATATCTCTCGTCCGGCTATGGGCGCTCAGGAAGCGGTGCAGTGGGTCTATTTTGCCTACCTGGCAGCGGTGAAATCCCAGAACGGCGGGGCGATGTCGCTGGGGCGCACGGCCTCGTTCCTCGATATCTACATCGAACGCGACATGCAGGCGGGGCGGCTGAGCGAGGTGCAGGCGCAGGAGCTGATCGACCACTTCATCATGAAGATCCGCATGGTGCGCTTCCTGCGCACGCCGGAGTTCGACACGCTCTTCTCCGGCGATCCGATCTGGGCGACGGAAGTGATCGGCGGCATGGGGCTGGACGGACGCACGCTGGTGACCAAAAACAGCTTCCGCTATCTGCATACCCTGCACACCATGGGACCCGCGCCGGAGCCGAACCTGACGATCCTCTGGTCAGAACAGCTGCCGATCGCGTTCAAGAAATACGCCGCGCAGGTATCGATCGTCACCTCTTCTCTGCAGTATGAGAACGACGATCTGATGCGTGCGGACTTCAACAGCGACGATTATGCCATTGCCTGCTGCGTCAGCCCGATGGTGATCGGCAAGCAGATGCAGTTCTTTGGCGCGCGCGCCAACCTTGCCAAAACGCTGCTGTACGCAATCAACGGTGGGGTGGACGAAAAGCTGAAGATCCAGGTCGGGCCAAAAACCGAGCCGCTGCTGGACGACGTGCTGGATTACGACACCGTGATGGCGAGTCTCGATCACTTTATGGACTGGCTGGCGGTGCAGTACATCAGCGCCCTGAATCTCATTCACTACATGCATGATAAGTACAGCTACGAAGCCTCGCTGATGGCGCTGCACGACCGGGATGTCTATCGCACCATGGCCTGCGGCATTGCCGGGCTGTCGGTGGCGGCGGATTCCCTGTCGGCGATTAAATACGCTACGGTGAAGCCGGTGCGCGACCATACCGGCCTGGCGGTCGATTTCGTGATTGAAGGGGACTATCCGCAGTACGGCAACAACGACGACCGTGTGGACAGCATTGCCTGCGACCTGGTGGAGCGCTTTATGAAGAAAATTCAGGCGCTGCCAACCTATCGCAACGCGGTGCCGACCCAGTCGATCCTGACCATCACCTCCAACGTGGTTTACGGCCAGAAGACCGGGAACACGCCGGACGGACGCCGCGGCGGCACGCCGTTTGCGCCAGGCGCAAACCCGATGCATGGCCGCGACAGAAAAGGGGCGGTGGCCTCGCTAACATCGGTTGCCAAGCTGCCATTTACCTATGCGAAAGATGGCATCTCCTACACCTTCTCTATCGTGCCGCAGGCGTTGGGTAAGGACGAGCTGGTGCGCAAAACCAACCTGGTGGGGCTGCTGGACGGGTACTTCCATCACGAAGTATCTATTGAGGGCGGGCAGCACCTGAACGTTAACGTGATGAACCGGGAGATGCTGCTGGATGCCATTGCGCATCCGGAGAATTACCCGAATCTGACCATCCGCGTTTCAGGCTATGCGGTGCGGTTTAATGCGCTGACGCGGGAACAGCAGCAGGACGTGATTTCTCGAACGTTTACCCAGTCAATCTAAATGTGAGTGCTCATGCCCCCTCAACCCAGGGGGCATGTTTTTGCCCGCGAAACATACAAAATTGTTTATATAATTACTCACACATATTCATCCGCTCTTGAAAAACAATGCCCGCTTTTCCTATCACAGCATGTAAGGACAGTAAGATGATGAAAATGACCCGTATTGCGCTGGTCGCCGCCTCGCTGGCAGTGTGCAGTTTTACGGCACAGGCCGCGAACGTTGAGGCTGCTCCGTCTCCATCGCAGGATCCGCTGGTACAGCACCTGAAGCTCAGCAATGAGCAGGTTAAGAAGATTGAAGAGCTGCATAAGCAGCTGGAACAAAATGTCAGCAAGATCCCGATGACGGGCGTGAAGGACGGCGCGCTGGTCGACATGTTCCAGGCGGGTAAATGGGACGAAAGCACGGTCAAAAGCCAGCTTGCCGCCTTTAGCAAAATTGAAGAGCAGACCCGTTATTACCGCGTGAAATATTACTTCGACGTCAGCCAGGTATTAACGCCGGAACAGCGTAAACAGATTAGAACTGATATGGCTAACGCGCTGGCAGAGTGATTTCGTCGTCGCGTACGGCGCCGGATAATTCTGCCGAGGCTCGATCGGTTCCCTCTCCCGTTGGGAGAGGGTTAAGGTGAGGGCATTCTCTAAACCGGCAAATCAATTAGCAGCGCGCGCAGCGGCGTATCTGCCACCAGCGTGATATTCGCTTCATCACGAATAAACGCCC
Organism: Enterobacter sp. 148H3; assembly: GCF_034107425.1. Classification (NCBI taxonomy): domain Bacteria; kingdom Pseudomonadati; phylum Pseudomonadota; class Gammaproteobacteria; order Enterobacterales; family Enterobacteriaceae; genus Enterobacter; species Enterobacter sp. 148H3. The sequence goes on along the minus strand of NZ_JAWNEI010000010.1, from coordinate 48,768 downwards.
CGTCGCCGCAGGTGAGTGCTTCTTTCTCTTCCGCGTGCGTCACCGCATGCACCGTACCGTGAATAGACTGCAGATAGGCGCGCGGACCGTGAAGCTGGAAGCTCGCCTGTTCACCTTTCTTCAGTTCGATATGATGCAGCCACACCTGCTGGCGCAGCTGCAGGCTACCTTTACTGCCGTCCGGCGATGCAATCAGCTGCTGCTTATCGCCCGTTAAATCTAACTTCTGGACCAGCGGATTTTCCCGCTCAGGGCAGGCGTCCAGCCATAGCTGCATGCGGGTCAGCGTTTTGTCTTTGCTGAGGTTATGTTCGCTGTAGCTGATGCCCGGCTGTGTGGAAATTAACAACGCTTCGCCAGCCTTTGCCTGGACATGATTGCCCTCGCTATCGCGGTATTCTGCCTCGCCTTCCAGGATCAGGTTCAGGATATCGACTTTCGGGTACGTACGCGGCTGGAAGGATGCGCCCGGGGCGAGCACTTCCTGGTTCAGCACGCGCAGTGAAGCGTAACCGAGGAGTTTAGGGTCAAAGTAGTGTCCAAAGGAAAAGGTGTAGCGGGCCTGCAGCCAACCGAAATCGGCTTGTCCGCACTGTTTAGCTGTTCTTGTCGTAATCATAAACTTGACCTCTCTTTACACTAAAACAATGGTAAAGGTATGGACGCTTCATTGTTAGCCAGATATTCTGCCCGGTATGTTCAAATTTCCTGAATGAGAACGAGATGGCTAAAGAGAGAGCATTGACGCTTGAGGCGCTTCGCGTCATGGACGCGATTGACCGGCGCGGCAGTTTTGCGGCAGCGGCCGATGAACTGGGGCGCGTTCCGTCTGCGCTGAGCTACACCATGCAAAAGCTGGAAGAAGAGCTGGACGTGGTGCTTTTTGACCGCTCCGGTCATCGAACAAAATTCACCAACGTCGGTCGAATGCTGCTGGAGCGCGGCCGCGTACTGCTGGAAGCGGCGGACAAGCTGACGACAGACGCCGAAGCGCTGGCGCGCGGCTGGGAAACCCATCTCACGCTCGTGACCGAAGCGCTGGTGCCGACCGAAGCGCTGTTCCCGCTGGTGGACCGCCTGGCGGCGAAGGCCAATACGCAGCTGTCCATCATCACCGAGGTGCTGGCAGGGGCGTGGGAACGTCTGGAGACGGGCAGGGCAGATATCGTTATTGCGCCGGACATGCACTTCCGCTCATCGTCGGAAATCAACTCGCGCAAGCTCTACAGCGTGATGAACGTTTACGTTGCCGCCCCCAACCACCCGATTCATCAGGAGCCCGAGCCGCTCTCTGAAGTGACGCGCGTGAAGTATCGCGGCGTGGCGGTAGCGGATACCGCGCGCGAGCGTCCGGTGCTGACGGTGCAGCTGCTGGATAAACAGCCTCGTCTGACGGTGACCTCGCTGGAGGACAAACGGCAGGCACTGCTGGCCGGTCTGGGCGTGGCGACGATGCCGTACCCGTTTGTGGAAAAAGATATTGCGGAAGGACGACTGCGGGTTGTGAGCCCGGAGTACACCAGCGAAGTGGATATCATTATGGCGTGGCGTCGCGACAGCATGGGCGAAGCCAAATCGTGGTGCCTGCGAGAAATTCCAAAGCTCTTTGCGCACCACAACAAATAAGCGTACAGGCCCGGTAAGCGTAAGCGCCACCGGGCAGTAATTTACGCGCCGATCTTAGGATCGGGACCAAAACGGTTTTCGCCCGGCGTTCCGCTCTGACAGTTGAAAATCAAAATCACGATCCAGCCCACGATCGGGATCAACAGCAGCAATAACCACCACGCCGAACGATCGGTATCGTGCAGCCGACGGAACAGTACCGCCCACGATGGCAGTAGGACTAACAGGCCATAAATGGTGGTCAGCACGCCTTCACCGCCAGCCCGCTCCCAGCCAAGAATTTTATCCACAATACCCAGCACCATGATGAGGATGAAGTTCACCAGAACGAACATCCAGTACTCTTTGCGGCGGGCGCGGCCACCAAATCCAATGTAGTTGCGCAGTACTTTCAGATACCAGTCCATTTTCCTTGCCTCAATAATCGGTCAATCACTTGTTTTCTAAGCAATCAAAGTAAGGATAGATGGAGATTGTGAATTAAAAAAGGGCATCTATTGATGCCCTTAATATTTATCCAAATCGGACGTCGCGCCCGTGCGGTTCATCCAGGTTCTGCCACGGACCGATGGAGATAATACCCGTCGGGTTGATGGTCTTGTGGCTGCGGAAATAGTGGGTGCGAATATGGTCGAAGTCGACCGTTTCCGCGATGCCCGGCATCTGGTAGATGTCGCGCAGGAAACCATACAGGTTCAGGTAGTCGCTGATGCGGTGTTTATCGCACTTAAAGTGGGTGACATAGACCGGATCAAAGCGAACCAGCGTGGTCCACAGGCGAATGTCCGCTTCCGTCAGGCGATCGCCCGTCAGGTAGCGATGCTGGCCCAGGATCTGCTCCAGGCGTTCCAGTGATTCAAACACCTTCCCGACCGCTTCGTCATACGCTTCCTGGCTGGTGGCGAAACCGGCCTTGTAGACACCGTTGTTGACGTTGTCGTAAATCCAGCCGTTCAGCTCGTCAATCTTATCGCGCAGTTCAACCGGGTAATAATCTCCGGCGCGGGCGCCGTGCGCATCAAATGCGGTATTGAACATGCGGATGATCTCCGCAGACTCATTGCTGACAATCGTCTGGTTTTTCTTGTCCCACAGCACAGGCACGGTCACGCGACCGGTGTAGTGCGGATCGGCGCGCAGATAGAGCTGGTACAGGAAATCGTGGTGATACAGTTCGTCGCCGGTTGCCGCAGGGAAATCACTGTCGAACGTCCAGCCGTTTTCCAGCATCAGTGGGTTGACCACCGAAACCGGAATTAAGGATTCGAGACCTTTGAGCTTGCGCACAATTAGCGTGCGGTGCGCCCACGGGCAGGCAAGGGAAACATAAAGATGATAACGGTCTTTCTCAGCCGCGAAGCCGCCTTCGCCGCTCGGGCCGGGGGCACCGTCGGCGGTCAGCCAGTTACGGAAGGCCGAAACTGAGCGCTTGAAGCGACCTCCGGTGGATTTGGTGTCATACCAGACATCCTGCCATACGCCGTCTACGAGTTGTCCCATTTTTTCTCCTCCGTCAGATAGCAAAAGCGAGGAGATGTCTCCTCGCTTTGAGTTCATTCAGTATAGCGTGCTTACCATTTCTTATTCAGAACGCGGTCGATGCTGTATGCGCCCGGGCCAGTGACGGCCAGCAGCAGGAAGCCACCCGCGATGGTCAAGTTTTTCATGAACATCAGAGAGTTCACGCCTTCCGCAAAGTTGCTGTGGAAGATGAACGCCGTCAGTACGGTGAAGCCTGCAGTAAACAGCGCGGTAGTGCGGGTCAGGAAGCCGAACAGGACTGCCAGGCCGCCGCCGAACTCAAGAAGAATAGTCAGTGGCAACAGGAATCCCGGAACGCCCATGGCTTCCATATACTGCTGGGTACCCGCATAACCGGTGATTTTTCCCCAACCAGCTACGATGAACAGAATTGGCATCAGAATACGCGCTACCAGTACACCAACATCTTCTAATTTTTTCATTTTACTCTCCAGAAAACCACATCAGCGGCTGAACGTTATTTGTCTGCAATTCCGGGTAGATACCGCGTCGTTGCTGTCGATGGAGAGGATAATAAACGGGGCGGGTGACAATTGTTAGCAAGGAAAACTGTCAATCTTCTTCAAAGATATTGAGTAAGGGAGGGGGAGGATTTTGCCGGGTAAGCGCAGCGCCACCCGGCGAGAAGGCTAGCGTAATTGCTGCTGCCGCAACGTTGCTTTCACCAGACGCCAGGCGCTCCAGGCACCAAACCCACGGCGCGCCCAGCGGATGAGCATATTTGGATGACGAACCGTCCAGATAGCCATCACGCTGCTGCCGACCAGCGCCCATGAACGCAGGCTCAGGAAGGTGTTCCAGCCTCGGTCAAACCGTCGCGTCGCGTCAATCCAGTCGCGACGGCTGGCCGATAGATCCAGCCGTTGCTGCTGGATCTGGCTTAGCAGGTACGCTTTTCGCTTTTGACGTTCGGCTTTACCGCTCACGGCTTGTCATCCTCCAGCAGGGCGCGATCGTTAGCCAGCTCCTGACGCGTATGGCGCAGGAACGTGGACTTACGCGCTTTACGCAGCGTCCAGATGCCGCCAATCAACGCTGCTACCAGCAGAACGACGGTGGTGGCAATCATGGCGTTAAGACGATACTGCGGGTCAATGGCCCAGATGATTAACACCATCAGGCTCATCAGACCAAACGCGGCGAAGAGCATGGTCAGTCCGAGCATCAGCAGCATCTGGAAGAGGTTGGCTTTCTCCTCTTCCAGCTCAACTACTGCCAGCCGGACGCGCGTTTCGGCAATCCCGACCAGCGTTGTTAAAATACGCTGGCCGATGCCGAGGACGTTGTTAGCAGGCCCTTGTGCGTGACGAGGATCTTCCATATCAACGACGCGTCAGAAGGACACCCAGTACCACACCCACTGCGGCACCAATTCCTACACCCGTCCATGGATTATCACGCACGTATTCGTCCGCGCGGGCAGCCGCTTCGCGGGTCTGTTTCGCCAGTGCATCACCGGTTTCACCCAGGCGATAGCGGCTCTCTTTCAGCGCCTGCTCCGCCTTGCTGCGCAGCTTGCTGACCTCTTCTTTTGACTTATCAGCAGAGGAGTTCAGCACCTCTTCAAGGGTATCGGCCAGGGATTTCAGTTCAGCGCGCAGATGTTCAGACGTCGTATCTTTTGACATGATTCTCTCTCCTGTTGAGATTTCCGTTAACTCAATAATCGCGAGCTTCCAGCGCTTTCAGGTCGTCCTGCGCTTCTTTCAACTTCTTCTCGCGCTTAGCAATTTTTTCCGCATCTCCTTTCTCTTTCGCTTCCTGCAGGTCGCGACGGCGCTCGGCTATCTCGTCCTTCTGTTCAGCGATTTTCTTCTTGTGGTCGGCACGAAGCTTGCTGTCTGAACAGTTCGCTTTCACTTCGCTCAGCGCTTTTTTAAGACCGTCAACACGGTGCTGATTGTTATGCTTTTCGGCATAACCGATCTCACGCTGAATATCCTGTTCTTTCTCCTGACAAAGAGAGTTTGCGAAGGATGCTGTGCTTAAAGAAAAAAGGGCCAGAGCCAGAGTCATGCGGAATTTCATTATCGAAACCTTCCATTGTGTTGCGGCGTAAGCCGCTATCCAAAGTTATGCGGAGTACAGTCGAGGGGTGCTCCGCGTACTTAAGCATAGTAAGTAAACGGGGGATTCACCAAAGTGAGTGAAAAGATTCGGAATCCTGGAAGTTATCCAAACCGATGCGACGTATCGCGAATCAAAGAGAGCCAGGCTGCAGGCTGGCTCTCATCTTCCTGCTGGGCAATGATATACCCGTGCGGCAGCGTACGGTCGAGAACCACTTTCGCGGCGGCACTTTGCGCACGGGAATCAAACTTGATCAGTAAAACGTCGTCCTGCGGAGTGATGCTTTTAAAGCGGATCCCGTTCGCATCCAGATGATGCCAGACAGAAAAACCGTCAGGCACGCTGGCACCCTGGTTCACCGGGCGAATGGCAAGCGTGGATTCCTGGTGCGAAAGCGCGCTCCATGCCAGCAGCATGGCGCTGAGCACCACCAGTGTCATCACGGCGCAGGCAAAACGGCGCAGGGCAAGCGGTGAGATAGCCATCGTTAGCCTCTGGCTCCGTATTTCTTTTTCCACAGCACGACCAGAGAGCCGATCAGGCCGAAGACCAGCAGAACCACAGGCAGCAGCATCAGGCAGGACATCAGCTGGTCTTCATATTTCATAAACACCGGCGTTTTACCCAACGCATAGCCGAGCGTTGTCAGAATAAGCACCCATAACAGACCGCTCATCCAGTTAAAGAACTGGAAGCGGGCGCTGCTCAGCCCCGACAGACCGGCAATGGTCGGCAACAGCGTACGTACAAACGCGATAAAGCGGCCAATCAGCAGTGCGGAAAGCCCGTGCTTATGAAAAAGGTGGTGCGCCCGCTGATGATAATGTGCAGGCAGGTGCGAGAGCCAGTTCTGGACGATCCGGGTATTGCCCAGCCATCTACCCTGGATGTAGCTCACCCAGCAGCCGAGGCTGGCCGCGACGGTCAGTAATAAAATAGTTTGCGGAAACGCCATCGCCCCTTTGGCACACAGCACGCCGACGAGCACCAGCAAACTGTCACCAGGCAGGAAGGCAGCAGGCAGCAAACCGTTCTCAAGGAACAGGATCATAAACAAGACGAAATAGAGCATGCCAATCATGGAAGGGTTGGCCAGCGTTTCAAAATCCTGCGCCCAAAGGGCATGCAGTAGTTGGGTCAAAAGTTCCATTCAGTGTTCCTGGAAATCGGTTAACGTCACGCCTGTTATCCGGGGCAAACAGCACGGCGACATTGTTGTGATTTCATTATGGTCGCTCGCGGACACATTACGGTGTGGCCAACACGTTTCCCTGTTAATTGGCTGGTTAGCAAGCACTAACTTACAAAATAACGAAGTGAATCCAATTGTAACAAAGCCCAACGTTCTGCGTCACAGAATTTGCAGGCGTGAGTTGATTTTGGCGTAAGCCCAGGAAGTGAGCGAGGGGATTTACAAAGGCTGACACTATATATGTTTTGCTTACCCACTGGAGCCAGCAGGCGCAGCAAGGCACCTGCCAGCGGGAAGGTCATCTATTTTGCGGCACTGGGGGCCGTATCGAGATGAACAACGGGATTATCGGCGAAAAGATAGCGGTCAGCGTTAAATTCGAAGTCGTCGCTGGTTTCATTGAACAGCATCTGCTTGGTGTTTTCCAGATGCTGCCACATCGCCAGCTTAGCGGCATGGGGATCTTTACGAATCAGCGCCTTAAGGATTTGATCGTGATCGTCACACCAGTTGTCGACGGTACGGGAATCGATATGATCGTGCAGTTTCTTCCAGTACGGGTTATGAACGCGCTGAGTCCACATTTTCTCAACAATTGCCGCCAGCGCCGTATTTTGGGTTGCCAGGGCGACCTGGACGTGAAACTGCAGATCCCACTCTGAATCGCGGAAACATTTTTCCTTACGGGCATTCTCCTGGATTTCCATCAGCTTCATGATGTCCTGCTTGGTCACCTGCGTCGCCGCAAACTCAGCAATATTGCTTTCGATCAGTTGGCGAGCCTGGAGCAGCTCAAACGGACCGTAGCTGGCGAATTCCAGACTTTCGTCCGCGACGGGAGAGTGTTTCGGCAGATTAGAAATCACGTGAATGCCGGAGCCTTTGCGTACCTCAACATAGCCTTCCACTTCCAGCATGATGATGGCTTCGCGCACCACGGTGCGGCTGACGCTTTTTTCATCCGCAATGAAGCGCTCGGCGGGAAGTTTATCACCGACAAGATAGACTCCTTGCTCGATGCGATCTTTCAGCTCGGCAGCAAGTTGTTGATATAAACGACGTGGTTCGGTGATTTCCATATGCGCTCCAGGCAGGGTAAGGCAGATGATTTGTTATACCACTTTTGCGTGCCACTCTCCAGATTTTGCCATTAAAAAAGCCGCCTGGAGGCGGCTTAGGGGAAATGCATTTTCGCTAACTTTGCGTAGCCGGTTTCCCAAGGGACTCTTTTGCCAGCTCCTCTGCCGATTTGCTTTTCAGCACCGTCCAGATCACCACCGCGCCCAGCAGGTCGAAGATCGCCAGCACGGCGAACAGCGGGCTGAAGCCGATGGTATCCGCCAGTGCGCCGACCACCAGCGCAAACATCGTACTCGCGGTCCAGGCTGCCATCCCGGTCAGGCCGTTGGCGGTGGCCACTTCGTTACGGCCAAAGACGTCAGAGGAGAGCGTAATCAGCGCGCCGGACAGGGACTGGTGAGCAAATCCGCCGATGCACAGCAGGGCGATAGCCACATACGGGCTGGTGAACAGGCCGATCATGCCCGGGCCAATCATCAGCAGCGCGCCCATGGTCACCACCATCTTACGGGAAACGATCAGGTTCACCCCAAACCAGCGCTGGAACAGCGGTGGCAGGTATCCGCCCACAATACAGCCCAGGTCAGCGAACAGCATGGGCATCCAGGCGAACATCGCGATCTCTTTCAGGTTAAAGCCGTAGACTTTAAACATGAACAGGGGGATCCACGCGTTGAAGGTACCCCATGCCGGCTCGGCCAGGAAACGCGGCAGGGCGATACCCCAGAACTGACGGGTGCCCAGGATCTGCCAGACGGTCATTTTTTTGCCGTTGTTGGTCTGATGCTGCGCTTCCTGACCACCAATGATGTACTCGCGTTCTTCTTCAGACAGTTTTTTCTGATCGCGCGGATGTTTATAGAAAATCAGCCACGCCATGGCCCACGCAAAGCTCAGCACGCCAGATATGATGAACGCCATCTGCCAGCTGTGCATCACGATAGCCCACACCACCAGCGGTGGTGCAATCATCGCCCCGATGGATGAGCCGACGTTGAAGTAGCCGACCGCAATGGAACGCTCTTTTGCCGGGAACCACTCGGAGCTGGCTTTCAGCCCTGCGGGGATCATGGCGGCTTCAGCTGCACCTACCGCGCCGCGCGCCAGCGCCAGGCCGCCCCAGCTTCCCGCCAGCGCGGTGGCTCCGCAGAACACCGCCCAGGCGATGGCGAAGAAGGCATAACCGATTTTGGTACCGAGAATGTCCAGCACATAGCCAGCAACAGGCTGCATGATGGTATAAGCCGCGGAATAGGCGGCAATGATGTAGGAGTATTGCTGCGTGGAGATATGCAGCTCTTCCATCAACGTTGGCGCTGCTGCTGCCACGGTGTTACGCGTCAGGTAGCCCAGCACGGTGCCTAACGTCACCAGTGCGATCATATACCAACGTAACCCTTTAATTTTACGCATCTAAAACCTCATCGTTATGTTATTTCCGCGCCAGAACGCGGCAACCTCTCAACCGTTTCCGGGAGCAGTTGTGTAACGGGAGGGGCGTAGCCGGGAGCATGTCCCGGAACGGCCCGAACCTTGCCATAAGTAAGCGTGCATAAGTCGGTATCCGTACCGTTAAACCCGATGTCTCTCACACCAGTAATGCATTCCGTCGGCTGAGTGTTTGCGACGGCGAAAAGATAACTTGTCATACAACTTTAAAAGGTGAGTGACATCACAAATGTATGATTCTTTGTGGGGACATTAATTGCTGAGCGCAAAGCCAGTAATGATGCGGCTTGTAGAAGGGTTTACTCCATTGAGGGTAATTTATTTGTTGACGTTTATTGATCTCACTCACGAAAAAAGCTTCGGTGGGTGGAAATTGGTGTGATAACTTTGCAGCATATGAACATACGCTTTCTGACGCTCCTGTAATGAGGAAGACGATAATGACGCCGTTTATGACCGACGATTTTCTGTTAGATACCGAATTTGCTCGCCGCCTGTACCACGACTACGCAAAAGACCAGCCGATTTTCGACTACCACTGCCATCTGCCGCCGCAGCAGGTTGCCGAAAATTACCGTTTCAAAAACCTGTATGACATCTGGCTGAAGGGTGACCACTACAAATGGCGCGCCATGCGCACCAACGGCGTCGCTGAGCGCCTGTGTACCGGCGATGCGACCGACCGCGAGAAGTTTGACGCCTGGGCGGCGACCGTTCCGCACACCATCGGCAACCCGCTTTACCACTGGACGCACCTTGAGCTTCGCCGTCCGTTTGGCATCACTGGCAAACTGCTCTCCCCAACGACCGCCGATGAAATCTGGGAGCGCTGCAACGCCCTGCTGGCGCAGGATAACTTCTCCGCGCGCGGCATCATGAAGCAGATGAACGTGAAGATGGTGGGCACCACCGACGATCCGATTGACTCTCTGGAGCATCATGCGGTTATCGCCAAAGACACCTCTTTTGATATCAAAGTGCTGCCAAGCTGGCGCCCGGATAAAGCCTTCAACATTGAGCAGGCTACCTTCGCCGACTACATGGCGAAGCTGGCGGAAGTGTCCGATACCGACATCCGTCGTTTCACCGATCTGCAAACCGCGCTGACCAAACGTCTGGATCACTTCGCGGCGCACGGCTGTAAAGTCTCTGACCACGCGCTGGACGTGGTGCTGTTTGCAGAATCAAACGAGGCCGAGCTGGACAGCATTCTGGCACGTCGTCTCTCCGGTGAATCGCTTAGCGAGCACGAAGTGGCGCAGTTCAAAACGGCGGTACTGGTGTTCCTCGGTGCCGAATACGCGCGTCGCGGCTGGGTACAGCAGTACCATATCGGTGCGCTGCGCAATAACAACCAGCGCCAGTTTAAGCTGCTTGGTGCGGATGTAGGCTTCGACTCCATCAACGACCGTCCGCTGGCACAAGAGCTGTCCAAACTTCTGAGCAAACAGAACGAACAAAATCTGCTGCCTAAAACCATCCTTTACTGCCTGAACCCGCGCGATAACGAAGTGCTGGGTACCATGGTCGGCAACTTCCAGGGCGAAGGGATGCCGGGCAAGATGCAGTTCGGCTCCGGCTGGTGGTTCAACGATCAGAAAGACGGTATGGAACGTCAGATGACGCAGCTGGCGCAGCTTGGCCTGCTAAGCCGCTTTGTCGGCATGCTGACCGACAGCCGCAGCTTCCTGTCCTATACCCGTCATGAATATTTCCGCCGCATTCTGTGCCAGATGATTGGCCGCTGGGTGCACGCAGGCGAAGCGCCAGCGGATATCCAGTTGCTGGGCGAAATGGTGAAAAACATCTGCTTTAACAATGCGCGTGACTACTTCGCCATTGAACTGAACTAGGGCCGTTTGAGGTTGATATGCAATACATCAAAATCCATTCGCTGGATAATGTGGCCGTCGCGCTGACGGACCTCGCTGAAGGCGACGTGGTGACCGTTGATAGCCAGAGCGTCACCCTGCGTCAGGCGATTGCTCGCGGACACAAGTTTGCCGTGAAGCCTCTCGCTAAAGGGGACAACGTCATTAAGTACGGTCTTCCGATTGGGCATGCGTTAGCGGATATCGAGCCGGGTGAACATATTCATTCTCACAATACCCGCACCAATCTGAGCGATCTGGACGAGTACAGCTATCAACCTGATTTACCCGCGGAAGAGCGCCAGGCTGCAGATCGTGAAGTACAGATCTACCGTCGCGCTAACGGTGAGGTGGGGATCCGCAACGAGCTGTGGATCCTCCCGACCGTCGGCTGCGTCAACGGCATCGCGCGGCAGATCCAGACGCGCTTCCTGAAAGAGACCAACAGTGCCGAAGGCACTGACGGGGTACATCTGTTCAGCCACACCTACGGCTGCTCCCAGCTGGGTGACGACCACATCAATACCCGCACCATGCTGCAAAACATGGTGCGCCACCCGAACGCGGGGGCGGTGCTGGTGATCGGCCTGGGCTGCGAGAACAATCAGGTGGACGCCTTCCGCGAGACGCTGGGCGAATTCGATCCTGCGCGCGTGCATTTTATGGTGTGTCAGCATCAGGACGACGAAGTGGAAGCGGGCGTTGAGCAGCTTCATCAGCTGTATAACGTGATGCGCCACGACAAGCGCGAGCCGGGCAAGCTGAGCGAGCTGAAGTTTGGTCTGGAGTGCGGCGGGTCTGACGGTCTGTCCGGCATCACTGCCAACCCGATGCTGGGTCGCTTCTCTGATTACGTCATTGCCAACGGCGGCACCACGGTGCTGACTGAAGTGCCGGAGATGTTCGGCGCGGAACGTATTCTGATGAGCCACTGCCGCGACGAAGAGACGTTTGAGAAGACCGTCACCATGGTGAACGACTTCAAACAGTATTTCATCGCCCACAATCAGCCCATTTACGAGAACCCGTCTCCGGGTAACAAAGCGGGCGGGATCACCACGCTGGAAGAGAAATCCCTTGGCTGCACCCAGAAAGCGGGCGCCAGCCAGGTGGTGGATGTTCTGCGCTACGGCGAGCGCCTGAAAACGCACGGTCTGAACCTGCTGAGCGCGCCAGGGAACGATGCGGTTGCCACCAGCGCGCTGGCGGGAGCCGGCTGCCATATGGTGCTGTTCAGCACCGGTCGCGGTACGCCGTACGGCGGTTTTGTGCCGACGGTGAAAATTGCCACCAACAGCGAGCTGGCGTCGAAGAAAAAGCACTGGATCGACTTTGACGCGGGCCAGCTGATCCACGGCAAGGCGATGCCGCAGCTGCTCGATGAATTTGTTGATGTCATCGTGGAAATTGCCAGCGGCAAGCAAACCTGTAACGAGAAGAACGACTTCCGCGAGCTGGCGATCTTTAAGAGTGGTGTGACGCTTTAAGTACTTTGTCGGGTGGCGCTAGCGCTTACCCGACCTACTAAACCCTGTAGGCCCGGTAAGGCGTAGCCGCCACCGGGCTTTTGTTTTTAACTGCGCAGGGCGTTCTTCGCTAAACGCGCGTCTTCCGCCTGACAGGCCGCTGCGGTAAACAGCACGTCGGTAGAGGAGTTCAGCGCGGTTTCGCAGGAGTCCTGCAGCACGCCGATGATAAAGCCGACGGCTACCACCTGCATGGCGATTTCGTTCGGGATACCGAACATATTACACGCCAGCGGGATCAGCAGCAGGGAACCGCCCGCCACGCCCGATGCGCCACAGGCACACAGCGACGCCACGACGCTCAACAGCAGCGCGGTTGGCAGATCCACCGGAATGCCCAGCGTATGCACCGCCGCCAGGGTCAGCACAGTAATGGTGATTGCCGCACCCGCCATATTCACGGTTGCACCCAGCGGGATCGAAACGGAATAGGTGTCGCGGTCCAGGTTCAGCTTCTCCGCCAGCGCCATGTTAACCGGAATGTTCGCCGCCGAGCTGCGGGTGAAGAAGGCGGTTACGCCGCTTTCGCGCAGGCAGGTCAGCACGAGCGGATACGGGTTGCGGCGGATCTGCCAGAACACCAGCAGCGGGTTGATCACCAGCGCCACCAGCAGCATACAGCCGACCAGCACAACCAGCAGCTGCGCGTAACCCCACAGTGCGTCAAAACCGGTAGTTGCCAGCGTGGAGGAGACCAGCCCGAAAATACCGATTGGCGCAAAGCGAATTACCAGCTTCACCATAAAGGTCACAGCGTTGGACAAATCGTTGACCAGGTTTTTCGTTGTCTCGTTGCCGTGGCGCAGCGCGAAGCCCAGACCAATCGCCCAGACCAGGATACCAATGTAGTTTCCGTTCATCAGCGCGGTGATGGGGTTAGAGACCATGCTCATCAGCAGGCCCCGCAGGACTTCGACAATCCCGGACGGCGGCGTGATATCACCGGCCGCGCTGGTCAGGTGCAGCGTGGACGGGAACAGGAAGCTAAACACCACGGCCGTTAAGGCAGCCGAGAAGGTTCCCAGCAGATAAAGGAACAGAATGGGGCGAATGTTGGTTTTTTGTCCGTGCTGGTGGTTGGCAATTGACGCCATGACCAGCATCAGAACCAGTACCGGCGCGACGGCTTTCAGTGCACCTACGAACAGCGTCCCGAGCAGCCCCATGGCTTCCGCGGCAGGTTTTGAAACCATCGCCAGCAGAATACCCAGCACCAGCCCGACCAGAATTTGTTTAACGAGGCTGCCCTGCGCCAGGCGCGCGAACAGACCGCTTGATTGTGTGCTCATACATATTTCCTGAGTGAAATTGCGTTCCATCCCGGATGTGCTCTTAGTCACATTTATGTCCGGATGTAAGTAAATGTTTGCCTGGTCGAGTATAGGGAATGTGCCAAAGGAGGGAAGCGTAAAATGCTGGATTTTACGTGTTGCATCATATTTTTTAACTACTGCGTTACAAAAGTGTGTTCACCCTCTCCCTGTGGGAGAGGGCTGGAGTGAGGGGATTACTCCACCTGCTGCTTCTTATCGTGCTGGCGGTTAACCCAGGTATTGATAATCAGCGTCACGATCAGAATGCCAAATACCACGCCGAGCGAAATAGCGATCGGGATATGGTAGAAATCGACGATTAGCATTTTGATACCGATAAACACCAGAATCACCGACAGGCCGTACTTCAGCATGGAGAAACGCTCCGCCGCGCCTGCCAGCAGGAAATACATGGCACGCAGGCCGAGAATGGCGAAAAGGTTAGAGGTCAGGACGATGAACGGGTCGGTGGTTACCGCGAAGATCGCCGGAATGCTGTCCACGGCGAAAATCACGTCGCTCAGCTCAACCAGAATCAGCACCAGCAGCAGCGGGGTGGCAAACAGCAGGCCGTTCTTGCGCACGAAGAAGTGCTCGCTCTCGATCTTGTCGGTCATGCGCAGATGGCCGCGGATCCACTTCACCAGCGGGCGATCGCCAATCGCGGAGCCGTCCTCTTTCGCCAGCGCCATTTTGACCCCGGTGAAGAGCAGGAACGCGCCAAAGACGTACAGCAGCCATTCGAACTGGGTAATCAGCCAGCTGCCAGCGAAGATCATGATGGTACGCAGGATAATCGCGCCCAGCACGCCGTACACCAGCACGCGACGCTGCAGGGCAGCAGGTACGGCAAAGTAGCTGAACAGCATCAGCCAGACGAAGACGTTATCGACCGCCAGGGCTTTTTCAATCAGATAACCGGTGAGGAAGGCGAGCGCCTGAGGGTCGGCAACTGCGCGGCCTTCAGTCGAGGCCAGGTACCACCAGAAGGCAGCGCAGAAGAGCAGAGAGAGGGTGACCCACACCAGCGACCAGGCGGCGGCCTGTTTCATGGTCATGCCGTGCGCGCCGCGACGTCCCTGCAAAAAGAGGTCGATCGCCAGCATGATGAGCACGACAACCGCGAATCCGCCCCACAACATTGGAGTGCCGACAGAATGCATACTATTTTCCTTACACATAAAAAACAAAAACGGCCATGGTCAGAAGACGATAGCCGTTAGCTTTTTATGCATAGACCTCGCCTTCCGGCAAGGTCTCACTTACAACCACGAAGGTTGCCCGGCGACCGGATGCGGTATTGTACGCATCGTAATGACGATCCACCGACGAAGAAGTTACTCCCCTTTGCAGGTAACAAAATATGTCAGACCATTGGTTTCGTCAATGGTCTGCGCCGTTTCATTACACAGCTTTACGCGATAACTTCCGCGCCCACGCCGTCTGCAGGGAATACCACGCCGGTCTGGCGGCGGATCTCCGTTTGCAGCTTCGCCGTGGTGCGGCTCACCGCAAGGCCTGGGTGATTCACTTCGTTGTCTTCCACCAGACGGGCGAAGACCTCTGCCTCATAGAGCATAGTGTTAATATGCTGAGGCTGCGTCAGCTCCTGGGCTTTGCCACCTCGCGGGACAAAGCTCACCTTCTGGCACTCGGAGATCTTCTCGATGACCAGCGAGCCCGCTTCGCCCTGAATTTCGCTCGGCAGCACGGAATCGCTCACCTTGGAGTGCTGCAGCGTCACGCTGAAATCACCGTAATCCAGCACCGCGACACCGTGCGCATCCACGCCGCTCTCCAGCAGGCTGGCGGTAGCCGTGACGCCGTGCGGTTCGCCCCACAGGGCCACGGCAGAGGCCAGGCAGTAGAATCCGATATCCATTATCGAGCCGTTCGAGAACGCCGGGTTAAAGGTGTTCGGGTTCTCGCCGTCCAGATAGCGCTGGTAGCGCGACGAGTACTGGCAGTAGTTAATAAAGGCTTTGCGCACCTTGCCGATTTTCGGCAGGGACTGCTGCAGCAGCAGGAAATTCGGCAGGCTGGCGGTTTTGAACGCTTCGAAAAGAACCACCTGGTTTTCGCGGGCAAGCGCAATGGCCGCCTCCACTTCCTCAATATTTGATGCCAGCGGCTTCTCGCAAATCACATGCTTTTTATGGCTGAGGAACAGCTTCGTTTGCGGGAAGTGCAGGGAGTTCGGGCTGGCGATATAGACCGCGTCAATGGCGTCGCTTTGCGCCATCTCATCAAGCGAGGTGAAGAGATGCTCAACGAGGTAATCGTTGGCAAAACTCTGCGCCTGCTCAAGGCTGCGGGAATAGACTGCGGTAAGTTTCAGTTTGCCGGTTTCGTGGGCGGCGTCGACGAACTGGCGCGTGATCCAGTTCGTTCCAATGACTGCGAAACGTATCATAAACGTTTACGTACTCCGTAGCGGGGAACCTTTAGCCACTGTAGCACGTCATCATGACAATTCGCGTGCGCTATTCCGCATTACCATTTAACGATAAATGCGTAAGCCACAAGCGGGTATCAAACTCCAGCTGGTGGTACTGCGGCTCCATGTGGCAGCACAGGGAGTAGAACGCTTTGTCGTGCTCTTTCTCCTTCAGGTGCGCCAGCTCGTGGACGACGATCATCCGCAGAAACGCCTCCGGCGCGTTACGGAAAACCGTCGCGACGCGGATCTCCGCCTTGGCCTTCAGCTTGCCGCCCTGCACGCGGGAGACGGCGGTGTGCAGGCCGAGCGCGTTTTTCAGCACGTGGATCTTGTTGTCGTACATCACCTTGTTGATCGGCGGCGCGCTCTTCAGATACCGGCTTTTCAGATCCTGCGTATACTGCCAGAGGGCCTTATCGGTCGCGAAATCGTGCGTGCCGGGATAGCGTTTTTCCAGCACTGCGCCGAGCTTCTGCTCGGCAATCAGGCTGCGAACCTGAGTCAGTAAATGCTCCGGATAGCCCTGGAGATAAGTAAGTTGGTTCATCAAAAGCCCAAATTAATGCGAAAACGGGTATACTCACGCACCCTTTTCAGGGATACGCCAAATTTTACCATTCAGGAGGGCCGATGAGCCACTTAGACAACGGTTTCCGTTCACTCAACCTTAAACGTTTCCCGGAAACGGACGACGTTAACCCGCTTCAGGCGTGGGAAGCGGCGGATGAATATCTGCTGCAACAGTTGGATGAGACTGAAATCCGCGGCCCGGTTTTGATCCTGAATGACGCCTTCGGCGCGCTGGGCTGCGCCCTGGCGGAGCACACGCCGTACAGCATCGGCGATTCCTACTTAAGCGAGCTGGCGACGCGTGAAAACCTGCGCCATAACGACATCGAAGAGTCCAGCGTGAAGTTCCTCGACAGCACCGCGGACTACCCGCAGGCGCCGGGCGTGGTGCTGATCAAAGTGCCAAAAACCATGGCGCTGCTGGAGCAGCAGCTGCGCGCGCTGCGTAAGGTCGTGACGCCTGAAACGCGCATTATCGCGGGCGCCAAAGCGCGCGATATTCACACCTCGACGCTGGAGCTGTTCGAGAAGGTCCTCGGCCCGACCACCACCACGCTGGCCTGGAAAAAAGCCCGCCTGATCAACTGCACCTTCAGCGCGCCGGAGCTGGCCGACGCGCCAGAGACCCTGAGCTGGACGCTGGAAGGGACCGACTGGACCATCCACAACCACGCGAACGTCTTCTCCCGCACCGGTCTGGATATCGGCGCGCGCTTCTTTATGGAACATCTGCCGGAAAATCTGGAAGGAGAGATTGTCGACCTGGGCTGCGGCAACGGCGTGATTGGCCTGACGCTGCTGGCGAAGAACCCGGAGGCCAGCGTGGTGTTCAGCGACGAATCGCCGATGGCGGTGGCCTCCAGCCGTCTGAACGTTGAAACCAATATGCCGGACGCGCTGGACCGCTGCGAGTTTATGATCAATAACGCGCTGTCGGGCGTAGAGCCTTTCCGCTTCAACGCCGTGTTCTGCAACCCGCCGTTCCACCAGAAGCACGCCCTGACGGATAACGTCGCGTGGGAGATGTTCCACCACGCGCGCCGCTGCCTGAAGATCAACGGCGAGCTGTACATCGTGGCCAACCGCCACCTGGACTACTTCCACAAGCTGAAGAAGATTTTCGGTAACTGCGTTACCGTTGCGACGAACAATAAGTTTGTGGTGCTGAAGTCGGTGAAGCTGGGACGTCGTCGGTAAGTTTGAGAGCGTCGCGGCTTGATGCCCTCACCCCAACCCTCTCCCACAGGGAGAGGGAGCAAACGCTAAAAACGGCAACTGGGTTGCCGTTTTGCTTTTACCCAGGCCACCGGGCAATGCTCTAGATCTCCAGAGCTAATTTCGTCCCCTGCGCAATTGCGCGCCGCGCGTCCAGCTCCATCGCCACGTCGCACCCGCCAATCAGATGCACTGTTTTACCGGCCTCGCGCAGCGGATCGGCCAGATCGCGCTTTGGCTCCTGCCCGGCGCACAAAATGACATGATCCACGCGCAGCAGCTGCGGCTCGGCGCCGATCGTGACGTGCAGACCCTCGTCGTCGATCTTCTCGTAGCTTACCGCCGGGATCATCTTCACCCCACGCGAGAGTAGGGTAGCGCGGTGGATCCAGCCGGTCGTTTTGCCCAGCCCTTCACCCGGCTTGCTGGCCTTACGCTGCAGCATCACGATCTGGCGCGGGCTTTTCGGCAGTTGCGGCCCTTCCGGGCGTAATCCGCCGGACTGGCTGAGGCTGGTATCAATACCCCATTCGACGCAAAACTCGGCAATGTTCTGGCTGGTCGCCTCGCCCGGCTGGCTCAAATACATGGCGGTATCAAAGCCGATCCCGCCGCAGCCGATAATCGCCACCTTCTCGCCAACCGGTACTTTGTCACGCAGCACGTCGAGATAGCTCAGCACTTTTGGATGATCGATACCCTCGATCGCAGGCGTGCGCGGTACGATCCCGCTCGCCAGAATCACCTCATCGAAATCAGTCAGATCCGCCGCGCTGACAAACTGGTTAAGCCGCAGCTCGACGCCCGTCAGTTCGATCATCCGGCGGTAGTAGCGCAGCGTTTCATAAAACTCCTCTTTGCCCGGGATCTGTTTGGCGATATTAAACTGCCCGCCGATCTCCCCGGCTGCATCAAACAGCGTCACGCTGTGCCCGCGCGAAGCGGCATTCACCACAAACGCCAGCCCCGCCGGGCCAGCGCCCACGACGGCCAGGCGTTTTTTATTGACCGCCGGAACGATCGGCATTTTTGTTTCATGGCAGGCGCGCGGGTTGACGAGGCAGGAGGTGACCTTGCCGACGAAGATCTGATCCAGACAGGCCTGGTTACAGCCGATGCAGGTGTTGATCTCATCCGCGCGGCCGCTTTGCGCTTTGGACAGCAGTTCGGCATCGGCGAGGAACGGGCGCGCCATTGAGACCATGTCGGCATCGCCGCGCGAAATCACATCGTCCGCCACCTGCGGATCGTTAATGCGGTTGGTGGTGACCAGCGGAACAGACACTTTCCCTTTCAGCCTGCGCGTTACCCAGCTGAACGCCGCGCGCGGCACCGGCGTGGCGATGGTCGGAATGCGCGCCTCGTGCCAGCCAATCCCTGTGTTGATAATCGTCGCACCTGCGGCTTCAATCGCCTGCGCCAGCTGCACGGTTTCGTCAAACGTGCCGCCGCCCTCCACCAGGTCGAGCATCGACAGGCGGAAGATGATAATAAAATCCGCGCCCGCAAGTTCGCGCACGGCGCGCACGACTTCTACAGCAAAGCGCATCCGGCGGGCATAGTCGCCGCCCCATTCGTCGTCGCGCTGGTTGGTGCGGGCCGCGAGGAACTCGTTAATCAGATAGCCTTCTGAGCCCATTACCTCCACGCCGTCGTAGCCCGCCTCACGCGCCAGCGCCGCACAGCGGGCGAAGTCGTCAATCAGCGCCAGGATCTCGTCGTGGCTCAGAGCATGCGGAGTGAAGCGGTTAATCGGTGCCTGAATGGCCGATGGCGCAACCAGATTCGGCTGGTAGCTGTAGCGTCCGGTGTGCAGAATTTGCAGGGCGATTTTACCGCCCTCGTTGTGTACCGCGTCGGTCACAATGCGGTGATGCGGCAGCTGTGCTGCATCGTTCAGGACCGCACCGCCCTCCATGCCGACGCCGGAAGGGGAAGGGGCCACACCGCCGGTGACAATCAGCGCCACCCCGTGGCGGGCGCGTTCGGCATAGAAGGCCGCCAGACGCTCGGCCCCGTCCGGATGCTCCTCCAGCCCGGTGTGCATCGAGCCCATCAACACGCGGTTTTTAAGGGTGGTAAACCCCAGATCGAGGGGGGCGAATAACGACGGGTAGCGGCTCATAGTCTCTTCCAGTGTAAAATTATTGTTATGTGGTCG
This sequence comes from Enterobacter sp. 148H3, assembly GCF_034107425.1. NCBI lineage: Bacteria > Pseudomonadati > Pseudomonadota > Gammaproteobacteria > Enterobacterales > Enterobacteriaceae > Enterobacter > Enterobacter sp. 148H3. Next base: position 28,713 of record NZ_JAWNEI010000010.1, on the reverse strand, counting down.
GATGAGTTACTAATTTAGCCAGCGGCAGCGGAAAGGTAAAAGCGGGATCGAATGATTGTGATAGATCTCAAAGAACTTCCCCGGTGGCGCTGCGCTTACCGGGGCTACAAAACCCCAGAACAGATAAGCGTAGCGCCATCCGGCGTTATTTACGGCGCCGCTGCCCGCACCAGCCCCGGAGCCTGCCACATCGAGGTCGTCAGCCCGCTGTCCACCAGCCCGAGCTGGTCGGCGTACACTGCCTGCCATTTCTGCATCATGCCGTCGTACAGCTCCCGGTGTTGCGGGTTCGGCGTGAACTCGCGGCTCCACTTCACCAGCCGTTCGCCCGTTGAGGCCATATCGGCAAACAGCCCCGCGCCAGCACCTGCCGCAATCGCGCAGCCGAGCGCCGTCGCCTCTTTCACTTCCGGCACGCGCACCGGCAGGCCGGTTACGTCGCTTAAGATCTGGCTCCACAGAGCGCCTTTGGAACCGCCGCCCGCAAACACCAGGCTTTCAAACGTTACGCCGGAGAAGCGCGAAATCTGCGCCAGGTTGCAGGCCGAGACGATCGCCGCATTCTCCTCCAGGGCGCGGAACAGCGTCGCTTTGTTGCATTTTTCCGGGTCGATGGAGAGGTTAATAAACGACGGCGCGGCGTGGTACCACTGCTTAAAATGCATCGCGTCGGAGAAGATCGGCATCACCCCGTGGGAACCCGCCGGCACGCGGCTCGCCATCTCTTCCAGCAGGGAGTAGGTGTCCATCCCCATACGATCGGCAATCAGCTTTTCCTCCGCGCAGAAGGCGTCGCGGAACCAGCGCATGGTCAGCCCGGTAAAGAAGCTGATCGACTCCGCCTGCGCCATGCCGGGAATGACGTGCGGGTTCACGCGGATGTTCATCTCAGGATCGGTGCGCACCTGCGGCAGGTTGACCACCTGCTGCCAGAAGGTACCGCCCAGTACCGCCGTTTGTCCGGCGCGGACCACGCCCAGCCCCAGGCAGCCCAGCTGCACGTCGCCGCCGCCCATCACCACCGGCGTGCCTTCGCGCAGGCCGCTCTGCAGCGCGGCCTCCCGGTTTATAGCACCCAGTACGGTGCCGGTCTCTTTCACCGGGGAGAGGATATCGGCGCGCAGCCCGGCCATGTCGAGCAGCGCCGGACGCCAGTTGCGGGAAAACAGATCCAGCATGCCGGTGGTGCCCGCGTTAGACGGGTCGACCGCCAGCTCGCCGGAGAGCTTCGCCGCCAGCCAGTCGCTGATCATGGTGATGGTCGCGGCGTTGCGGTAAATATCCGGACGATGGTGCGCCAGCCACAGCAGGCGCGGCATGGCGCTCAGCGCCAGCGTCTGGCCGGAGACGTCATATACTTCGGATTCAAAACGGTCATCGTGGATCTCTTTGAGTTCGGCCACTTCGCGGCTGGCGCGGGCGTCGACGTTAGCGCAGGCCCAGATGGCCTCGCCGTTGCGGTCATACAGCACGATCCCTTCGCGCATTGAACAGCAGGCAACGGACTGAATATCTGCCGCGGTCAGATTCGCGCGCGACAGCGCCTGATGAATGCACCGGCAGGCCAGCTGCCAGTTGGTCTCGAGGTCGAACTCCATCGACCCCGGCACGTTCTCAACGCTCAGGTGCTTCCACTCGGCCTGACCGACGGCAATCTGGTTGCCCTGTAAATCGAAAATAACGGCGCGAACGCTGCCTGTCCCTGCATCTAACGCTAAAAGGTAACTCATGAGCTTGCCTCGCTGTTAGCGCAGGGCGAGCTCTCATTTGGCCAGAGCCAGCACCGCGCGGGCTGTCGTCTCCTCCGTCACCAGGCCATTGATACGTCGACCCTTCAGTGCGGCATAAATCGCATCGGCTTTCTCTTCCCCTCCGGCTACGCCAACGATGGTGGGCAGCTGCGCCAGCTCATCAAGCGAGACGCCGAGTAATTCTTTATGGATCTCCAGCTCCTCAACGCATTCACCTTCGGCATTGAGGAAATAGCCGAGAATGTCGCCGACCGCGCCTTTGCGGGCATACATCAGCTGTTCACCTTCGCTGATATAGCCGGATCGCAGTATCGTAGCGTCGCGGCGCTGGTTCACCGAACCAATGCCAACCACCGCGACGTCGGCGGCGGTGGCGGCGAGGATCACGTCCCGCACGCTGGTTTCGCGTTTTAAGATCCCGGCGACTTCAGCGGATGACACGCGAAGCGGGGCGGGGATCATGCTGACGCTGCAGGCCGCGTCCAGCTGGCCGATACCGGTCATATATGGCCCGACGCCGCCGGAGAGCGTCACGAGGCGGATCTGCTGCGAGCTGATAAAGCCGCTCAGGTGCTGCAGGCTGCTCATGGTGGTTTCACCGAACCCCACCGCCAGCAGCTGGCCGGGTTCCAGCACGCCCATCAGCGACTGCGCCGCGCCAATGCCTAACCGCACGTTCATCGGCGGCGTATTTAAGGCGGGCATCACGCGTACCAGCTTCAGGCCAAAGCGCTGCTGTAGCTCGGTTTCCAGCGACAGGCAGCCCTCGTAGCGGGAGTTAATCTGCACGCGGATCACCCCTGACTGACGGCCTTTTTCCAGCAGGCGAGAAATCTTCAAACGCGGCAGCCCGAGCCGCTCGCCGATATCGTTCTGGGTCAGCCCGTCGTGGTAGTAGCACCAGGCTACGCGCGCCACCAGCTCTTCTTCCGCCAGCGCCAGCCCGGCAAACCGTCCTTCTTCCGCAGTGCGTTTATCGCTCATAGTTGAACTCTTATAAAAATTTAGATCATATGTTCGTGATGACGCGGAGGGAAAGTGTGAGCCACGCGACAAAACGGATCATTTCGATCGTTTCTGGTTTATCTGAATCTCAATCGATAAAACTGTGATCCCTGCACGGTTGTAAATATAGTTCACCGTCTACGCTTTTGAACATTATTAAATCTAAAAATCATTTGTTCAATAGCGGAGCGATGATGACACCACTTCTCGACGCGCGGAATATCAGCAAGCAGTTCTCAGGCGTGCCGGTTCTGAAAGGCATTGATTTCACGCTGCTTGCGGGCCAGGTGCACGCGCTGATGGGCGGAAACGGCGCGGGAAAATCGACGCTGATGAAGATCATCGCCGGAGTCGAGACGCCGGACAGCGGTGAACTTTCCGTCGAGGGGCAGTCATATGCGCGGCTGACGCCCGTGCAGGCGCACAGGCTCGGCATTTACCTGGTGCCGCAGGAGCCGCTGCTGTTCCCCAACCTTACGGTGCGGGAAAACATCCTGTTCCGCCTGCCGCGCGAACGCGATCGGGAAAAACGGCTGGAGGAGAAGCTTGAGCAACTGCATTGCCAGCTCAACCTCGACGCCGCCGCCAGCACCCTGGAAGTGGCGGATCAGCAGATGGTGGAGATCCTGCGCGGATTAATGCGCAACGCCAGGATCCTGATCCTCGACGAGCCCACGGCCTCCCTCACGCCGGGCGAAACCGAACGGCTGTTCCGCCAGATCCGCGCCCTGCAGGCACTCGGCGTCGGGATCGTGTTTATCTCCCATAAGCTGCCGGAAATTCGCATGCTGTCGAGCCACGTCTCGGTGATGCGCGACGGCGCGGTGGTGCTGAGCGGCGAAACCGCGCAGTTTGACGATAGCGCACTGATCGCCGCCATGACGCCGGTGAGCCGCGAGAAATCCCTGAGCGATACGCAAAAGCTGTGGCTGGCACTGCCGGGCAACCGCCGCACCCAGCCGCAGGATTTTCCGGTGCTGCGGGTAGAGGACCTGACCGGAGAAGGGTTTATCGATCTGAGCCTTGAGATCTACGCCGGGGAGATCGTCGGCCTGGCCGGGCTGGTCGGATCCGGACGTACCGAGTTTGCCGAAACCCTTTACGGCCTCCGGCCGGTACGCGGGGGCCGCATCTGGCTGGAAAATCAGGAGATCACCGGCGAGCCGGTGCGTTTGCGACTGGAAAAAGGCCTGGTTTACCTGCCGGAAGACAGGCAGGTATCCGGCCTGTTCCTCGACGCGCCGATCCGCTGGAACACCGTGGCGCTGAACGAGCCGTCGCTCTGGCAGCAGCGGAAAAGAGAGTCCGCGGTGGTGGAGCGCTATCACCGGGCGCTGGGGATCAAGTTCAACCATGCGGATCAAACCGTGCGCACGCTCTCCGGCGGCAATCAGCAGAAGGTGCTGCTTGCACGCTGTCTGGAGGCCAACCCGTTATTGCTGATCGTCGACGAGCCGACGCGCGGCGTGGACGTCTCGGCGCGCGCCGATATCTACCAGCTTATCAAAAGCGTGGCGGCGCAGAACGTGGCGGTGCTGATGATCTCAAGCGATCTCGATGAGTTTCCGGGCCTCGCGGACCGGGTGCTGGTGATGCACCAGGGCGTGCTCAGCGGCGAACTACCGCGCCATGCCGTCAGCCTCGATCGCATGATGGCGCTGGCGTTCGGGGGACAATCATGAAGACCTTACTGAAAAACCGCGAGCTAAGCGCGTTTCTCGCCATTCTGGCGCTGTTCGCCGTGCTGGTGGCGCTTAATCCCTCTTACTTCAGCCTGCAGACGCTGGGGATGATTTTCGCCAGCTCGCAGATCCTGATCCTGCTGGCTATCGGCGCGGCGCTGGTGATGCTGACCCGCAATATCGACGTTTCCGTGGGTTCAACCGTCGGGCTGTCCGCCATCGCCGTCGGCGTGGCGCTGAACGGCGGCTACAGCCTGCCCGTTTCCATTCTCTTCGCACTGTCGATCGGGGCGCTGGCCGGGGCGTTCAACGGTTTTCTGGTGGTGGGGCTGCGCATTCCGGCGATTGTCGCGACCCTCGGCACGCTGGGGCTGTACCGCGGGGCGATGCTGCTCTGGACGGGAGGAAAGTGGATTGAAGGGCTGCCGCCGGGGTTGAAATCCCTCTCTGAGCCTGCCGCCGTCGGCGTGTCGCCCCTTGGCATGGTGGTGTTGACCATCGCGGCCACAGGCGCGTGGACGCTGTCGCGCACCGCGTTCGGGCGTGATTTCTACGCGGTGGGGGATAACCTTGCCGCCGCACGCCAGCTGGGCGTGGCGGTGAACCGGACCCGCATGATCGCCTTCACCCTCAACGGCATGCTGGCGGCCTGCGCCGGGATCGTCTTTGCCGCGCAGATTGGCTTTGTGCCCAACCAGACCGGCAGCGGGCTGGAGATGAAGGCCATCGCCGCCTGCGTGCTCGGTGGCATTTCGCTGCTGGGCGGCACGGGCACGCTGATCGGCGCGTTGCTCGGTGCGTTCTTCCTGACGCAAATCGACACCGTGCTGGTGCTGTTCAGGCTTCCTGCCTGGTGGAACGACTTTATCGCCGGGCTGGTGCTGCTGGGCGTGCTGGTGCTCGACGGGCGTCTGCGCCAGGCGCTGGCGCGGCATCAGCGGGCGCTGAAGTACGGTCGTTTCCAGCCGGGTAACAGAGGGGGAAAGCACGTCACCCCCTTTCCCAAACGTAAAAAAGAGGTGGCGTAAATGAGGCTTAACTGGGAAAGCGCGCTGCTCATTTTGCTGGTGCTGGAGATCCTGCTTTTCGGGGCCATCAACCCGCGCATGCTCGATATCAACATGCTGCTTTTCAGCACCAGCGACTTCATCTGCATCGGCATTGTGGCGCTGCCGCTCACGCTGGTGATTATCAGCGGCGGGATCGACATCTCCCTCGGCTCGACCATCGGCCTGTGCGCCATCGCGTTGGGGGTGATGATGCAGGCGGGCTGGCCGATGGCGGTCACCATTCCGCTGACGCTGCTGCTCGGCCTGCTGTGCGGGCTGGTGAATGCGGCGCTGATCCACTACACCGGCATCAGCCCTTTGGTTATCACCCTCGGCACGCTCTACCTCTACGGCGGCGGGGCGCTGCTGCTCTCCGGCATGGCGGGGGCCACGGGCTACGAGGGAATCAGCGGTTTCCCGGACGGCTTCACGGCGTTCGCTAACCTCACGGTGTTGGGCCTGCCGATCCCATTGGTCTTGTTCGCGGTAATCACCGTCTTCTTCTGGCTCATTACCCACCGGGGGCGCTTTGGCCGTCATCTGTTCCTGATTGGCCAAAATCCGCGTGCGGCACGCTATGCGGCGCTGTCGGTGAACGGCATGCCCTACGCGCTGTACGGCCTGGTGGGCGTTGCCTCCGCGATTGCCGCGCTGGTCATGGTCTCCTATTTCGGCTCCGCACGTTCGGATCTTGGGCGCGATTTACTGATGCCCGCGCTCACCGCCGCCGTGCTCGGCGGAGCCAATATCTACGGCGGTTCAGGTTCGGTTGTCGGTACGGCGCTGGCGGCGCTGCTGGTGGGCTATCTGCAGCAGGGTTTACAGATGGTCGGTATCCCCAACCAGGTGTCGAGCGCGCTGTCAGGGGCGCTGCTGGTTGTGGTGGTGATGGGACGTTCGCTGAGTCTGCACCGCGAGTGGGTGCGTTCTCTCTTTAGAAAACTATCCGGAGCGTAAGATGAAAACAAAACTGCTCGTCCTGGCAATGGCCCTCAGCTTCGCTTCGGCGCAGGCGGCGGACCGCATTGCCTTTATCCCGAAGCTGGTGGGCGTGGGCTTCTTCACCAGCGGCGGCAACGGCGCGAAAGAGGCGGGGAAAGATCTTGGCGTGGATGTGACCTACGACGGCCCGACCGAGCCGAGCGTTTCCGGCCAGGTGCAGCTCATCAATAACTTCGTCAACCAGGGCTATAACGCCATTATTGTCTCCGCCGTGTCGCCGGACGGGCTGTGTCCGGCGCTTAAGCGCGCGATGCAGCGCGGCGTCAAGGTTCTAACCTGGGATTCCGACACCAAGCCGGAGTGCCGCAGCATCTACATCAACCAGGGGACGCCGGAACAGCTGGGCGGCCTGCTGGTGGAGATGGCGGGCAAGCAGGTCACCAAACCGAATGCCAAAGTGGCGTTCTTCTACTCAAGCCCCACCGTCACCGACCAGAACCAGTGGGTGAAAGAGGCGAAGGCCAAAATCGAGAAAGATCATCCCCAGTGGCAGATCGTAACGACCCAGTTTGGCTATAACGACGCCACCAAATCGTTGCAAACCGCCGAAGGGATCTTAAAAGCCTACCCGGATCTGGATGCGATTATCGCCCCGGACGCCAACGCGCTGCCGGCGGCGGCGCAGGCGGCGGAAAACCTGAAGCGGGAAGGGGTGGCGATTGTCGGGTTTAGCACGCCAAACGTGATGCGCCCGTACGTTGAGCGCGGCACGGTGAAGGCCTTCGGCCTGTGGGACGTGGTGCAACAGGGCAAAATTGCGGTCAATGTCGCCGATCGTTTGCTTAAAAAAGGCGATCTTAACGTCGGCGACAGCGTGGACGTAAAAAACATCGGGGCGCTGAAGGTCGAGCCGAACAGCGTGCAGGGCTACCAGTATGAGGCGAAGGGCAACGGCATCGTGCTGCTGCCGGAACGCGTGGTGTTCACCAAAGAGAACATCAGCAAATACGATTTCTGACGGGGGAGCAAATGGCTGATTTAGACGACATCAAAGACGGCAAGGATTTTGGCATCGGCACGCCGCAGCAAAATGTGCCGTTCACCCTGAAGGGCTGCGGCTCGCTGGACTGGGGTATGCAGTCGCGGCTGGCGCGCATCTTCAATCCGCAGAGCAACCGTACGGTGATGCTGGCCTTTGACCACGGCTACTTTCAGGGGCCGACTACCGGTCTTGAGCGTATCGATCTCTCCATCGCGCCGCTGTTTGGTGAAACCGACGTGCTGATGTGCACCCGCGGCATCCTCAGGAGCCAGGTACCCGCCGCGACGAACAAACCGGTGGTTCTGCGCGCCTCCGGCGGTAACTCGATTCTGGGCGAACTCTCCAACGAGTGCGTGGCGGTGGCGATGGAAGACGCGTTGCGCCTGAACGTCTGCGCGGTGGCAGCGCAGGTCTATATCGGAAGCCCGTTTGAGCATCAGTCGATTAATAACATCATCAAGCTGGTGGACGCTGGCGCGCGCTACGGCATGCCGACGCTGGCGGTGACGGGCGTCGGCAAAGAGATGGCGCGCGACGCGCGCTATTTCTCGCTGGCCAGCCGCATTGCCGCCGAAATGGGGGCGCAGTTCGTTAAAACCTATTACGTGGACGAGGGCTTTGAAAAAGTGACCGCCAGCTGCCCGGTGCCGATCGTCATCGCCGGGGGCAAAAAGCTTCCTGAGCACGAGGCGCTGGAGATGTGCTGGCGCGCGATCGACCAGGGGGCATCCGGCGTGGACATGGGGCGCAACATCTTCCAGTCCAGTGCGCCGCTCGCCATGCTCAAGGCGGTGAAAAAAGTGGTTCACGAGAGCTGGAATGCCCGCGATGCGTTCCAGTTCTGGCAGGAAGAGAAACAGGGAGAAGCAAAATGAACGTGACGCTGGTAGAGATCAACATTAAGCCAGAGCGGGTGGACGAGTTTCTGGAAGTGTTTCGCGCCAACCACGAGGGCGCAATCCAGGAGCCGGGGAACCTGCGTTTTGACGTATTGCAGGACCCTAGGGTAAAAACCCGGTTCTTTATCTACGAAGCCTATAAAGACGAAGAGGCGGTGCTGGCTCACAAGCAAACCCCGCACTATCTGGCGTGCGTGGAGAAGCTTGAGGAGCTGATGTCGGAGCCGCGTAAAAAGCGCAGCTTTGTTGGGTTGTTGCCGGAGTAACAGGCGTTATAAAAGTGTTGTAGGCCGGGTAAGCGCAGCGCCACCCGGCATTTTTCAAACCAGCTCCAGATGGGCAAGTAATCTCGCGAGCGCTTCACGCGGCTCACCCTGAACCGCCTGCAAGGGGAACGGCAACGCGGGTGCAGCCACTTTTCCCATCATCTCTGCCGCCGCCGCGATAACCCGTAAGCTGCCATAGCGACGGAACAATTCCCACAGTGGCTCTAACCGCTCGGATTGGGCAGTCTCTTTCGAACGCGCAATCGCCAGCGCTGTTTGCGGGAACAATCCGCCGAGCACCGAGTACCAGACGTCAAACCCTGCCTGCAGGGCAGAGGCCGCTCGCCAGTCGCCGGCGATGCCCAGCGTGACTGTCTCAGGAAGACGGTCGCGTACCTGCGACAGGTCTTCCGGCACGCGACCAAGCTTAATGGATCCTACATTCGGCAGGCCCGCGACGGCAAATAACAATTCATCGCTAAACGCAAACCCGGTGGTGGCCGGATTATCGTAAATGCACAACGGTATGGAGAGCTGGCGGGTCACCGTTTCATAGAGATTAAACACTTCGTCTTCCGTTAATCGCTGGTAGGACACGGGGGCCATCAGCACGCCGGAGACACCTGCCGCCTGCGCGTCGTCAGCCAGACGCAGTATATCGTCCAGCCGGAGTGCGCCAATGCTGACGATGACCGGAATATCATCAGCATGCGCCACCGCGCAGCGTGCGATCCGACCGCGCTCTTCTACGGTCAGATAGGCATAGCTTCCCGTTGAGCCGAGAATGCCCAGAGAATCCACGCCAGCGTCGACCACGGGGCGCAGAAGATTGATGAAGGATTGCTCGTCAAACGTCCCCTCTTTCAGGGGCGTTAACGGAAAAGCGCTTAACCCGTAAAACATCGTGTTGTCCTCTTACAGCGTCAGCATCTGAACCTGAGCCGTGGCCCCCGGCATCAGCCGCTGCAGGTTGTTGACCAGCTCATCTCCCGCCTCATCCAGCGCCGCAAGCGGCATCGACGGCAGGCTTTCAAGAATAAACCACATGGATTGCGCCTGGCTATCGAGGCGCGTCCGTATCCCCTGGCGCCAGTTCCAGCGGCGGCAGGTGACGCCAGTATCGTCGCGCCAGATAACCTCGCCCGGTTCCGGATGTTCCACCACCGGTTGTCCCTCTTTGAAGGTATCAAATGGCTCGCTGCCGTCGGCAAGCGTCAGACGCGGCGTGCCCGAATAAGCCGCGAGATTTTCTCCGCCGACCGGAATGGCGTAGCGAATACTCACCGCGTTATAGATATCCACCACCGGATCCAGCGGCGGCAGCGAGCCATCTTTCAGGACCCGCTTACGCAGGGCGGATGCCGAGCAGGGCGTGCGTTTCGGTTTCGCGCCGAAGGCTTTAAACACTTCATCCCAGCCTGAAAGGTGCGCATCAGCCCAGGGCACATCATCATTAATCATCTGCTGGCAGGCCTGCGCCAGCGCGGCAGCCGCCACCTCCGGGTGGGTAATTGGCGCAGCTTCAACCAGAATGCTCAGCGCCCGAAAGCCTGGGGCAATCCCGGCAAGACGCGAGTCTATTGACGGCGTAACGAGAGACATAAATAATCCTGTATTGACTGTTTTATACCATGGTAGTGACCAATGACTGATAAAGTCAATATAATGACTGCGCACGGGGCCGATGTTGCCCAGGTAAGCCTGGCCGTGGCGAACCGCATACGCAACTGGCGCAAAGAGAAAAAGCTATCTCTGGACGAGCTGTCCCGCCGCGCAAGCGTCAGCAAAGGCATGCTGGTAGAGATCGAAAAGGGCGCAGCCAACCCCAGTATCGCCATCTTGTGCAAACTGGCTGCCGCGCTCGGTATCTCAGTGGCGGATATCGTTAACGTCTCCAGCGAGCCGCTGGTGCATGTTATCGAAGAAGAGACTATTCCGGTGCTGTGGCAGGGCGAACAGGGTGGACGCGCCAGACTGCTGGCGGGAACGGCAGGCCCGGATATGATTGAGTTATGGCAATGGAAGATGCAGCCGGGGGAGCGTTTTACCTCTCCGGGGCACCCGGCGGGAACCTTTGAGCTGTTGCACGTGAACGAAGGCGTTTTAACGCTGACGGTGGATGAGACGGTAACCCAGGTTAACGCTGGCGCATCGGCTGTGGCGAAAACGGAAGCGGCGCACGGCTACGCCAATGAGGGCGATACCGTGCTTCGCTTCACCATGACGGTGGCGGAATTTCACCGCTAAAAAACCGGGCCTACAAACGCCTGTAGGCCCGGTGATTTTTTACGCCTCTTCCACGCTCACCCGCAGCGCTGCCAGCGCTTTACGCGCCGCTTTCAGCACCTGCTCGCACTGCTCAATCGTCAGAGTTAGCGGCGGTTCAATGCGGATGGTTTTCGAGTTGTTGAGCGTTCCGGCCACCAGCACCCGCTGGCGGAACATCTCGCTCGCAAAGCTATAGCCGATTTCGTTGTCGACAAACTCAATTGCCATCAGCATCCCTTTACCACGCGCATCCTGCACCAGATCCGGATACTCCCGGCCTAGCTGACGGAAGCCGTCCAGCAGCATGTCGCCTTTCTGCTCCGCCTGCGCGGGCAGGTTTTGCTCCAGCAGCACGTTGATGGTCGCAAGAGCCGCCGCGCAGGCCAGCGGGTTACCGCCAAAGGTGGTGGTATGCAGGAACGGGTTGTCGAACAGCACCGAGAACACCTCTTCAGTAGCAACCGTCGCGCCAATCGGCATCACGCCGCCGCCAAGCGCCTTCGCCAGGCACAGTATGTCCGGCTGCACGTTCTCGTGCTCGCAGGCAAACATCTTGCCGGTGCGCCCCATCCCGGTCTGAACTTCGTCGAGGATCAGCAAAGCGCCAAACTCATCGCACAGCTGACGCACGGCAGGCAGATAGCCCTGAGGAGGGAGGATCACGCCGCCTTCACCCTGAATCGGCTCCAGGATCACCGCCGCCACGTCATCGCCGGTTTTACGGCATTCACTGAGCACGGTGCGCATGGCGTTAATGTCGCCGAACGGCACGTGGCGGAAGCCCGGCAGCAGCGGCATAAACGGTTTGCGGAAGGTGGATTTGGCGGTAGCGGACAGTGCGCCCAGGGATTTACCGTGGAACGCGCCGCTGGTAGCGATAAAGGTGAATTTCCCGCGCGGCGACTGGTACGCTTTGGCGAGCTTTATCGCCGCTTCGACCGATTCCGTGCCGCTGTTGCTAAAGAAGCTGTATTTCAGTTTGCCGGGCGTTAAGGCCGCCAGCGTTTTCGCGAGCATGGCGCGAAGCGGGTCGAGCAGTTCCTGGCTATGGAGAGGTTGTTTCGCAAGTTGATTCTGTACGGCGGAAACCACAACTGGATTACGGTGCCCCACGTTGAAGATACCAAAACCACCAAGGCAATCGATAAACTCCTGTCCCTGGGTGTCGACAAGCGTGTTAAGACTCCCCGCTTGCCACTCTACGGCTCCGTAATCCCCGCCGGCGGTAACAGATTTGCGATACTCCAGAAACCCTGGATTGACGTGTTCTTTAAAGTAATCGATGACCTCTCGGTTAAGTTGTTTCATCTCCTCATGATCAAGCGTTCGCTTCTCAATGAGATTCAGTGCGTGCGCGGTACAGGCAAGAGCCGAGGCGCTGGAAGGTAACCTGTTCAAAATGTGCTCCCGGGGATCGCGTATCACATGATACTGGTTTAAGTATTGCAGGGATTACGCCACTTCAGATGCCTTAACGAAAATCGGGATAAACGCCAGGTTAAAATAATGTTGCACAATATTTAATCATGCCGAAGCAACCGAAACGGGATTTAGCGGTACAGGACAGATAAAGATAATTGGGGGCGAAAAAGCGCAACTGCACTAAAGAAGTGCATTCGGTGCAACTTAAGTGGGCGTTAACTGGTCATGCTTTATAGGTAATTTCTTTGCGAAAGTATTTGAAATCAATGAATTATAAAATCGTACAAAAAGTATGGTTTAAGTGAAATCTGCGATCTTCATCAAGTTTAACAACTAAAGATAAATTGTTTACCGCCGAAAAAACATTGACCCACAAAATTAACATTCAAATAACCTGCAAGGGATGCCCACGATGTCCTCTCCAACCTATGTCACCCAGAATGAATATTCACTGGACGATGACACCACCTTAATGTCTACCACAGACGTCCACAGCTACATCACGCACGCCAACGACACTTTTGTGCAGGTGAGCGGCTACCAGCTTGATGAGCTGACGGGCCAGCCGCACAATCTGGTACGCCACCCCGACATGCCAAAAGCCGCGTTTGCCGATATGTGGTACACGCTGCAGCAGGGCGAACCGTGGAGTGGGATTGTCAAAAACCGGCGCAAAAACGGCGATCACTACTGGGTGCGTGCTAACGCAGTGCCGATGGTGCGCCACGGGCAGGTCACGGGCTATATGTCCATCCGCACCAAAGCCACGGCGGAAGAGATTGCCACCGTGGAACCGCTCTACCGGGCGCTCAACGACGGGAGCTGTAAGAAACGTGTGTACAAGGGGCTGGTGGTTGGAAAAGGCTGGCTGGGCAAACTGCCTGCTATGCCGCTGCGCTGGCGCGTGCGCAGCGTGATGGCGGTGCTCTTTGCCCTACTCGCCTCCACCCTGGCGGTGACCTCCGCCGGGTGGATGCCGCTCGTTGCTGCTGCGGTGGTGATGCTGCTGGGGACGCTGCTCTTTGAGCAACAAATTGTCCGCCCGGTAGAGAATGTGGCGCGACAGGCGCTGAAGGTCGCAACCGGTGAGCGCAACAGCGTGCAGCATCTGAACCGCAGCGACGAGCTGGGGCTGACGCTGCGCGCGGTAGGGCAGCTTGGCCTGATGTGCCGCTGGTTGATTAATGACGTGTCGAGCCAGGTGGTTAGCGTCCGCGACGGCAGCGACAGGCTGGCGCAGGGAAATGAAGATCTGAACGATCGGACGCGTCAGACCGTAGCGAACGTGCAGCAGACCGTCGCGACAATGAACCAGATGGCCGCATCCGTTCAGAGTAACTCCGAAACCGCCGCCGAGGTGGACAAACTCTCCGTGGCCGCGAGCAGCGCGGCGACAAAAGGAGGCAATGCGATGCAGACCGTCGTTAAAACGATGGATGATATTGCCGACAGCACGCAGCGAATTGGCTCAATTACCTCCCTGATTAACGACATCGCTTTCCAGACCAATATTCTGGCGCTGAACGCGGCGGTTGAAGCGGCTAGGGCAGGCGAGCAGGGCAAAGGTTTTGCCGTGGTCGCGGGCGAAGTCCGCCATCTCGCCAGCCGCAGCGCCAGTGCCGCGAATGATATTCGTAAACTCATTGATGCCAGCGCCAGCAAGGTGCAGTCCGGCTCTGAGCAGGTGCATGCCGCAGGCCGTACGATGGATGATATTGTGGTACAGGTGAAAAACGTGACGCAGCTTATCGCCCAGATCAGCCACGCGACCTCCGAGCAGGCAACCGGACTCTCTGAGCTGACCCGCGCGGTGGCTGAACTCGACAGCATTACGCAGAAAAACGCCGACCTGGTCGAGGAGAGCGCACACATTTCTGCGATGGTGAAGCATCGCGCCGGACGTCTCAAGGATGCGGTGACTGTGCTTCATTGAGCCAGTAATGTTCCAAAAAAAGCCGTTTATTTCGTAAGGAATAAACGGCTTTTTATTTTCTGCTTGTGACTATTAATGTATTTTATTGTTAATCTAATATTAAATAACTAAAGAAAGTACCTCAGTTATTTATCCCTGCCTAAGTCAATTATCCAGAAGGCTATTTTGAAAAATGCCTCTCTGGTGGTCTGGTAACGATCAATGGGGCAATATTAATAGTCTCTACCTATCCATTGTGTGGGTTATGAAATAAAAAAACGATCAAACTCATAAAGTTAGCGAAATCGTTACCGATAACAGCGATCGTCTGAGAAATAATCACATCGATGGAGAAAATATGTTCTTACATGACGTAAAGATCGGCACGAAATTATTTCTGGCGTTTGGGTTCTTTATTGTCCTGATGGCGATCAGCGCGAGCCTGTCTCTGCTGAGTCTGAACCGGGCTAATAACGGGATGCAATCCATTATTACCAGTGATTATCCGACCACGGTAAAAGCGAACCAGTTAATTGATAACTTCCAGGAATTTATTAGCACTCAACAGCTGATGCTGCTGGACGAGCAGGGCACCTACACTGGGCAATCTCAGCAGCGCCTGAAAGAGATCAGCGAGCATATCACGGTGATCCTGGGAGAGCTGAACACCGCGTTGCAGGATCAAAAGTCTCAGCAGGTGCTGGCGGAGATCCGCAGCGTGCGTCAGCAGTATCTGGACTCGCGCTACCGCATTTTGCAGGCGGTGCAGAACAACAATCGTGCGGGCGCCATTCAGGAGATGATGACCACCACCCTCGCCGTGCAGCAGGCTTATAAAGCGAAGGTGAAGGAGCTGATTACCATTCAAAACAGCGAGATGCAGAGCGCTGGCGCGCAGGTGGAAGGGGATTTCCGGTCTAACCGCCTGCTGCTGATACTGATCACCCTCTTTAGCGTCGCGGTCGGCAGCCTGATTGGCTGGTTCATCGTGCGTGCTATCACCCGCCCGCTCGGCGAGGCGGTGCATTTTGCTAAAGCGATTTCAGAGGGCGACCTGACCGGCAGCATCACGCCGCACGGCAAAGACGAAACGGGTCTGCTGCTGCACGCGCTAATGGAGATGAAAACGCGACTGCTGGACATCGTGCAGCAGGTGCAAACCGGCTCGGAGAATATCTCCAGCGCCGCCGCGCAGATTGTCGCCGGGAATCAGGATCTGGCTGCGCGCACGGAAGAGCAGGCAAGTTCCGTTGAACAGACCGCCGCCTCGATGGAGCAGATTACCGCGACGGTGAAAAATACCGCCTCGCATACCGGGGAAGCGACCAACCTCTCGGCTGATGCCGCCACGGTGGTCAAAAACAACGGTGAGATGATGAAGCAGGTGACCAGCAAAATGCGCCTGATTAACGAGACGTCCAACCGGATGTCCGACATTATCGACCTGATCGACGCCATTGCTTTCCAGACCAACATTCTGGCGCTCAACGCGGCGGTGGAAGCGGCGCGCGCCGGTGAGCACGGTCGCGGTTTTGCGGTGGTGGCCGGTGAAGTGCGTCAGCTTGCCCAGAAGAGCGCGTCGTCTGCCAGCGAAATCCGCGAGCTGATTGAGAGCTCTACCAGCCAGACCCAGGACGGGATGAACCTGGTTGAAAAAGCGAGTGCGTTGATCAACGGGATGGTCGGCAACGTAGAAGAGATGGACGTGATTCTGAGGGAAATCCGCCAGGCTAGCCACGAGCAGACGGAAGGTATCTCGCAGATTAACAGCGCGATTGGCCTGATTGATGCCACCACCCAGCAGAACTCCGCGCTGGTGGAGGAGTCCGTCGCGGCGGCGGCATCGCTTAATGAACAGGCGATGCACCTGAAAGAGCTGGTACGCGTCTTCCGCGTGAGCGAGCACGCTCCGGCTTAATCCAGCTGGGAGATCTCCAGCGCCGCGCGGTCAATCACGCCGATAATCTGCTTGAGCTGCGCGTCGCTGAGCTCTCCCTGATTCACCTTCAGGTCTAACACCGCTTTGAAGTTATCCAGCGCCCGCTTCATCTGCGGGTTTTTGCGTAGCTGAAAACCGACAGAACGCGCTTTGATACGCACCTGGATCTGTTCCAGCTGTTCCCGGTTTTCGTCCAGCCAGCGTTGTCCTTCAGCGGTAATCGCAATCTTCTTACGACCGTTCTCTTCTTCCGTAATGGTGATAAACGTCTGATCCTGAAGATAATCCAGGGTTGGATAGATGACCCCTGGGCTCGGGGTGTAATTCCCTTGGGTCAGGTTCTCAATCTCTTTGATCAGCTCGTAGCCGTGGCTCGCGTTGCGGGTCAGGATATCCAGAATCACCAGCCGCAGATCGCCGTGGCCGAAAAAGCGCGGCCGCCGCCCGCCGCCCTCATGTTCGTGTCGCATAGTATGCCCTTCATTTTGATATATCTAAAGTGTATCTAAGATATATTCAGATGCAATCTAAAAGATCTTGCATTTTTACTTATTAGTAATCATTATCATTTGAAAATTGATTTAGATATATCGTATTCACCAGAGAAGGGGCTAAAAATGGCAACTACCCGTTACCCACAGCGCGTTCGTAATGACCTGCGTTTTCGCGAGCTGACGGTACTCCGCGTTGAGCGCGCCAGCGCGGGTTTCCAGCGCATTGTTTTAGGCGGCGAGGCGCTGGAGGGCTTTAGCTCCCGCGGTTTCGACGACCATACCAAAGTCTTTTTCCCGGCACCCGGGGCGACGTTCGTGCCGCCGGTGGTTACCGAAGAAGGCATCGACTGGGGCGACGGCGTGCGTCCGCAGGCGCGCGACTATACGCCGCTCTACGACGAGGCAAATCATGAGCTGGTTCTCGATTTCTTCATTCATGACGGCGGCATTGCCAGCAGCTGGGCGATTGAGGCGAAAGCGGGAGACAAGCTGACCATCGGCGGCCCGCGCGGCTCGCTGGTGGTGCCGGAGGATTACGCCTGGCAGCTGTACGTGTGCGATGAGTCCGGTATGCCCGCGCTGCGTCGACGCTTAGAGAGCATTGCGCAACTGCCGGTTCGCCCGGACGTTCACGCGGTCGTGACGGTTGGGGATGAATCCTATAAGGACTATCTGGCGCACCTGAGCGAGTTCAACATCACCTGGGTGGTGGGCCACAGCGAGCAGGCAGTCGCAGATCATCTGGCTGCGCTGACCGTTCCGGGGGACGATTACTTTATCTGGCTGACCGGGGAAGGAAAGGTGGTGAAAAGCCTGAGCCGTCAGTTTGAAACCGACGGCATTGACCCACAGCTGGTGCGTGCCAGCGCATACTGGCACGCCAAATAGTCACGCGGCGGAATCCAGCTGCGCTTCGCTCACCTGATGTTCGAGCGAGGCGCGGACCTCGTGCAGCGCTTTCTCCTGCTGAGCGAAGTACGCTTCCATATTGCTCAGCGACGAGACCAGAAGCCAGGACTCCTCTTTCTCCAGCTCCGCCAGCTCATTTACTAAAATGTCGATCTGCTCGCGGACCTGCGCCATTTTTTTGCGGATACGTTCCAGATCGTTCAGCCTGTCGCTTGCCATCAATGGCTCGAAGCCCTGCTGCAGGCGGGCCACCAGCGAACGAATGGCTTTCACATCGCCGCGCTGCTTCGCCTGGTTAAGCTGTACCATCATGTTGTTGGCTTCTTCTTTCAGATCGTCTGCCACCAGATCCGGGTGGCAGAGCTTGCTCGCCTGCCGCCAGAGACGCTTGAGTTCGTTCTGATCTTCTTCCGAAAGATGCTTTCCTTTACGCAGCCGCACTTCGGCATCGTGATGCTGTTCGCGATACTTCTCGTACTCTTCGTTGGCCTCGTCGCGAGCCTGACGCGCAGGCTCTTCTTCACGCGTTAAGCCGCTCTCCAGCTCCAGCGCTTCGGCCAGCAGGTTGGCGATGAGATTACTTTGCTGCTCCAGATGTTTACGCGCCTCGGCTGCCTGCACGGAGTCGGCCGGGAGATCGCGCCAGCGCTGGGTAAGCGTCGCCAGTACTTCTACCGCCTGCGCCATATAGCGCTGGCAGCGACGGTAATCTTCCTCGCGACGACGCGCTTCCGCCTGCTGACGACGCAGGTTAAGCTCGGCCAGGGTTTTACGCAGGGCGAGGATCTGCTGCATCAACGGCCCGAGGCGGGAGAAATAGAGATCGTTGAATTCATCAAGCTGCTGCACGCGGGCGTTGCGGCGGTCAATCAGATCGCGCAGGCGCTCTTCCAGCGCCTTCAGCTCGAGCTTGCTGGCCGCCACCTGCGGATCGCGCCACTGGGTCACGGCGCGCTGGCCCTGCAGCCAGGCGGTAATGGCCGCCATAGCCTCGGTGTAGTTTTTTCCCTCAAGCGCCACGACGATTGCCTGTAGCTCATCGTCAAACGCTTCATTTTTCAGGCGTGTCAGCTGGCTCTGGATGATGTCGTCATCTTCCAGCTCAATGGCATTTTTAATGATTTCTAGCCGTTTGATCGGTGTGCTCATGATGCCTTTCGCTTTCGCGCTTAAGTATTTGAGTTAAGGTTAGTTGTTGTAAAAGCTACAGGAAATAATACACACGGATGATGATCGGCGCGATGGGGGATTTCTTTAATTAGCTGATGGATGTTGCTCCACTATGGGGTAAACCCAATAGAACGTAATACCACACGTTCACCAGCCCTGTTAATGTGCATCGATCCTCTTTTTCCCCTGCCACGGGTTTTACCGTGTCCTACCCGAAAGCAAGCGCCTCATCTTTGGTGGCGAATGCAACCGACCCGGCCTCAGCTAACCTCGCAGTAAATTCCCACCACGCGACCCACTGTTTTTATCTCGTCGATGCCGCATTCAAACGGAACCTTGCCGCCCGCCACGTGAAGTTTTTTCCCCGGCAGCAGCGTCAGGTCGCGGATGCTCGCGGTGCCTTCAATCTCAACCAGCCACAGGCCGTCGGTTAACGACGCCTCTTTTTCGATAAAGTGCAGCTTCCCCTCCGCGCGGACGGCGATTCCGCGTGCCAGCGGTTTGCTAAAGAAAGCAGAGTCGATACTCAAAATGGAATTTTCTTCCAGCCTCCCGTCACTGAGTGTGAATGTCGAAACCGAAACGGGATCGCCCGGGGCGGGGTTTCCTGCAAACTGCGCACCCTGGCCGGTCATCAGCCAGAGGAGGCTGGCGCCAGTGTCCAGCGCACACTGAACCGCAAAGTCGTAAGAGATGGTACCGCGCGCGTAGCGGTTCTGAAGCGAGCTGGCGGCGATATTAAAGTGTCGGGCCAGCTGGATTTTCTGCGTAAAACCATATACCTGACAGATTCTATCGAGCAATTCTTCATTATTCACTTGAGAATCTAATATCAAAATATATTCCTTTGGGTGTTTACTAATACTCATTTGGGTATTAGTATCATTGCAAATTCGGGCAATCAGTGGCAGACGTTGGCAAACTGAGGCTAATGATTGCAGGTATTATCAAAATGGGAATCATGCAGCATGGCTTCCGAAATCGCAATCCTCAAACGGCGGAAAAAGCCGTGCTCTGCCCGTTTTGAACGCATTAGCGTGCATACATTTATGCGAGGGGAGATATGGCGATAGAAGCTGCCAGTGAAAGGGTTCCACTAAGCGTGGGGGCGCGTCTTAGCGGGCTTAACCACATCGCTGAACTGCGCGCCCGCTACGGGAGCGATAGCGGGAAAGAGCTGGCGCGGTTTATGGCTGACATGCGCGATAAGCGCGATCCCTTTTTTGAGGAGAACAGCAGGGCGCTGGCCGCTCTCTTTTTCCTGGCGAGATTACCCGTCACCCGTCATGAGTGCGATATCAGCGAGCTGACCACAGACGAGAAAAGAGCGCTAATTACCGCGATGAATCACTTTCGCGCTGTTGTGAGTTTATTTCCTGAACGGCTGACCATGCCGTTGTAACCCAACCAAAAAACGAATGGCGTAAACCCGCCGGGCACCCTGTTGCCTGAAATTA
This sequence comes from Enterobacter sp. 148H3, assembly GCF_034107425.1. NCBI lineage: Bacteria > Pseudomonadati > Pseudomonadota > Gammaproteobacteria > Enterobacterales > Enterobacteriaceae > Enterobacter > Enterobacter sp. 148H3. Next base: position 8,506 of record NZ_JAWNEI010000010.1, on the reverse strand, counting down.
AGGAGAACGCGTGATGCGACACAGTGAAAACCGCCCTTATCCAATCGGAAGTGAAGAACTGAAACGCCTGCTTGCTGAGGCAAAAACAGAGGAACGATGCGCGCGAGCCCTCGCGGTCTCCCTGCGTCTGGAAGCGCTGGCGAGCCATATCTACAAAACCGGCATGAGCGGAGAAGACGTTGCCGAACTGCTGTGCCACGAGGCGGCTCGCTACGAGCGTGAATCCCAGGAGCTGCACTGATGGCCGATTTTATCGATCTTGCCCAAGCGCGCGAGCAGGAAGACAGAGAGCGATACATTAATTGCGCCCGCAGACGACCCGCATCGCCTTCGCGTTTCCTCTGCGAGGACTGCGAGGCGCCGATACGGGAGGCGCGCCGAATAGCGGTGCCTGGCGTAGCCCTGTGCGTAACCTGCCAGGAGATCGCGGAGATGAAAAATAAACACGTCCGGGGAGGATAAGTTGGCTACATCATTTGCTTATCCGTGGAATGCCCCACGGTCGGCCATTGCCAGCCCTTATCTCACCCATGCCCAACAGCAGCGCCGCGATCGCCTTTTCGCGGCGCTGCAGCAGGCAAGAATTGCCCTTTCACAGCAGCCCGACTGCGTACGCTTCGAAATCTGGCGCACGGTTGACGCCCTCGAACAGCATCGGGGCAGCCCGCAGGCTAACGCCTTTTTGATCCGCTTCTGCAAAAGGATGTTACCTCGCCTGCGGCGGGTCTCCGATCGCTATGCCTGCACAGGCCTGCACGACGAAGTCTCCAGGGCCGTGTTCGACGGCCATTTCGACACTCAGCTTTTGCAATACCTCGCCTCGCGGATGGTCGAGCTGGTGGCCCGCTATAACCGCCTTCCGGATATGTCCCGCGCGGACATCGACCTGCTGGCCGCAGATATCGCCAGCTTTATTCGCGGCGAGCTGGCGAATATTAACGATGCTGAAATGGGCGAATACCAGACGCTGTACGTCTGGTATCAGCGCGCCGGACTGATCGCCCGACAGTTCAACGTGTCGCCTCCCCACTGGGAGCGGGTGTCGAAGACATTTTTCAACAAAGACGATGTTGCCGCCGCGGTGATCCGCATGTTTTCCGAGGCGTGGTGGCGCGGGCGTTTACGTCGGATCGCGGCTGCCTGGCGCGAGCATTTGCAGATTGCCCTTGGCAACGTCAGCAAAAAGAGAACGGCGTATGCGAGCAAACGCTGCGTGACCGAGTGGCGCGAACAGAAGCGCCGCACCCGCGAATTTCTCAAGGGCGTGGAGCTGGAAGATGAAGAGGGCAACCGCATCAGCCTGATTGAAAAATTCGATAGCTCGGTGGCCAACCCGGCGATACGCCGCTGTGAACTGATGACCCGCATTCGCGGGTTTGAAAATATCTGTGAGGCGCTGGGCTATGTGGGCGAGTTCTATACCTTAACCGCGCCCGCGCAGTATCACGCGACGCTGAAATCAGGTTACCCCAACGCGAAGTGGAACGGGGCCAGTCCGGCGGAGACGCAAGGCTACCTCACCCGGCTGTGGGCGCGCATCCGCGCAAAGCTCCACCGTGATGGGATCCGTATTTTCGGTATCCGCGTTGCGGAACCCCATCATGACGGTACGCCCCACTGGCACATGCTGATGTTTATGCTGCCGGAAGACGTCGAATGCGTTCGCCGGATTATCGGGGACTACGCGCGGCAGGAGGATGCCGCTGAGCTGCAGAGCGAAAGCGCCAGACAGGCGCGCTTTCACGCGGACGCGATCGATCCGCAGAAAGGCAGCGCTACCGGCTATATCGCCAAATACATCTCAAAGAATATCGACGGCTATGCGCTCGATGGTGAGACCGATAACGAAAGCGGCGGGCTGCTGAAGGAGACGGCGTCCTCTGTATCGGCCTGGGCGGGGCGCTGGCACATTCGCCAGTTTCAGTTCATCGGCGGCGCGCCGGTAACGGTCTACCGCGAGCTGCGCCGACTGGCAGACGCTGAGGCCGCGCGCGGTCTGAGCGTCGAGTTTGCTGCAGTCCATGAGGCTGCCGACGCCGGTGACTGGGCGGGTTACGTCACTGCACAGGGCGGTCCGTTTGTGCGTCGCGATGATTTACAGGTGCGCACGCTGTATGAGCCGGGTACCGGGTTTAACCAGTACGGCGAAGAAACGGTCCGCATCCGCGGCGTGTACGATTCCGCCGTCGGCGCGGGCAGCCCGGTTTTAACCCGCCTGACGCAGTGGAAAATTGTGCCGAAGCGGGCCCAGGAGCCTGAGAATGTAACTGCGCCTTCTCGGAGTTCTGTCAATAACTGTACGCTGAGCGATCTCTCTCAACCCCTTAACCGGCGTGCGAGACGGGCATTAACCGAGCGCATCAGGCACATACGACCCGGCGCAGCGGCGCCCTTTGTCTACGAGCGGGATCCGCAGAACGGGGTCCCGGAGAAAGTGATTGATGAGGTTTGGCTCGCCACCGGAATCGCCATCAGCCGCGCAGAGGCCCTGCATCTTATGGCGGGCGGCGTTAGCCGCTTTAACGACAAATGGTGCAGAGGCGCAGCTGACGGAACGCTCTTTCCGGCAGCGCGTTCTTATCAGCACAAGGCGCGGAAAATCCTTGAACGTATTGGGCATTTATCAGATCTGTTCGCTCTGAGATCACGCTAATCTCCATCGATATCATGCACATACCGTGAGTAGTTCTGATTTTTCGCTTCACTCTTTTTATGAATACGTGATACTGTATGTTTATACAGTATCTCGTGGTGGAGGTTGTGTGGACAGAGAGTTGAACGAGCAGGTCATGATTGAACGTGTCGAGATGATTGCTCGACTGACGACAGAAGGAACATGTCAGGAAAGAGATCGTGAGATTGCCCTGAATTTGATTGCTGAGATTGCGCGGGGAAATTTAATCAAAAACAACGCATTTACCGTTGTTTTCTCAGCATCGCCTGTTCCGGAACGAATCAAAAAAGAGGGTAACATTCGGGTGAATATTACGCTCGATAAAGACCAGCTGATTGGCCATGGCGTCGTCGAGGCCTTCCAGAACGAACTGACCCGCCGAATAAGGTCCCTGTTCCCGTCATCGCGAGTGACCGTGAAAATAGGATCGATGACGGGAGTAGAGCTCCAGGGGCTTGAAGGAGAAGCCGATCGTGAGATGCTGGATAATATTCTCCGGGAAGTCTGGGAAGACGAGAGCTGGCGCTAACCATGCGTCATTACCCGAATGCACACCCTCATTCAGATTTTATGCTTTCGTCGACCCACGCTTCGCTGCTTGTGGACGGTCTGTTGTGTCCGAGATTGTCCATCCGTCAGCGATAGCGAAAAGACCGCCGGCCCGGGAAACTCTACAGTACCTGGTAACCGGATGTTGGGAGCGTCTGATGAAGATCTATGCAATGCAGGGGGACACGCTTGATGCCGTTTGCGCCCGCTATTATGGGCGCACGGCTGGCGTCGTAGAAGCCGTTCTGAAGGCCAATCCTGGCCTCGCGGAGTCAGGCGTTATTTTGCCTCACGGCACGCCGGTAGAGATGCCGGAGGTGAATAGCGCCCCCACCAAAGAATCCGTAAACCTATGGGACTGAGCCTGGAGAAAATCACCACGGTTATCGCCTACTGGCTGGCCGTGGCGCTGGCCTGGTTCGGGGCGATGTCTCCTGAAAAGGTTGCGCTGTACGTGGGGAGCCTTTGCGCCATTTTTACCGCGCTGACGAATTACTGGTTTAAGCGCAAAACCTGGCGCTACCTCCAGTCTCTGGGCCTCGATAAGAAGAGCATTCGTGAACTCAATCATTAAGCGTTGCAGCGTCGCCGGCGTGCTGGCCCTGGCGGTGCTGATGCCTGACTTTCGATTACTGAAAACCTCCCCGGAGGGGCTGGCGCTGATTGCCGATCTCGAAGGATGTCGCCTCTCGCCCTACCGGTGCAGCGCTGGCCTATGGACGTCAGGCATTGGCCACACGGCAAACGTCGTGCCGACGCGGGACATTACCGAGCGTGAGGCCGCGGTAAATCTGGTCGCTGATGTGCTCAACGTTGAGCGTCGTCTGGCGGCGTGCGCGCCGGTGGAGATGCCGCCGCGGGTCTACGACGCGCTGGTGAGTTTTTCCTTTAACGTCGGCGCAGGCGCCGCCTGCCGCTCGACTCTGGTCTCCTTTATCAAACGTAAACAGTGGTCGCAGGCGTGCGGGCAGCTTACCCGCTGGGTATACGTCAACGGCGTCAAAAATACCGGGCTGGAAAATCGTCGTGTCCGCGAGAAGGCCTGGTGCATGAAGGGGCTGCCATGAGAGTCCTCATGCTGATGCTGGCCGGACTGCTGGCGATCGCGCTGTGGCTTCGTCATGACAACCAGACCCTGTCCCGTTCTTTAGCCACGGCCAACCGGGTCGCCAGCGAGCAAAAAACGGCCCTCGCCACGCTTAACCAGCAGCTGTCCCTGTCGCAGCGGATGGCCAGAGCAAATGGAAACGCCCAGGTCAGACTCCGTGAGGAGCTTGTTACTGCGGGCGAGGAGAGGGCAAGACGGGAAGCGACTATCGGGAGATTACTCAATGAAAATGAAGCGTTACGCCGCTGGTATACCGCTCAGCTGCCTGATGCTGTCCGCAGGTTGCACACCCGCACCGCCTGTGCCTCCGCAGCCCATTGTTTACAACGCCTGCCCGAAGGTGAGCCGCTGCCCGATGCCGGGAAGCGAACCCGCCACTAACGGCGATCTCAGCGCGGATATTCGCAGGCTTGAATACGCCCTTATCGCCTGCGCGCTGCAGGTTGAAACCATTAAAGACTGTCAGGATAAACTCGATGCACAAACTCAAGAGCCTGCGTCAGGCATTAATTGACGCGATCCCCCAACTGAATGCCAACCCGGAGCGCCTGCAAATGTCGGTCGGCAGCGGCAATATAGACGCCCGCCTGACCTCCTCGCTCTCCTTTGAAAAACGGTATGCGCTGAACGCGAAGGTCAACGGTTTCACCGGCGACAGCGAGGGATTTTTTGTCCCGGTACTGGCCTGGCTGCGGGAAAACCAGCCGGACATTTTTACCCTCGATGACGGACGCAAAAACGGATATACCTTCGCGATCGTCTTAAACGATGACGCTACGATGGATATCAGCATCAGCATGCAATTAACCGAGCGCATTCTTGTTTCCGAGGAACAGGGCGTTCTGCACGCGACCTATTCCCCGGAGCCGCCGCTGCCGGAGCTCGTCACGCGTCCGAAGGCGTTGTACATCAACGGTGAGCTGGTCAGCCAGTGGGAGGACTAAGCTCCCCACGCTGAAGGCCGCCAGCCGCCTGCCGTCTGGACCGCTTGTTGTATCATCCCGCAGAAAACCCCGTCTCGTTGCTGCCGTTCCTCCTGAACGGCATTCTCTTCTCATGAATACATTAACTTCCATGCACGGTATCGCTCGCGCGATCCGCAATCTGATTCGTATCGGTGTTGTGACCGACGTTGACCTCAATAGAGGGCTTTGTCGTGTCCAGACCGGCGGGATGAAAACCACCTGGCTGAACTGGCTAACCTGCCGTGCAGGACGTTCGCGCGTGTGGTGGGCCCCTTCCGAGGGAGAGCAGGTGCTGCTGCTGGCCATCGGCGGTGAGCTGGATACTGCCTTTGTGCTGCCCGGCATTTTCTCTGACGACCATCCGGCGCCGTCCGGGTCGCCTGACGCGTTCCACGTCTCGTTTCCTGACGGCGCGGTGATCGAGTACGAACCCGGACGCGGGGCGCTGACGGTGTCAGGTATTAAAACGGCCGACATTTCCGCTTCTGAATCGCTGACTGCCACCGTGCCGGAGGTGCGGGTGATCTCAACGTCCCGCATCACGCTGGATACGCCTGAAGTGGTGTGTACTAACAAGTTAATTACCGCCTCGCTGGAAGTGCAGAAGGGCGGGGTGATGAGCGGAAATATTGAGCACTCCGGCGGTAAATTGACCTCCAACGGAGTGCAGGTGGACAACCACGCGCACGGCAGTGTGCAAAGCGGCGGAAGCTGGACTAAGGGGACACAATGACGGTGCGTTACAGGGGAATGAACAGGCAGACCGGGCTAAGCCTTTCAGAGGCTGACCACATCCGGCAGAGCGTGCGCGACATTCTGGTTACGCCGATTGGCTCGCGGGTCATGCGCCGGGATTACGGCTCGCTGCTGGCGGCGATGATAGACAGGCCGCAGAGCCCGGCGCTGCGCCTGCAGATCATGGCCGCCTGTTATTCCGCCATCCAGAAATGGGAGCCGCGGATAAGCCTGACGGCCATCACTTTCGAACGTTCGGAGAACGACGGGACGTTGTATGTCGATATCACCGGCACGCGTCCGACCTCCGGACAATCCTTTTCTATCACCATTTCACTGAGTTAAACGCTATGGCTATTGTTGATCTGAGCCAGCTCGCCGCGCCTGATGTCGTGGAGGAGGTGGATTATGAAACGCTGTTGGCAGAACGAAAGGCCACCTTTGTCTCCCTCTATCCGGAAGAGGAGCGAGAGGCGATCGCACGGACGCTGACGCTGGAATCCGAGCCGATTGTGAAGCTTCTGCAGGAGAACGCCTACCGGGAAGTTATCTGGCGCCAGCGCGTTAATGAGGCTGCGCTGGCCGTGACGCTGGCCTATTCTTCCGGTCACGATCTGGACGTTATTGCGGGAAACAATAATACCGAACGCCTGACCATCACCCCGGGCGATGACACTACCATTCCGCCAACGGCTGCCGTCATGGAGTCTGATGCTGACCTGCGACTGCGTGCGCAGCAGGCATTTGAAGGGTTGAGCGTCGCGGGGCCGGTTGGAGCCTATGAATATCATGGTCGAAGCGCCGACGGACGGGTCGCTGACGTTTCGGTTGAAAGCCCTCAGCCTGCGTATGTGACGATTTCGGTGTTATCCCGTGAGGGTGATGGTACCGCTCGTCCTGAACTACTGGCGGTTGTTGAAAAAGCGCTTAACGCTGAAACCGTCCGCCCGGTCGGCGATCGTGTGACTGTTCAGTCAGCAGAAATCGTGCCTTACAAGATAAACGCAACGCTCTACGTTTATCCCGGACCAGAGTCTGAACCTATCAGGCAGGCAGCAGAGCAGAAGCTGCAAAATTATATCAGCGCGCAGCATCGCCTTGGACGCGATATCCGTCTGTCGGCCATCTATGCAGCACTTCACGTTGAAGGTGTGCAGCGCGTTGAACTGGAGTCTCCCCACTCTGACATTGTACTGAGTAAGTCGCAGGCATCGAACTGTACCTCGTATCAGATAGCGATCGGGGGTTCGGATGAGTGAAAGGTTATTACCCGTTGGGTCCTCACCGCTGGAAATCGCTGCTGCCGCTGCGCTCTCGAATATTGAGCGTGTGCCGGTACCGCTACGCACGTTATGGAACCCCAGCGCGTGCCCGGTGAATTTACTTCCCTACCTGGCATGGGCGCTGTCGGTAGACCGTTGGGATGAGGCGTGGCCGGAGAGCACCAAACGCAGCGTCATTATGTCCTCATTTTTCGTCCATCAGCACAAAGGAACCATCAGCGCATTGCGTCGTGTGGTGGAACCGCTTGGCTTTTTGATTGAGGTGCGCGAGTGGTGGCAGCTCGGTGAGGAGCCTGGCACATTCCGTCTGGTTGTCGGTGTGCTTGATAACGGCATCACTGACGAAATGTATCAGGAGCTTGAACGTCTCATTGAGGATGCCAAACCGGCAAGTAGACACATGACCGGGCTGGCTATCAGCCTGAGCTCGACGGGAGAGTTTTATGTCGGCGCAGGATGCTATCACGGCGATGCGCTGGCTGTTTACCCCTACACCACTGAGGAACTTATTGTCGGTGGTGATTATTACCCGGCCTCGGCCATCCATTTGATTGATAACCTGAGAGTGAACGCATGACCGCAAAATATTTTGCCATACTGACGAATCAGGGCGCTGCGCGGCTAGCTAACGCGACGGCACTTGGTACGCAACTCAACCTGACGCAAATGGCGGTAGGCGATGCCAACGGAACGTTGCCAACCCCCGATCCGGCGCAGACGAAGCTCGTCAACCAAAAACGCATAGCGCCGCTGAACCTGCTCGCTGTTGACCCAAATAATACCAGCCAGATCATCGCTGAACAGATAATTCCCGAGAACGAGGGCGGTTTCTGGATCCGAGAGATCGGTCTCTATGACGACGACGGCATTCTGATCGCCGTAGCTAACTGCCCGGAAACATACAAGCCTCAGCTGCAGGAAGGAAGTGGCCGCACGCAGACCATTCGCATGATTCTGATTGTGTCGAGCACATCGTCAATTTCCCTGAAAATTGATCCATCAGTTGTGCTGGCAACGCGCCAGTATGTTGACAATAAAGTTATTGAGGTTAAGGGCTACGCTGACGATCAGATGAAAAAGCATATTGCTGCTGATAATCCGCATAAACAGTATCCCTTAATTGCCAATGCGTTAAAAGAAATTGCCGATGCGGGGTTGAGTGCTGAGGTTCTCAAAAACCTTGGTTTGGGAG